>JBKPCL010000137.1:0-26738 GCA_046727335.1 Actinomycetota bacterium
CGCTCGTCGCCGCGGCGCACGTCGGCGCCGAAGCCGATGCCGCGATTGCCGACACGCTGTTCGATGATCCTGTCGAGACCGGCGAACGCGCCACCACAGATGAACAGGATGTTCGTCGTGTCGATCTGGATGAACTCTTGGTGCGGGTGCTTGCGGCCGCCCTGCGGTGGCACCGACGCCGTCGTCCCTTCGAGGATCTTCAACAGCGCCTGCTGGACACCTTCACCGGAAACGTCGCGCGTGATCGACGGGTTCTCGGCCTTGCGGGCGATCTTGTCGATCTCGTCGATGTAGATGATGCCGGTCTCGGCCTTCTTGACGTCGTAGTCGGCAGCCTGGATGAGCTTCAAGAGGATGTTCTCGACGTCCTCGCCGACGTAGCCCGCTTCGGTGAGCGCGGTCGCGTCCGCAATTGCGAACGGAACCTTGAGCATGCGCGCGAGCGTCTGTGCGAGCAGGGTCTTGCCGCAACCCGTGGGGCCGATCAGCAAGATGTTCGACTTCTGCAGTTCGACGTCGGGGTCGCCGTACGCGCCGACCTGCACGCGTTTGTAGTGGTTGTAGACCGCGACCGAGAGGATCTTCTTCGCCTGCTCCTGACCGATGATGTAGTCGTTCAGGTAGTCGTAGATCTCGCGCGGCTTGGGCAGGTCGTCGAAACGGACCTCGGTGTTCTGCGAGAGCTCCTCTTCGATGATCTCGTTGCAGAGATCGATGCACTCGTCGCAGATGTACACGCCGGGACCGGCAATCAGCTTCTTGACCTGCTTCTGGCTCTTCCCGCAGAAGGAGCACTTCAGCAGGTCGCCGCCGTCACCGAACTTCGCCACCGGAAGCCCCCTTCTCCCCCTGGGTGCGCCGTCGTCAGCTCGTGCCTGCCGCCGACGGTACTGCAGCCAGCTCCCGGTTGGAGATGACCTCGTCGACGATGCCGTAGTCGCGGGCTTCGGTGCCGCTCATGATGAAGTCACGGTCGGTGTCCTTGCGGACCCGATCGAGCGGTTGGCCCGTGTGGTGGGCCAGGACCTCGTCCAGCAGCTCACGCATGCGGATGATCTCTTTGGCCTGGATCTCGATGTCGACCGCTTGTCCGGACGCGCCGCCGTGCGGCTGGTGGATGAGCACGCGGGCGTGCGGCAGGATGAAGCGCTTGCCGGAGGTTCCCGACGCGAGCAGCACCGCCGCGGCCGACGCCGCCTGGCCGATGCAGATCGTCTGTACGTCGGGCTTGATGTACTGCATCGTGTCGTAGACCGCGAACAACCCGGTGATCTCGCCGCCCGGCGAGTTGATGTACATCACGACGTCCTTGTCAGGGTCGTCGCTCTCGAGGATCAACAGCTGGGCGATGATGAGGTTCGCGACCTCGTCGTTGATCGGCGTCCCCAGGAAGATGATTCGGTCGTTGGCAAGCCGCGAGTACGGATCCCAATCGACGCGACCGCGCGGTGTGTCCTGGATGAATCTCGGGATCGGGAGGTATTCACCGCGGGGCGCACCGTGCCATGAGTTCGTACGTTCGCTCACGCCTCGGCCCTCTCTCGTTCGTGGTTCGTATCGTTGGTGTCGGTCGTGCTGTCGTCCGTCGGTGGAGTCACGGTGAGGTCCATCTCGTTGCCGGACTCATCGACCACAGTCGCGTGATCCACCAAGAACTCGAGCGCCTTTCCGCGCGCCACGTCAGAGCGTACCGTCTCGAGCGCGCCCCTCCGGTCGAGGTCGCGGCGCACCTTTTCCGGCTTCTCACCGACGCGCTCGGCGAGACGCTCGATCTCCGTCTGTACCTCGTCATCGCCGACCTCGATCTTCTCCTGGCCCACGACGGCGCGCAGCGCGAGGTCCGCGAGCACGGCGCGTGCCGCGCCCGTGCGCACCTCGTCGACGAAAGACTGTGGGTCCTGACCCGTCGCCTGCAGGTACTGCTCGATCGAGCCGCCCTGATGCGAGAGCCGGTGCTGGAGGTCTTCGACGCGCCGGCGCGTCTCGTCGTCGACGAGCACTTGTGGCGGTTCGATCGGGACGAGGTCGGCGGCCGCCTCCAACACCTTGTCGCGTACAGCCATCTGCGCCTGCAGCTTCTGCATGAGCTCGAGGCGATCGCGGATGTCCGCCCGCAGCTCGTCGACCGTGTCGAATTCGCTCGCCTCGCTCGCCCACTCGTCGGTGAGCTCGGGCAGCACCTTGCGCTTCGCTTCCTTGACGACGACGCGGAACGACGCCGTCTGACCGCCGAGGTCGCCGAAGCGCTCGGGGAGCTCGGCGTCGAACTGCAGGATCGCACCGGGCCGCGTGCCGTAGAGGTTCTCGTCGAGTTCGGCGACGACCATCCCGGACCCGACGCGGTACAGAAAGTCGGTGGCGGTCAGACCGTCCACCGCTTCGCCGTTCACCGACCCGGTGATGTCGATGGTGGCGTACGCGTCGTCGACCAACGGGTCGTCGGAGTCGGCGAGGTCGGCGAACCGGTCACGCAGCGCGTCGACCTGGCGGTCGACGTCCTCGTCGCTGATCGGCGTCCACGGCAGCTCGACGCGGAGTTCGTCGTACCCGAGGAGCGTCACCTGCGGACGAACCTCGACGACCGCATCGAATTCGACGTCACCGTCGTCTTGACCGGCGGTGATCTCGATCTCGGGCATCGCGATCACGTCGACGTCATGCTCGCTGACCGCGCCGACGTAATACTCCGGCAGCGCGTCGCGCAGCGCCTGGTCGCGCGCGACATCGGTACCGAAGCGCGCCTCGAGCAGACGTCTGGGTGCCTTTCCGGGACGAAATCCCGGGATGCGAACTTCACGAGCCAGTTTGCGGAACGCCGAGTCGATCGCGCGTTCGAATTCGTCGGCCGGGACGGTGACGTGCAACTTGACCTTGTTGCCCTCGAGCGGCTCGACGGTGCTCTGCATAAGAGGGATGGAGTGTATCGAGGCTGTCTGCCGTGCCCGACCCGACCTACGCTGCGCGTCCGGGAGGACGCGTGGTCGATTTTCGGGACCGAGTGGCGATCGTCACCGGCGCCGGCCGCGGAATCGGCCGCGCGGAGGCGCTGCGACTCGCCGCGTACGGCGCGCGGGTGATCGTCAACGACGCGGGTGTGACCACCGAGGGCGAGGCAACCGACGACGACCCGGCCGGTGATGTCGTCGCGGAAATTGCGGCGGCAGGCGGCGACGCGATCGGGCACCGCGGCGACATCGCAGACGCGGACGTTGCCGACACACTCGTCGACATCGCGCGACAACGTTGGGGCCGGCTCGACATCGTGGTGAACAACGCCGGCTTCGGCCGCGCCCGCATGGTCTTCAATCTCTCCGACGACGAGTGGGACGACGTCGTGCGGGTTCACCTACGGGGAACCTTCGTGGTCTCGCGCGCGGCATGCCGTCATTGGCGCGCGGAAGCCAAACGAAACGGCGCCACGTACGGGCGACTCATCAATACCGCGACCGGGCTCTTGCTGTACGGCGGCGCCGGACAATCGAACTACGTCGCCGCCAAAGCAGGCGTGAACGCGTTCACCGAAGCGGTCGCGACGGAGATGGCGCCGTACGGCGTCACCGCCAACACCGTCATGCCGGGCGCGAACACGCGCTTGGCACGGATCGGATGGCGCATGGCTCGGCAAGAGGCCGAGGCACGAGACAGTGGCATGACCTTCGACGCACGAGATCCAGTGCACGTCGGCGAGTTCGTCTGCTTCCTCGCATCCCCCGACGCCGAGTGGATCTCCGGCCAGACGTTCCAGGTGCGCGGTGGCATCATCGAGCGGGTCGGAACCTGGCGCGTCGACCAGATGCTGCAGCGGTTCGACGCGGGATGGACGGCCGAAGATGTGGTTGGCGAACTGCCGCGCCTCTTTGGCGCAGCACCGAAGGTCGCGGACAAGCCACCCTCGAGTTGGACGAAGGGTCAGAGTTAGATCGCGCGGCCGGCCATGTGGCCGTCGAAGATCGCGCGATCGGCCCAGCGCGGGACGACGGCGTCGCCAACGCGTCGAACGTCGGCGAACTCGTCGCGGAGCACGTGGTACAGCTCGTCGTCCGCGACACCGTGCGTGCGTATGACGACATGATCGACCGGCATCGTGTCGATGGCGTGGGAGAGAACATCGACGAGCGTGACCTCGTGGTCGCCGATGGACAGCAGCACCGTATTGGGTCTCCACGTCACCCCTGCTCGCACCGCGCGCGGCAGTGCCTTCTGCAGCGTCTCGGCGTCGAGCAACAGGGGCGACGACATGGGCGACACGACCGTCACGCTGCGGCCTTGCTCGGCAAGGTAGTGACCGATGCCGATGCCCTGGATGTCACCGATCGCGTCGAGCACGACGACGCGCGCTCCGAGCGCGTGTGCGCGCGTCAACGCAGCCTCGTGGTCGATGACCCATGGTTGCTCGAAGCCGTCGATCGGCATCGGATGCGACTTCGCCGGAGCGTCGACCGTTGCGCGACCACCGGTCGCGATGATGACGCTGTCCGGACGGAGATCGCGAACCGCGTCGACGCCGGCGTTCACGCCGAGCCGGATGTCGACACCTCGCCGCTGGCACTCCTCGGCGCGCCAGGTCGCGAACCCGAGCATCTCCGCGCGCTGCGGCAGTTGTGCGGCCAGCAGGATCTTGCCGCCCAATGCCTTCGCGCGTTCTAGGAGCACGACATCGTGACCGCGCGCCGCCGCGACCCATGCGGCCTCGAGTCCGGCCGGACCGCCGCCGATCACCAGGACGCGCTTGGGTGATGTCGTGCGGTCGAGCGTGTTCGACCCGAGAATGCGCTCGCGGCCGACTGCCGGGTTCGTAACGCACGTGATCGGATAGCCCTGCGTGAGGTTGCCGTAGCACCCTTGATTGCATCCCGTACACGGCCGGATCTCGGCGGCGCGGCCCTCCCGTGCCTTCACGGCCCATTCAGGATCGGCGATCAGCGCCCGAACGACCGTGATCGCGTCCGCCTCGCCGCGCTCGAGGATGCCCTCGGCTTCGCCCGGCGTGAGGATGCGATGGACCGCGAAGACAGGCACGTCGTTCACGGCCTTCTTCACGATCGCGGTCGCGCGCACGCCGAGCAGATGGGGCGAGTACATCGGTCGGACCATGCCGACGCCGGAGGTGCCGACGCTGACGTTCACGAAGTCGACGAGGCCCGATGACGTCAGTCGCGCCGCGATCTCGGCGCAGTCGTCGGACTGCAGCGACTCGTCGTCGTGACCTTCTTCGTCGCCGACGAGCCTGATGCCCACAGCAGCATCCGATCCCACCGCGGTACGGACTGCCTCGAGCACTTCGACGCAGAACCGCATGCGACCGTCGAGTGATCCTCCGTACTCGTCCGTGCGCCGGTTGCTCTTCGGCGACAGGAACTCGTGGATGAGATACCCGTGCGCGCCATGCACCTCGATGCCGTCGAAGCCCGCGTCGATGGCATTTCGCGCGCTCCGAGCGAAGGCGTCGACGACCTCACGGATCTCGTGCAGCTCGATGGGTTTCGAGGCCTCCATGTGGTTGGCGACACCGGCCGCCGACCACACCGGCAACCGCGACCAGCTGGCATGGTTCACACCGCCGTTGTGCGCGAGCTGCAAGAACGCGAGCGCGCCATGCTCGTGTACCTGCTCACTCACACGGCGTAGGTGAGGCACGCACGCGCGATCCCAGACCGACGCGTTGTTGTGCATCTGATACGCGGTCGTCGGATGCACCTGGGCTTGGCCCGCGATGACTACTCCGACGCCGCCGCGCGCGAACTCCGCGAGGTAGCGCCCGTACCGTTCGCCATAAAAGCCGGGCTCGCCGTAGACGGCATTCGGCTCGGTGAACATCGTGAAGTGGGCGCCGCACACGACGCGGTTGCGTGACTCGACCGGACCGATCCGCAGCGGCGAGAAGAGCAGCGGGAACTCCACGCCGTCAGATTCGCACGTCCCGGTAGCCTGATGGCGAAGCGTTGCCCGGGGAGTGGCGCAGTGGTAGCGCACCAGCTTTGGGAGCTGGCGGTCGGGGGTTCAAATCCCCCCTCCCCGACTCGAAAGCGTCACCGGTGAGCCGGTGAGCGCGCCGACGATGAGGCACGCGCACCCTAGTAGGCAGACCCACGGGCCGATTCCGACGCCGGCGTGAATTCCGAAGGCGCTCGCGCCGAGATCGCCGTTCACCGTGCCGGCAAACCCGTGGATCTGCGCGGCGACGTAGAGGTCGAGGCACGCGAGACCGATCGGAGCGGCCGCCGCTTCCATCCCGATCCTTCCGCGCGCGGCGAGCTGCCACCCGACGAGCACGAGGTCAGCGAGCAGGATGAGCGGTCCGAGGTCGAGCGCGACGCGTGAGAAGAAGTCGCGCGAGCTGAGGAGGTCTTGCATCTGCTTGTACGACAGGTCGACGTGGAAAATCCCGGCGCCGACGTGCATCCAGGAGAGCGCGAAGACCGCAGTGAGGACGAGCACGAAACCGACCCCGGTCGCGATGAGCGACGTCGCCGGCTGGCGCCACCAATCCACCTCGGGTGCAGTGGTGATCACGACGCCGGCGTGATCCGCGGGCGGTGACCAACGTGTCGGCGCGGTGTACGCGAACGGATCCGGAGCGGGTGCGTCCGCGGTCAACGCCGCGCCGCAGCGCGTGCAGGACGACCACGTCTCAGGGATGAGGTAACTGCAGCGAGGGCACTGCACCATCCGGGCGACCTCCTTCGGCGCCGTGCAGAGAGCATCGGCTGCCCAAGGCGTGTCCCTGAGGACGGAAACCGCCGTCATCACATCTCGAGGCGGCCCGCGAGAATGTCCGCTGCGATGTCGCCCACCCGTCGACGCTGGTTGCGGGCGCGTTGGCGGAGCTCGCCGAACGCGGCGACGGAGTCGAGACTGTTGTGCCGTCCCATGATCACGCCGATCGCGCGTTCGATCATGACGCGATTGTCGAGCGCGTACTGCAACTGTTGCGCGGTACGGCCACGTTGTTGCGCAAGCAGTGCGCTGCCCACGAGGGACTCCACGAGAGTGTTGAAGGCGAGCAACGCCTGCGTCTCGCTCTCATCCCAGTTGTGCGGCGCGTCGCGATAGACGTTGATCGATCCGACGGCACCTCCACCGGCGCGAATGGGGACACCGAGCACGGCACGGACGCCGACCGGCGCGACGTGGTCGGCAAGCCCCGGCCAGCGATCGTCGGCGCAGACATCGTTGGTCGCGATCGGCGTGTTGAGCAAGAGCGAGTCGACGCACGGTCCGTGTCCGAGCTCTTCCTGTGCCTTCTCGAGTATCCGGCCCGGCTCATCCGAAGAGGCTGCGTATCGGAGCACGTTCGAATCGTCGAGGAACATGATCCCGCATCCGGTGATCGCGAACGCGTCGGCGGCCGCGCGCGCCACGTCGTCGAGCGCGGCGTCGAGATCGCGGTCTGCCTCGCCGACTTGCAGATCGGCGATCACGGGGCGGAGCGAGTCGAGATCGATGCGGCCCATGATCGGCGACGGCCCGATCAGCGTCCAGGAGTAGTTGTCGCGTCGCCGAAATCGATCTCGAAGAGATGCTCCACGCCGGCGGCTCTCAGCACCAGCAACACGCCGGACGACGGAGTGCGCAGAACCAAAGAGCGCCCGGAGGCAACCCATCGCGAGTTGGCATCGAGCAGGATGCGCAGTCCCGCCGCGGACATGAAGTCGACGTCCGAGAGGTCCACGACGACCGTCGTGCCGTCGTTCGGGATGACACTCGAGAGGGCGTCCTGAAAGATGTCGGCAGTGGCGGCGTCGACCTCACCGATGACGCGCAGGAGCGGAGCGCCTGTGACCACATCCGTCGACACGTGTACTTCACACCCGCGAGGCATACGAGGTCTCGAACCGAAGAACGAGGCCGTTCGCGGGTTTCAGGGCGAAGCAGCCGACAACCGGAGGACACGAGTGTATCCGGCCGCCCGGCGGAGAAGCGGCGTCGTGCCCCGCGCTGGACGCCTTGACGCCGAGCCGCAACAGGGCAAATCCGTACAAGCGGCCGCCTGCGGACCGACCGATATCGTTGGCGGCTCCGCGGGTGTAGCTCAATGGCTAGAGCACCAGCCTTCCAAGCTGGTGATGCGGGTTCGATTCCCGTCACCCGCTCGGCCGATCGCGACCGCGCGTGAGAACCAGTGCGTTCTCCGTGCTCAGCCGCGAGACCAACGCCGCGGGGAATTCGACTTTGATGAGGAAACACCCGGGAAACCGACGGGAATTCGACTCTGATGGCAAAATGGCACCGCCGTCGCACATTCAGTCGGGGTGAGCGCCGGCGCGCAGGCAGAACGCGACGATGCGGTCCGTCGCCGCACGCGTCGGACGCACGCGGCGACGGAGGTAATCGGAGAGTTGCCCGATGACGGCGTGCGCGGCGAGCGACGCGTCGAGATCCGGATGTGCGCTGCCCAGCGCGGCGAAAGGTTCGCGCAGCAACGTCGCAAGCGGCGCGTTGATGGAGGAATGCCCGGACGCGAGCCCGTCGCCCGCGCTTCCCGCATTCCAGAGCACGGCAAAGGTTGTCGCTGCGATCTCTTCGTCGGCAGCTTGCGACAGCACACCCTCGACCCACCGTCGCACCTTGCGCTCCGGAGTCGACTCTTTCGCCATCTGGTGCGCGAGGTAGCCGTGGAGCCGTTGCGCGCCGTCCTCGAGGATCGCGGCGACGAGCGCGTCCTTCGACGGAAAATGCCGGTAGAACGCGTCGTTGGAAAGCCCGGCGGCCGCGACGATGTCGCTCACGCGCGGGCGTGAGTCGGTGCCGCAACTGCGCATGACATCGAGGCCGGCGTCGAGCAGTCGCCGCACTTCGTTCGCGTAACTCGCGCCGCGTTTGGCCAGAGTTCGCTGCGCGATTCGATCGGCGAGGCCGTCGGAACTGCCGACAGCTCGTGGCAGAATTGAATTCTCCATTGCCAGAACTCTATTCTGCGCCAGTCGAGAGGGGAAGCCGAGAGGGGAAGCCATGGCGTGGGATTTCGAGACCGACCCGGAGTACCAAGCACAGCTCGACTGGGCCGATGCCTTCGTGCGCGACGAGGTCGAGCCGCTCGATCTCGTCTTCAACGGATTGCAGTTCACGCCGCCCGACAAGAAGCTGCGCCAGGTCATCGACCCCCTCAAAGACGAGGTGCGCCGGCATGACCTCTGGGCCACGCACCTCGGACCCGAGCTCGGCGGCAAGGGTCACGGGCAGCTGAAGCTGTCGCTGCTGAACGAGATCCTCGGTCGGTCGCAATGGGCACCGATCATCTTCGGTTGTCAGGCGCCTGATACCGGCAACGCGGAAATCATCGCCCACTACGGCACACCGGAGCAGAAGGAGCGGTACTTGCATCCGCTCCTCGAGGGCGAGATGTTCTCGTGCTACTCGATGACCGAGCCGCACGCGGGCGCGGATCCCACGATGTTCAAGACGCGTGCGGTCAAGGACGGCGACGAGTGGGTGATCAACGGGTGGAAGTTCTTCTCGTCGAACGCGAAGACGGCGTCGTTCCTCATCGTGATGGCCGTCTCGAACCCGGACGTGAGCCCGTACAAAGGCATGTCGATGTTTCTCGTCCCGACCGACACGCCGGGCGTCAACATCGAGCGCAACCTCGGTCTCGGCGGCGAGCCCCTGGGCCATGGGTCACACGCGCTCATTCACTACGAAGACGTGCGCGTTCCGGCTCACGCGCTGTTGGGCGGCGAAGGCCAAGCGTTCGCCATCGCCCAGACCCGCCTCGGCGGCGGACGCATCCATCATGCGATGCGCACCATCGGGATGGCGAAGAAGGCGTTCGACATGATGTGCGAACGCGCGCTCAGCCGCGAGACCCAAGGCAGCCTGCTCGCCGACAAGCAGTTCGTGCAGGGCTACATCGCCGATTCGTACGCGCAGCTGATGCAGTTCCGGCTGTTCGTGCTCTATACGGCGTGGTCGATCGACAAGCACAACGACTATCGGAAGGTCCGCAAGGACATCGCCGCGGTCAAAGTCCTCATGCCGGATGTCTTGCACGACATCGCACAACGCGCGATGCAGGTGCACGGCGCACTCGGCGTGAGCAACGAGATGCCGTTCTCTGGGATGCTCCTGGCCGCGAGCGTGCTCGGCCTCGCCGACGGCCCGACCGAGGTGCACAAGGTCACCGTCGCGCGCCAGATCCTGCGCGACTACCGGCCGAGCGACGACATCTGGCCTACTGAGCACTTGCCCAAGCGCGTCGCCGCGGCGCGTGAGAGGTTCGCCGACTATCTCGAGCACGAGGTCGGCAACCTTTGAGCCGCGTGGGAGGCGGAAGCGACCGGAGGGGAGCTGGAGCCGGAGCGCCCATGGGCATCAACATCGAACGGCTCGCCGAGTGGATGGACGTTATCGGGCTCGCCGGCAAAGGAGAACCGATCGAGCACCGATTCATCGCGGGCGGATCACAGAACGAGATCTACGACATCCGCCGCGGCGAGTTGCATTGCGCATTGCGCATTCCGCCGCCTTCCGCGCCGGCGCCGCGCGACGACGGGATCGTGCGCGAGTGGCGCATCATCGAAGCGCTCGACGGCACGGACGTGCCGCACACCGAGGCGATCGCCGTGTGCGAAGCCTCTGAAATCCTCGGACGCACGTTCTATCTGATGGGTTTCGTCGACGGTTGGTCTCCGATGGGCATGGTCGAACGGCGATGGCCGCCACCGTTCGACACCGATCTGAACACACGTGCAGGGCTCGCGTATCAGCTCGCCGAAGGCATCGCGCTGCTGTCGAAGGTTGACTGGCAGGCGAAGGGACTGCATGACCTCGGCCGCCCAGACGGCTTCCACGAACGCCAGGTCGACCGCTGGACCAGCTTCCTCGAACGCATCAAAGGACGTGAGCTGCCGGGCTTCGACGTCGCCGCCGCATGGCTGCGCTCGCACCGACCCCTGGACTACATCCCCGGCCTCATGCACGGCGACTACCAGTTCGCGAACGTCATGTACCACTACGGAGCACCGGCGCAACTTGCCGCGATCGTCGACTGGGAGATGGGAACCGTCGGCGACCCGAAGCTCGACCTCGGTTGGATGATCCAGGGATGGCCGGACGACCCGGACGCGGCCGCCGCCGCGGGATCGAGCTACGTCGACATGGCGGGGATGCCATCTCGGTCGCAAGTTGTCGCGCACTATGCCGAGGTTTCCGGGCGTCAAGTGGATGACATCGACTACTACGTGATCCTCGCCAAATGGAAGCTCGCGGTCGTGCTCGAACAAGGGTTTCAGCGCGCAGGTGACGATGAGAAGCTCACGGCGTTCGGCCCCATCGTGCTCGATCTCATGAAAGGCGCCGCCGACCTGGCAGAGACGACCAACTACGGCTCGTGAACGAGCGAGAAGCGAGTGAGCTCTCGCGCCGAGGAGGCCACATGGCCGAGTTCTTCGCCTACGCCGTCGACAAACGGCTTGCCGCGTTCTGGCTGCCTTTCGGGCTGCGTCCGAGCAAGGACGGCGTCACCATCACCGACGACGAGAGCTTCCGGGCAACCTTCGGCTTCCTCCGAGTGGAAACTCCACTCTCGAACATCGAGGAGGCTCACATCACGCGCAACTACCGCTGGTGGACCGCAGCCGGTGCGAGGGGATCGATGGTCGACGACGGACTGACGTTCGGCACCAATCGACGCGCGGGAGTCTGCGTGCATTTTCGTGAGCCGGTTCCTTCGCCGCTGCGGCGAAAGGGGCATTCGGCGATCACCGTCACCGTCTCCGACCTCGACGGTCTCGTGCAGCGGCTCACGGATCGAGAGCGGTGACGGATGAGGCAACGAGCCGTCGGTGGTGAGCCGGCATGAGCCTCACGTTGTGTGTGCTTCTCTGGCCGCGTGAGGGTCACGAGGCCGGACTCATCGAGTACGAGGACAAGGTGTTGCGACTCGTGCCCGAACATGGAGGACGAGTGGTGCAACGCGCTCGCGCCGGCGGATCACCTGGCGAACCGCTCGAGGTCCAGCTTCTCGAGTTTCCGTCTGACGCCGCGCTGGACGAGTTCATGAACGATCCTCGCCGCACGAGCCTCACCGAAACGAGAGATCGGTCGATTGCCCGGACGCAGGTGCTGCGCGTCGAGCTCCTCTGACGCTTCCACACGAGGCGAATCCGGGACGGCTTCTGTGGTGGTTTTCAACGCTTTAGTGCGATTTTGCGGCGGTTTGGCGGCGACCGACCGGGATCGATTGCGCCCGTTGACCGGCCGAATCGCGAGTCGCCAAAAAAATCTCGGCTCCTGCGTTTGTGATCCGTCATCGCAGGGGTAACCCACGGTTGGGTCCGGGGCGCCGCCCCCCGCACGGCGTGCTCGGGCCCCCTGCAGCACCGGTACGGGAACGCCGGGGATAGCCGCCCGGCCCCGGCGTTCCCACCGGGCTTTTTTCGCGCTCGGCGTCACTCCCTCTCGCGCAGCAGCAACGCCGCCCGGGCCAGCAGGCGTGAGCCGACATCCGGAGCGCCATTCGTCGTATCACTTCGCCGAGCGGCGCGGAGGAGCGTCACCCGGTCCTGTCCCGCCCACTCGGCCAGCTCGCCTGCTGCGGCGTCGGCAGGGACGAGCTGCGCGACCACCGCGGCGGCGAGATAGTTGGCCAGACCCCGCAGCTCGTCGTCGTCGATGTGCGACCGTCCACCGAGCCGGCCGTCATCCCAGACGCCGAACGACCCACGTTTGCGAAGGTGCGTCGCGACCATGGGCCGAGCCTCCCGCGCCCCGGTTGCAAGATGGTGGCGCGATTCCTGCGTTCGAGTGACGCGCGAGGTCAGCGAAAGCCGAAGAGCCGCCGCACCCGGTCGTGGGCCACCGCAGCCCGGGCCGCGTTGGAGCCGCACGCGCCGTGCACGCCACCGCCGGGGTGCGCGCTCGACGACGCGAGATAGAGGCTGCGGATCGGAGTTTCCGCACGGCCGAGCCCGGGATACGGACGGAACACCAGCTGCTGGAACAGCTGGGCCGTCCCGCCGTTGATCGCACCACCGACGAGATTCGGGTTGCGCCGTTGCAAGTCGGACGGTGCCATCACATGGCGCCCTCGGATCGACGAAACGAATCCCGGCGCGAGCTCTTCGATGCGCTCCTGCATGCGATCAGCCAGCCGCTCGTGCGCGCTCTCGTCGAAGGGCAGGGGAATCGACCCAGCCGCGTCGCCGCGAAGCTCGCGCGGCACATGGGTGTAGGCCCAGGCGGTTTCGCGACCGGCCGGCATGCGTGTCGGATCGGTCATCGATTGCTGACCCATGATCAGGAACGGTTTCGCCGGCAGCAGCCCGCGGCGGATCTGCGAGTGGCTTTCGGTGAGCTCGTCGACACTTTCGACCACGTGCACCGTGCCGGCCCGACGCGCATTCGGCGCGTCCCACGGAACGGACCCGTCGAGGTTCCAGTCCACCTTGAAGACGCCGTCGTCCCACGTGAACCGGCGCAGATCCTCGACGACGCGATAAGGAAGATGCTCTGCGCCGACGAGGCCCAGCAACAGAGTAGGAGCGTCGACGTCGGCGAGCACCGCTCGGCGCGCCGGTATCTCACCACCGCGCGACCGCACGGCGACGGCACGTCCGTCACGCACGACGATGCGCTCCGCCGCGGCGTTGCACTCGACGTGCCCGCCGTACGCTTCGAGCCGGACGATCAGCGCAGCAGTCAGCGAGCCCGAGCCGCCTTCCGGCACCGGCCATCCGATCTCTTGCCCGATGCTGCACAAGATCCATCCGAAGAACCCGCTCAGAACGTCGTCGGGCGAGAGGTCGGCATGCAGCGCGACACCGGCGAGGAGGCGGCGTGCTTGCTCCGACGCGAACTCCTCCTGACCCAGGCGCCGAACGGGCAGCAGCGCGAATCGAGCGATGCGCAACGCATCGCCGCGAGCCGCCCACGCAAGCCGCGCCGACGCGCGCAGCGGCGGGATCGGGGTGAACAAACCCTCGAGGAGTCCGTCTTCGAGCTGCTGCCAACGGTCGTACAGCGCGCGCCATGCGTCGCCGTCTCCGGGCGCGAACGTGTCGAGCGACGCGGACGTTTCGTCGATGTCGGGCGAAAGGATGGGGCACGTTCCATCCCTGGATGGATGCGCGAGCACCAGCGGCGCGCGTCGCCAACGCAAGCCGTAGTTCTCGAGATGGAGTTGCCGCATGACGGTTGATGCCGCCGCGAGCGGATAGAACGCGCTGAAGACGTCGTTGACGAAGCCGGGTTCGATCAACTCCGCCGAACGAACGGCACCACCAGGCTCCGACGACGCCTCCAACACGACGACGTCCCAGCCGCGGTCGACGAGAAGATTGGCGGCGACCAATCCGTTCGGCCCGGAACCTATGACGACGGCATCGGGCATCGTGCTCGCCGAGACCGATGCTCAGCGCCTCCGTTGCGTGATGCTACGAGTGGACGAAGAGCGGCGTCGACGAGAACCGTGAATGAGTACCGTGAGCCGATGGCGCGCAAGCAGGAGCAGCCTCTCCGCTCCTACCGCGGCAAACGCGACTTCACCGAAACTCCGGAGCCGGCCGGCGCGACACCACAGCCTTCCGGCGAAGGCCGCTACTTCGTCGTCCAGGAGCACCATGCACGCGCGCTGCATTGGGACCTGCGCCTGGAACACGACGGCGTGCTCGTCTCGTGGGCGGTTCCGCGCGGTATTCCCGCCGACCCCAAGCGGAATCATCTCGCGGTCCACACCGAGGACCATCCCCTCGAATACCTTCGCTTCGAGGGCGACATCCCGGCCGGCCAATACGGCGCCGGATCAATGCACGTCTGGGACACGGGCACCTACGACATCCACAAATGGACCGACCGCGAAGTGCAAGTGACGCTGCACGGTGAACGCGTCCGCGGCCGATACGTGTTGTTCCAGACGCGTGGCGACGACTGGATGATCCACCGCATGGATCCGCCGCAAGATCCGGAGCGCGCCGCACCCCCAGAGAATCTGCGGCCGATGTACGCGACGCTCACGGCTCAGGCGCCCACGGCTGAGGGGTGGGCGACCGAGCTCAAGTGGGACGGAATCCGCGCGCTCGCGTACATCGACGGCGGTCGCGTGCGCTTTCTCACACGCAAGGGCAACGACGTGACGCGCCGGTATCCGGAACTGCGCAAGCTGGGAGAGGCGCTCGGCGCACGAGACGCGGTGCTCGACGGAGAAATCGTGGCCTTCGACGACGCGAGCCGTCCGAGCTTCGAACGTCTGCAACAGCGCATGCATGTCGACAACGAATCGGCGATCCGCCGCCTCGCGCGTGACGTGCCGGTCGTCTACATCTTGTTCGATCTCCTGTGGCTCGACGGCCATTCGACGATGGATTTGCCGTACGCGGAGCGCCGGGCGCGGCTCACCGCGCTCAACCTCACGGGACCGTCGTGGCAGACACCGCCGAACGAGGTCGGCGACAGCGCGGCGACGCTCGAGGTGAGCAGGCGGTTCGGTCTCGAAGGACTCGTCGCCAAGCGGCTCGACAGCCGCTACGAGCCGGGGCGGCGATCACCCGCGTGGCTGAAGATCAAGCACCACCTCGAGCAGGAGTTCGTCGTCGGCGGCTGGCAGCCCGGCGAAGGCGGGCGCACCGGCAGCATTGGGTCGCTCCTCGTCGGCTATTACCAGGACGGCGCGCTGCAGTACGCCGGTCGCGTCGGCAGTGGTCTCTCGCAAGCCGAGATCGCACGGTTGGAGGAGCAATTCGCGTCGCTCGAACGCTCGACATCGCCGTTCGCGGTCGGCGCTCCGCCGAAGGCCGCACGATGGGTCGAGCCCGAGCTGGTGGTGGAGGTGCGCTTCACGGAGTGGACCGCGGGTGGCGGCATTCGCCAACCGACGTACCGCGGCACGCGACCCGACCGAGATCCGCACGACGTCACGCGCGAAGTGCCTCGCTAGGAGACGGCTCGTCGCCGACCGCGACCTCGCGCAGGTCCGGCACGCGTGAGACGCGGATGCCTTCGCGCCCGGCGAGGCGCGCGAGAACGATTGCGTCGCGCGCGGCACATCCTTCGCCATCGTTGTTGAAGTAGGCGTATCCATCGTCGGCGCCGCCCTCGACGCCGCGCAGACGGGTAACCCACGACGTCAGCGCTCGGCGTCCGTAACACGGCCGCGGTGCCGCCGTCCCGAAATGGAATCGCACGTAGAGCCAATCGGCAGTTCGCCACATCGGCGTGAGCACGCGCGAGCCGCGATCAGCGAAGCACAACGCGGCGCGGTGACGCACCAGCACCTCTCGGATCTCCTCGCAGAACCACGAGTGATGCCGCGGCTCGACCGCGACGCGTACCCGACCCCCGAACGCTCGCAGGGTTGCGTCCAGCCGCTGCGGTTCGACGCGCAGATCGGGCGGGAGTTGCAAGAGCACCGGCCCGAGATGCGAACCGAGCTTCGAGGCGTGCGTCAACAGCCGCTCGACGGGCTCGGCCGGCTCGCGAAGTCGCCGGTAGTGCGTGAGGTAACCGCTGGCCTTGATCGCGAAGACGAAATCGTCGGGCACGCGCCGCGCCCACTCGCCGAACGTCGAAGGCTGCGGTAGCCGATAGAAGGTGTTGTTGACTTCGACCGTCGAAAAGCGCGCCGCGTAGTACTCCAGCCAGCGGGTGCTGGGAACCGCTGTCGGGTACAGGCGGCCGCGCCAGTGGCGGTACTGCCACCCGGACGTGCCGATCTCGAGCATGGTTCAGCGCGCCGGCGTCGTGATCATTCGCATGTCGACCGTTCCTCGAAGACGCCCGTCCCGGCGTTCCCGCGAGGGACGCCCGACAAACGGCGAACCACCCTTCCATTCACCCTCGACAGAGGGATCCGAGGTGGTTCACTGGAGGCGCGCGTCCGGTCCGGCTGACCGCACACCAACCCCCCAACCCCCAGGCGGCGCCGGACTCTCGCCGGCCGGGGGTGCGCGGGTACTCGCCCGCCCGGCCCGCGCCCCCCGCCGGCCCGGCGGTGTGCCGCGTCGACGTTTGAAGCGCTCGACCGCGGGGCATTTTGCGCGCGTGTTGACCGACCGCGAGCGAAGGGTGCTCGACGAGATCACGGCTGACCTCGAAGCCAGTGATCCGCGGCTCGCCGCGCGGCTGGGGGGTACTCGCCGCGCGGTGTGGCGCAACTCGTGGCGGCGCCGCCGTTCGGTCGTCGGTGCGGTGGCCATCCCCGCAGGGGTCGCGCTCACCATCGCAACCTTCCCGCTTTCGGCGTGGCTCGCCTTTGTCGGTGTGTGCGCGTCGTTCTGGGGCTGCGTGACCCACGCCGACGGTGCGTCCCAGTTGGCGCGCCGTGGCCTCTCGCGGATGCGCCGGCCTCGGCAACCCCGGGGGCTCGATGGCTGACGCGCCGCACGACAGCGGTTCACATTCGGCCGAGGGCAAGACCAACCTCGGCGTGTCGATCATCGGCGCGTTGACGACGTGGGCCGGGTCGGTCTGGGCGATTCTCGTCGCGCTCTTCATCATCCTGGTGTGGGCCGTCAGCGGTCCGCTGTTCGGGTTTTCCGATACCTGGCAGCTGATCATCAACACCTTCACGACGCTGGTGACGTTCGTCATGGTGTTCGTGATCCAGAGCACGCAAAACCGCGACGAACGCGCCCTGCACGTGAAACTCGATGAGGTACTGGTCGCGCTCAAGGGCGCGGACTCCGCACTCGCCGGACTCGAGGATCTTCCGGAGAAACAGATCAAGCGACTCCAGGACCACGTGCGCGAAGCAGCTCACGTCGCGGCAGAGGAAACGACCGGGAAGATGAGCGAGCAGGTGCGGGATACGGTCGCCGAGCAGTTGCGCGAGTCCGGATCCGACGAGCGCGCTGGATAGCCGAAGCGCTGATGGCGGCGGCGATCGACGAGATTCCGGCCGAGCTCGCATGGAGCACGGACTGCACCCCCGGGGATCCGGCGACGTCGGGCCGGCAAAGGCTTCGTCTATCTCGCGCCGGACGGCCGACGCGTCGCGGACGGGGAGACGCTGGCGCGCATCAGGGCGCTCGCCGTTCCCCCGGCCTGGACCGATGTGTGGATCTGCAGCGACTCGCACGGGCATCTGCAGGCGACGGGCCGAGATGCCAAGGGCCGCAAGCAGTACCGATATCACCGCAGGTTTCGAGCACTCCGCGACGAGTCGAAGTTCGAGCGTCTCTGGGAGTTCGGGAACACGCTGCCCGGCATCCGGCGACGAGTCAGCCGCGACTTGAGCCTTCCCGGCCTGCCCAAGGAGAAAGTTGTCGCGACGGTCGTGCGACTGCTCGAAGCCACCCTGATTCGAGTCGGCAACGAGGAATACGCGCGTTCGAACGGCTCGTACGGCCTGACGACTCTGCGCGACCGCCACGCACGATTCACCTCGGCCGGCGTGCGCTTGGTCTTCCGCGGCAAGCATGGGCGCGGTACCGACGTCGAGATCCAGGACCGGCGGCTGCGCGCCATCGTGAGGCGCTCGCAGGATCTGCCCGGTCAGACGCTGTTCCAGTACGTCAGCGACGACGGCGATGTGCGCCCGATCTCTTCGACGGACGTCAACGAGTGTCTGCGTCAGACCACAGGCGCGCCGGTCACCGCCAAGGACTTCCGCACGTGGGTCGGCACGTTGTTGGCGACCGTCGCGTTTGCCGCGCTGCCGTCGCCCCGGTCGGAGCGCATGGCGTCTCGAGCCGTCAGCCGCGTGTGCGAGGTCGTGTCCGACCATCTCGGCAACACGCCGGCCGTCTGCCGCTCGAGCTACATCCATCCCAGCGTCATCGAGTGGTACAAGGACGGATCACTGGCCGACCGCTGGGAGGCCGCGCCCGCCCGGGGAAGCGCCCAATTGGTCGCCGAAGAGTGCAAACTGTTGGCGCTGCTTCGCCCCGCACCCGCGGGCCGCGTTCGGCGGCGTGCCGCGTGATCGCTGCACATTGGCGGGCCGGTCGACATCACCGGGCGTGAGAGATCGCCGAACGGGGTACACGCCCGCAGGACTGGCAGCAGCTATCGGGAGGCGCGCGTGGACGGCAAGCGTGGAGCACAGCAGCGTGGTGAAGGTCGCATCCCGTGAAGAGAGCGGCCGCGCTGTCGCGGGCCGCGGGGACGACGTCGGTTCGCGAGTGAATCTCGCCGACGTCGTCATCGACCTGCGCGACGCCGGCCCCGTCGTTCACCTTCGCGGGGAAATCGATCTCTCCAATTCCGAGAGTGTTCGAGCCGAGATCGTCCGCGTCGTCCCGCCGGAAGCGCGCGGCGTCGTGCTCGACCTCACGCAGACGACCTATCTCGACAGCAGCGGCGTGCGTCTGCTGTTCGACCTCGCAGAGCGCTTGCGAGCCCGGCGGCAGCGACTCGTCCTGATGGTCTCCGAAGCGGCCCTGGTGCGGCGCGTCCTCATCCTCACCAAGCTCGACGAAGCGGTGCCACTGCGCGACGGCCTCGACGATGCCCTCGCAGCCCTCGAGCTCTGAGTTCTCGAGCGCGCGACGTCTCACTCGCGCGAAACGTGAACCTCGCTGACCTCGTCGAGCTTCGACATACGCGAGGCGATCTCGCCCAGTGCGTCCCGCTCGAGCGGGTCGTACCGCACGACGACCTCGACGATGCCGTTGTCACCGGGACCGGCGTGCAGTTCCGTCGGCCTCGTCGCTCCCGACTCGAGCTCGCGCAGGACGCTCGCGGGTGACGCTCCGCTCCGCAGGACGACCGTCATGTCGCCGTCCTTCCCTCGGCTCGCGCGCCGTACGACATTTCGAACTGGCCTCAGGCCGACGAGCGACAGGAGGGCGATGCCGGTGGCCACGACCGCCGCGACCCACATACCGAGTCCGGCCGCGAGACCCACCCCGGCGACCACCCACAACGACGCCGCCGTCGTCATGCCCCGGACACCGCCGGAGGACTTGAGGATTGCCCCTCCCCCGAGAAAGCCAATGCCCGCGGCCACGTACGACGCGACGCGGCTGACGTCGACGGTGACGTTCGTCGGTCTCGACGTGATGAAGCTGTCCCACGCGCCGACGGAGATGACGCCGAAGATCGCCGCGCCGAGCGAAAGCATCAGATGGGTGCGCAGCCCGGCGTCCTGGCCGCCGGACTCGCGCTCGGCACCGATGGCCGCACCGAGCACGGCGGCGAGCACCAGCCGAAGGCAGATCTCCCAGAGCGGAGGCCCCTTCATGGCAGCGGTGTGCCCTCGCCGTTGCGGAGCAAAACGCCCCCGGGTTTCCTCGAGGGGCGCCAGGGTATTGACTGGAGCACCGGTGCAGAGCTGGAGGACGCGGCGCGTGGATGAGCAGATGGTCGGGCCGGAGTTGGTCTTGTCGATGAAGCGGGAAGGCGATCGGGCGGTGGTCACCATCCGGGGCGAGCTCGACGCCTATTCAGCCCCTGGCCTCGACGAACAGATCGCGAGGTTGCTGCGCGACAACTCGAAGCTGGTCGTACTCGACTTGTCGGAGACGGCGTTCCTCGACTCGTCAGGACTCCGCGCGATCCTCACCGCTCAGCGGCGTCTCACCGACGCGCAAGGGGAGTTGATGCTGCGCAACCCGAGCGAACCGGTGACGCGACTCCTGGAGATCACCGGTCTGACCGACCACTTCACGAGCGAGTCCTAACTCACCATCCGTCGCACGCGTTGCGCCACATTCGTGACGCCCGCAACCGCGAAGCCCACGCCAGTTTCGATCGCAGCCTTGCCGAGTCCTGCGGCCTGAGCAGCAAGTGAAGGCGACGGCCGCTGCTCTGGCGGCGCTGCTCCGGTCTCGATCGGTCGGTGCTCGCGCTCCTCGTGACGGCCACCGAGCGCCTCCCAGACATCTTCGACGTTCTGGAACGTCACATAGGGATCGAGCCGTTGGAGCCACGACATGACCCGCGGCTCGGCGTACTGCTGTTCCGCGATCTCGAGCAGCTTGCTCCGCGTGCCCGGGAACGCACTCGGTCGCAGCGAGATGGCAAGGAGCGATCGATCTTCGATCTCGTCGAGATCGAGGGTGTCGTCCTCCGGGAACGGGTCACCCGCGATCCGAGCGTCCGGCACGGGCTCGTCGTCTGCAGCCGGCTCCATCTGATGCCACTCTTCCGAGCGAGCCTCGCTCGGCGAGCCACGTGTGATCGACTCGGTTTCCTTCTCGAGGACGTCGTCGATGCGAGGCGAATGCTGCGTACTCCGTCGTTCCGCCACAGGACTCCGATCTTCGTGATGTCGCGTCAGACGCGCGCCTGCAACGCGTCGGCCGCCGCCGCCACGCCGTCATCGATGGGCACGACGTCCGCGAGTGCAGTGAGCACGAGAACTCTGCGTACGAGGCCGCCCGGCGGAACCACGATCCGCAGCTCCTGACGGCGCGTGCGCAAACGGCGTGCGAGCTCGAAGAGGATGCGGACTCCCGCGCTGTCGAGGTACTCCGTGTTCGTGAGGTCCAAGGCGAGCCCGGGTGCGTCGTTCGGGACGGCCGCGACCACTTGGCTGAGGACGTCGTCGACGTTCGAGGCGTCGAGCTCGCCGCGTATGCCGCACACGGGGACCGAGCGGTGTTGTTGGACGTCGATGCGGACGAATCCGATTTGACCGTTCACGGTTGAATTCCTTCCCCAACGGCATCGTGGTGAAGCACTCGGCGCATCCAGACCTCGGTGCCGGTCGGCGTACGGCGGAGCTCGAACTCATCCATCAGCCGTCCGATGAGGGCAAGCCCGCGCCCCCCTCCCCCACGCGCCTTCGAGCGCCACCGGCCCCCGTCCCTGACCGTGACCTCGACGGCATCGCTCCCGACGTCGGCTTCGACCTCGAACCAACCTTCCATCGGACCGTATGCGTGTTCGATCGCGTTCGTCGCCGCTTCACTCACGGCGACCGCGATGACACCGACCTGCTCACTCCGTAGGCCGGCCGCTTCGAGCCGGGCGCGCAACACCCGCCGTACTGATGCCAACTCCGACGCACGCGCCGGGCGCCGAATCGTGACACGGCCGTGTTCAGCTCCGAGGTAGCGCACGGCCAGAAGGGCGACATCGTCGTCGCGACGCGACGCGTCGAGCAATCGCGCGACGAGATGGTCACAAAGCTCATCGAGAGGATCTGGCGCGAGCCCCGCCTCGGTGGCCAAGCGCGCCAGGCCGTCGTCGAGAGATTCTCGTCGGCGTTCGATGAGTCCGTCCGTATAGAGCACGAACGTCGAACCCGGTTCGAGCCGTAAAAACGAGCTGTCGTACACGCTCGCGGAGTCGGCGCCGATCGGCGGTTCGGGACGCGAGTGGAAGTACGAGACGTCGCCCGTCGGCGACAGCAGGAGGGGCGGCACATGTCCGGCACAGGCGATGTCGAGCGCGCCATGCCCCGGATCGAGAACCGCGTAACACAGCGTCGCCATGTCCGCCGGGCCTTGCTCGAAGACAAACCGGTTGAGTCTCGTCGCCACGACGCCCGCGTCCATGTGATCTGACGCGAACGCGCGCAACGCATGGCGGAGCTGGCCCATCACCGTCGCGGCGCGGATGCCGTGGCCCGCGACGTCGCCGATCGCGAGGCCGAGACGCCCGCCCTGGAGCGGAATGACGTCGTACCAGTCGCCTCCCACGTCGACGCGCCCGCCCGGGAGATAGTTCGCGCAGAACCCGACGTTCGCAACCTCGGGAAGCGCTTCGGGCAACATGCTTCGCTGAAGCGTCTCGGCGATTCGCCGTTCTTGGTAATAGGTACGCGCGCGTTCGACCGCGAGCGTGGAGCGACGAGCGAGATCCAGAGCGAGCGGCACGTCGCCGGCGGCGTAGCGGCGTCCGGAATCAGTGAAGGTCAAGGTGATCGCGCCGAGCACGTGGTCTCGCTCCAGCAGCGGCACCGCGAGCAGCGAGGTGGCGCCCAGCGCCTCGGGCGCCCGGTGACCGTTGCGGCGCCGCGAGGGGCGACCGCCGTCAGCCGGACCAAGATCCTCGATCAGCACGGGCTGGCGGGTTCGCACCGCCCGCGCCGCCGCGGAGTCGTCCTCGAGCCCGATGATCAGCTCGTCGAGATATTCGGCGCGAAGCGCGGCCGCGCGCGGCGCGTCGACGTGACAGATTTCGCGCGCCGCAATCACGAGCTCCGTGTCGTTCGAATCCGCGACGGGATCGTCGAGAAGCTCGATCGTCGCGGCGTCCGCGAACGCGGGAACTACGCCCCGCACGATTGTCCGGAGCGCTTCCTCGGGGTCGAGAGTCGCCGCCAACTGCTCACCCAGGGAAGCCAGAAGCGTCAATCGAGCTCGGGCGTCTTCGCATCGTCGGTAGCTGGTGGCGTGGTCGACGGCAAGCCCACAGCGACGCCCGACCTCCTGAGCGACAGTGACATCGTCCGGGGTGAAGAGCCGCGACCACGACAACAGTGCGAGCGCGCCGAAGACGTCGCCGTCGACCGCGATCGGTACGACGATGAGTGATCGCGTTCCGTCAGGCACGCGCTCGGACGGCACGGCGGGCGACAGCTCCTCCGAAGACGGCGCATCGACGATCGGGCGATAGACCACAGCCCCGGTTCGCATCACCTGCGCCATGCCCGAGCCGGCGGCGGGTTCGAGCGACCAGTCGACGTCGGCGCTCGGGGATCGCGCTCGTCCCTGATCGGCGTGACGCAAGGCCGCGCGCCGGAGCCCTCCGACGTCCTCGCGCACGGCGATCGTGCACAAGTCGGCGAGCTCACGCACGACGAGCTCTGCGACTCCATCCAGCAGGCAGTCGAGATCGAGCGATCGGTTCAACGTCTCGCCGAGTGCCGCAAGGATCGCGGTCTCATGCACGGCGTGGTGTGACTCGTGGATGTCGAATCCCGCGACCGTGATCAGGCCGTCGTCTCGGGGTGCACCGCGCAGCGACGCCCAGCGGACACGTCCATCCCACCGGCGCACGCGTCGCTCGACGTCGAATTCGTCTCCGGCCGCGAAGAGCGCACGGCTCTCCGCTGCGTCCTCGTCGACGAGAAGGTCCTGCCAACCGGTGCCTTGCAGCGAGGACCGATCCCGGCCGGTGAACTCCGTGAACGTTCGATTACAGGTCAACAGGTGACCCTGTGTGTCGAAGACGGCGAGCATGACCGGAGCGTCGTCCCACGCCCTGTCATCACGCGATGCCGAGGGGGGGCTGGTCACCTCACGCCGGTCGTTCCTTTCGCGCGCGAAGCAGAACGTGGCCTTCCTCGCGGCGAATGGTCATGGCCAGGCTCTGCGGTGTCGCGGCTGATTCACACGAGAACACATGGGGGTCGCGACGATCCGGCATCACGGGCCCTCGAACCTTCTCGACGAGGTCATCGGTGTGGCTCTCCGACGCGTTACCCTGCCGCTTCGACGGTGAATCGCAGCCAGTGGCGCGGTTTGCGCGCCGGAGGTCGCGGGTACGCGCGTGTGGCCCCGGGGAGCGGGGTCGCGCGCTTCCCGCGGCGTCACGAACCGACGAGGAAGGGCGGCGGCGTGGAGCAAATGAGCATCACCGGCGAGGTGATCCGGCTGAGCGTTCCAGCCTCGCTGGAATTCATTCGTATCGTTCGTCTGACGGCGTCGGGCGTTGCGAACCGGCTCGGTTTCGATGTCGACGAGGTCGAGAACCTTCGTGTTGCCGTCGACGAGCTGGCGAGCCTGGTGTTGGAGCAGGCCGACGGTGCGGGAACGCTTGATGTCGAATTCTTGGTTCGCGACGGCGAGTTGCGCATTGAAGGCCGCGTTCCGTCACCGATCGGCGGCGCGGTACGCGCCGAGGCGCTCACCGCGCAGATTCTCAGAGCCGTCACTGACGACTACGACCTGCGGGTCGATGACGGCTATGCACGCTTCTCGTGCGTTCGACGATTGCCAGCTGAGTGACAATGGGAATCTCCCCCGACGAGCGCGAGCTGCTGCGCAAGAAGTTCGTCGAATACCAGCGAACCGGCGACCGCAAGCTCCGCAACGAGCTCATCGAAGCGCACAAGTCGCTCGCCTCCCATCTCGCGCGCCGTTTTGCAAACCGGGGCGAGCCCTTCGACGACCTGTTGCAAGTCGCGTACCTGGGCATGCTGAAAGCCGTCGAGCGTTTTGATCCCGACCGCAACCTCGAGTTCTCCACGTTCGCGACTGCAACCGTCGAGGGCGAGCTGAAACGCCACTTCCGCGACAAGACCTGGTCGGTGCGTGTGCCGCGCCGTCCCCAGGAACTGCATCTCCGGCTCGGCAACGTCATCAACGAGCTGTCACAAAAACTCCACCGGCCACCTCGCGTTCCTGAAGTCGCGGCCGAGTTGGGCGTGCGCGAAGAGGATGTGCTCGAGGCAATGGAAGTCGGCGGCGCCTATCGCTCGACTTCACTCGACGCCCGCCCGAGTGACAGCGGAGAAGCGCTCACCGTCGAGAGCCGGCTCGGAGAGCAGGATCAGGGCTTCGATCTCGCGGAACATCGCGTCGTTCTCGAGACCTTGCTCGAGGAGCTTCCCGAACGCGAGCGCACGATCATCCGATTGCGTTTCTTCAGTGACATGACGCAGACGGAGATCGCCCAGGAGGTCGGCATCAGCCAAATGCATGTTTCGCGACTCCTCGCGCGGACTCTCATTCGGCTACGAGAGCGACTCCAAACCTCGGACGCTTGAGTCGCACTGCATCGCCGCGACATGCAAGTGGTGCGCCGGCCTTCGCAGCAGCGGCGCACCACAAGTCAGCGTGACGTGAGGATTCGCTACTCGAGCTTGTCCGTCATCTTTTCGCGGACCGAGTCGACGACGTCCTCTGCTTTGGCGTTGATCTTTGCCGCGCTCTGATCGATCTTGCCTTCGCGCTTGAGCCGCTCGTCGTCGGTGAGGTCACCCAGCGCTTCTTTCACCCGACCCTTCATGTCATCGGTCTTGTCGCCCATGCGACTCCCTCCATACGTGTCCGGTGCCGGGCTCAGGGTGCCCCTTCGCATACGTCGCGAAACCTTGTGAATTGCGTCAACGAACGGCATGCACGTTCGCGAGAACGGGTACACGGCCGCCAGGGCAGGAGTGCTGTCGGGGCCGCGCGCGCAGCGGGGTGGCGCGGCGAACAACGGGGACGGCGCAGACGGTGAAGCAAATTCGCTGATCGATCCGTTCGACATCGAACAACAGGCCGAAGCCCTCTACGTCGCGCTGACGATGCCGCGCGCGGAACGGTGGCGATGCCGTCGAAACGGGAGCGACATCGTCCGCTCGAACGACTCGCGAAAGTGGCTGGAGCGCCAACTGCTCGACATCGAGTTGATGCACGCTCGGCGACCCTCGCTCTCACTGCCGACACGCACTTCCGAGCGGATCTCGTCAACTGTGCGCGTGTGATTCGTCGTCGACGCAGGCGTGACACTCCACCTCGAGCGTCGCGTGCGAGATCCCGAACTCTCGGGCGAGCCGGTCCTTCAAATCGATCGCGCGCAGCTGCGCGGCGTGCAAGGTGAGCGGCCCTGCGAGCACAACGTGAGCCGAGAGCGCGCGCTGCCCGGTTCCCAACGACCACACGTGCATGTGGTGCACAGCCTCCACCCCATCCGCCGCCTGCAGCGACCGGCGCACGTCGTCGACCTCCAAGTCGTCGGGAACCGCGTCCAGCAGCACCCGGGTCGCATCCCGCAACAATCGCAACGCGGCGACGGCGACAAGCGCGGCGATGAGCAGTGACGCCGCTGGATCGAGCCATTCAATGCCGAACACGAGCGCGCCCAGCGCAGCAACGATGACCGCAGCCGACCCGAGCGCGTCCGAGAAGAGGTGCCAGAGCGCGGCGCGCATATTGAGGTTGCCGCCGGCGTCCGGCCCGACGGCCGCCGCGCTCCCGAGATTC
>JBKPCL010000138.1:0-5798 GCA_046727335.1 Actinomycetota bacterium
GGCACGCGCAAAGGGAAGAACCTCGCGCGCGATCCCCGATGCTCGCTGAGCGTCTCCACTCACGAGTTCGACCTCGTCGTGGAAGGCGAAGCCCACAAGGTCACCGACGCGGCGACCGTCGCCGACATGGCGGCGCGCTACGCCGCCGACGGCTGGCCTGCACGCGTCGACGACAGCGGCCAAGCGCTCACCGCCGAGTTCAGTGCACAGTCCGCGGGACCACCGCCCTGGTTTGTGTATCGACTCGAGGCGCGCACCGCGACTGCACTCGAGACCGTCGAGCCGGGCGGCGCGACCCGCTGGCGCTTCTAGCCGCTGCTAGATGTCGTAGAAATTGTAGACGTAGGCGTCTGACCAGCTATTTCGACGCTGATCGAGCGCCCCGCGACACATCCGCGACACACCACCTCGCGTCGATCGCCGCGCGCGTGCGCACCGACGACGACGGCATCAGGTGCGTGTACGTCCGCAACGTGAAGCCAGCGTCAGCGTGACCCAGGTACTCCGAGACCGCCTTGATCGACTCGCCCGCATCGAGCAGCACCGACCCGTAGTGATGTCGCAGCGCGTGCGTGCCGTTCTCGCGTGTCGTCTCGACGCCTACGCGACGCAGCGCAGGCTTCCAGACGTGCGTGTTGAAGTACCGGCGATTCAGCGCAGTACCTTCCCTCGTCGATTGCACGAGCGACGTGGCAGCGAGATCGCCGTCAGACTCTTTCCAGGGCAGCTCGATGACGCGTATCAGGTGGTCTTATCGATGATGAGACCGTACTGGGCGAGGGCGGCGAGGAGGCTGGCGAGGGCGGGGCTGTTGCGTTTGGTGCCGGTCACGGTTTGTTGTGGTGCGACCGGGTGGGCGAACAAGCCGAGTCGTTGGTCGCCGTCGTAGCAGAGCATCAGCCCACCGCTTCCTGCCTTCGCCGAGATGCTCGGCGGAGATGCTGTGCTGGAGAGGGTGAGTCTGTTGTGTACCTCGAGGGCTTCGATGATCGAGCCGGCAGCGGGAATCCGCACGCTAGTTTGGCCGAAGTTCCACG
This sequence comes from Actinomycetota bacterium, assembly GCA_046727335.1. Classification (GTDB taxonomy): domain Bacteria; phylum Actinomycetota; class Acidimicrobiia; order IMCC26256; family PALSA-610; genus JBKPCL01. The sequence goes on from JBKPCL010000138.1 coordinate 1,038, forward strand.
GCTGGTTTTGATGAGCTGTCGCGATCACGTTTCTGTCCAATGAAGAGTTGTCTTCAGACAGCGTGGGGATTGTGGTGTTGTGGTGGCCACAGAGGATGAGGTTGAAGCCGGTGTTGTTCACGCAGCGAAAGATCGCAAGGGTGTTCGCGTTGTCGTCGTAGCAGTTGTTGCCGATGAACGAAAAGTGCACCGCTCCATCGAGGTAGAACGGATAGACGTAGTTGGGTATCTCGAGAAGGTTTCCTGAGATCAGTCCGCCGACATCAGCGTCGACGCCGACCGGGCCGACGATGTGGAATGCGCCGTGGTTTGCATCGCCACCGCAGCCACTCCACACGACGTTATCGCGAATGACAACGCCATTGCAGAATGTCTGTGCACGCACACAGGACCTGATGCCCTGGAAGAGGTTCTGTTCGATGACGGTTCCGTAGCCCTGAAACGCGGCCTGAAAACTCCCATCGACATTTGTGCTCGCGCCGCCAAGGATGATTGCGTCTTGGCTAGGTGCACCATTGACGTCCTTGCCGTAGAACTCACAACACGAGATGCGCAACACCGTGTTGGTCGTATGAATGAAGTCGGTTGTGCCATCCGTCGAGTCTTGAAACGTGAGATGTTCGAGCGTGAGCGCGCCCACGCCGCGGGTATCGATCTTCGCGGCGCCAGGCCCGCCCGCGAACCGAAGATCGAGGATGGTGCCGCTCGCGGGCGCGACCCCACGTCCGTTCGGGGCCGATGTCAGGCCAGTGATGCGCAGACTGCGTTGGTTTGGCGGTGTTGCCCCATCGTTCGGAAAGGTGATCTTGCCGTCGATGCGGATCACGCCGAGTGTGTTGATGACCAACCAAGGGTTGCCTGAGTCCGACATTGCGAGGTTGATCGCGGCCTGCAGCGCGGCGGTCTGATCGGTGCCGTCGGCCGCGAGGTTCGCGACCGCGCTCGCCACGCCCGTTGAGGTCGCCGCAAGAACGAACGGCATTGCTGTTTCGTGCAATCCCGAACCGACAGCCGCCCGACTCGCCACGACGGCCGCACCTCCCGTCGCCGCCAAGGTCATCAACTGTCGTCGTCCAAGCGGAGGCGACGTCGTCCCCGACGCGGGTCGGGTTTCACCATCACATCGCGAAGCACCCATCGACGAAACCACCTTTCGCTCGACAACGCCGAAATCGCTGCGCTTTCACGCACGAAGCGTGCACGCATATTGCCCGCTCTGAGGCTGTCGCACCAAGACTTCCGGTTGTTGGTGGCCCTGGGGTCCGGACTTCGGCGCCGGGTTCACGCGAGCGCGGGTTTGGCGTGCTGCCAGAGCTTGAGAAGGTTGTGTGTTGCCGCGATGAGTTTCCATTCGCTGTCGACGGCGCAGCCCGCGTCGGGAAAAGCGTCTGATGCCGCGGTTGTGTTTGGTGTGCCCGAATACGGGTTCGATCGACGCGCAGCGTTTCTTGTAGAGCCGTCGCCCTCGCGGTGTGGCGAGTTTGGCGAGCATCGTGACCCCGGGAGTCGGTGGCTGCTCGCGCTGTCGCGCGGGAGCGATGAGTGCCTCGATCCCAGGCGTCGCGACGTTGTCCTTGCTGAAATACCCTGCGTCCGCGACCACCGTTCGGACACGGGTGCGGGCGCCCGCATGTCGGAGGTTGGTGGTGTTCGCCGGTGACAACGGCCCCGAAGAGGTGCTGTTGCGGCGAGGTACGCCGGGCTACTGGGAAGGCTCCTACTTCGCTGGTGGCGAAGGCAACCTGCGTACGCCGTGCATCGCGCGCTGGCCGCAACACTTGCCACCGGGACGAGTGAGTGACGACATCATGCACGTCACCGACTGGTTCACCACGCTTCTCACTGCGGCCGGGGTAGACGCGCCGACCGACCGCGTGATCGACGGTGTGAACCAGCTTTCCCGGCTCACCGAACAACAAGAGTCGTCGTGCCGCGAGGGCTACCTGTATTGGATGGGCGAGAAGCTGTACGGCGTGAAGTGGCAGAACTTCAAGCTCGCGCTCGTCACGCAGAAGTTCTCGACCGATCCCGTCGCCAAGCTTTCGTCACCGCGCATCATCAACCTCGTCACCGATCCCCAAGAACGCGAACCGCTCGACCTGCCTTACCTCCACTCATGGACGGGCACGCATTTCAACCGACTCCTCAGCGAGTTCCAGGCCAGCGTCAAACGCGAACCACCCATCCCACCCGGAGCGCCGCTGAACTACGTCCCCTCACCACCGGCCGCGCCATAACTGCGGCAGCCGTTCGGCGCTCGCCGTAACGCTCCCGATCGGGCAATCTGTACGCGTTCGGTTCGGGCGTTGGTGGGCGCGGGTGTTGTTCGAAGCGGAAGCGGACCGCTCACGTATCGGTCGGGCTTGCGTCGCGTACGTCGAGAACGATCTTTCCGGGAACGTGGTCGCGCAGTCCCGTCACGTACGCGGTTGGGCCTTCGCGAAGCGGGAAGACTGCGCTCACGATGGGCGTCAGGTCGCCGTTGTCGACGAGATTGGCGATGGCCGTGAGATCGTTGCCGTCAGGTTCGACGATGAACATGACGCCGCGTGCTTGATGTTCGTCAGCGAGCTCGGCCGACGGTTGCTCGACGATCGAAACCAGCGTGCCGCCCGGCTTGAGGACCTGCCATGACCGCCGTTGGCTATCGCCTCCTACCGTGTCGAACACGACGTCAACGTCGGTGACGGCGTCTTCGAAGCGTTGGGTCTTGTAGTCGATGACCCGGTCTGCGCCGAGTCCTTTGACGAGTTGTTCGTCGCGGGCCGACGCGGTTCCGATGACTGTGGCGCCCGCGTGACGTCCGAGCTGCACGGCATAGCTTCCGACCCCGCCCGCGGCCCCATGCACCAAGAGTCGTTGGTGTTCTTGGAGTCCGGCGTGCTTGAACAGACCTTGCCATGCCGTCAGCGCGGACAACGGAAGGGCTGCCGCATGTAGGTGGTCGACGGACTTCGGTTTTGTGGCCAGGTCTTCGGTCGGTATCGAGACGTATTCAGCGGCTGCGCCGTTGTGAAAGAAGTCGATCAAGCCGTAGACCTCCTCGCCCACAACCCGAGTCGCACTTCGGTCGCCGGCGGCAACGACGACGCCCGAGACCTCGTGCGACGGAATGGTCGGAAGGCGACTCGCGCCCTCCTTCGTGGTCCAGGTTGGGTCCCACGTCAATTCGGTCGGGGTGATCCCGGCGGCGTGAACTTCGACCAACACCTCGCCGGGCAGCGGCTCTGGGCGATCCACCCGCTCAACGTGCAGGTTCTCAGGGCCACCGCGCTCGTGCGCTTCGACAGCAAGCATCGACGACATGCGAACTCCTCTCAACGCGACCGTCGGCGCGCCAGACGGGACGCGCCGGGCTCCGACCGGAACACTTCCCTGCGACGCGTCACACGACACCCCGGACAAACGCCACATCTGCCGCTACGCGCTCGCGTCAAGACTTGTGCTTGAACGTTCAGCGTGTTAGCCGGGGGCGAAGTCGCGGTCTTGCGTCGGGCGCTCATCATGGGGAGCAGAGTCCGTCTTCCGGAGGTCGCCGCGATGCGACAGATGCGCGCCGCGGGCATCGAGCGATTTGGCGGTGAAGTGCGGACGCTTGAGGTGATAGCGCCGCGATCTCCTGGGGTGGATGAGGTCGTGGTGCTCGTGCGTGCCGCGGGGGTCGGTAACTGGGACGAGATCGTTCGTGTGGGCGGCTGGGATGTTGGTCGCGGGCCGCCTCTTGTATTGGGAGTAGAGGCCGCGGGGATCGTGGTGGCTGTCGGCGACGACGTCACGACCTTCGCAGTGGGGGACGAGGTGCTGACCCATCCGGTGCCGCTGCGATACCAGGGCGCATGGGCGGAGCAAGTCGTCGCACCCGCGGCGTTCGTTGCAATGAAGCCGCCCGCGGTTGCATGGGACGCAGCGGCGGCCTTAGCGGTGCCTGCACTGACGGCGGAGCAGGCGATCACGGACGCGATTCGCGACCCGGAGGGCGCATGGATCCTGGTGCATGGCGCGGGTGGTGTCACGGGTGGCCTTGCGGTGCAGCTCGCGGTCGCACGCGGCGCGATCGTCGTCGCGACCGCCGGTCCCACGAGCGCAGCGCGCCTCCTTCGATACGGCGCGCGCCTGGTGCTCGACTACCACGATCCAGCGTGGCCGGCGCGCGCACGAGATGCAGATCCCGGCCGCGCCGGGCTCGCTGCTGCTGTTAACGCCGCCCGTGGTGGAGCCGCGAGCGCATTGCAATGCGTCGCAGATGGCGGTCGCCTTGCCACGATCACGGGCGACCCGCCGCCACAAGAACGCGGCATCAGCGTCAGTGACATCTACGTCAAAGCAGACGGTACGCGCCTCGACCACCTCGTGAGAGCGCTCGCCGATGGAACACTCTCGCTCGACGTGACGGCGACCCTTCCACTCGCAAACGCGGCCGCCGCACTTCAATCCGTGACCGCCGGACGAGCCCGTGGTGCGATCGTCCTCACGCCTGACGCCGCGCCGACCACCTGACAACGATGCATCCATAACTGATGCGATGAAGGGCGGGGCCTCCGCTTCCCGTGGAGGTTCCGAGTTCGTGTTGGAGACTCGGGGCTTGCACACACCTGACCTCGTGAAGAGGAGGAGGCCCCTATGGATCGACAGTATGTCGGGATCGATTTTCATCGTCGACGTTCGGTGATCGTGCGCCTGTCCGGGAGCGGCGAGCGGCTGGGGTTGCATCGGATCGTGAACGATCCGTTCGAGCTCGCGAAGGTGATCGGGTGGTGCGGC
>JBKPCL010000139.1:0-8712 GCA_046727335.1 Actinomycetota bacterium
GCCGAGCTCGTCGCGCTGGTCGCCGACGGCACGATCTCCCGCAACCAGGGCAAGGACGTGCTGGCCGAGTCGTTGCGCGACGAGAAGTGGCCGCGCGACATCGTCGAGGAGCAAGGCCTCGCGCAGGTCAGCGACGAAGCCGCACTCGCGGCGACCGTCGATTCGGTGCTGGCGGCGAATGCGAACGTCGTCGAGGAGTACCGCGCCGCGAGCGACGACAAATCGCGTCAGAAGAAGCGCGGCTTCCTCATGGGCAAGCTCCAGGCGGAGCTCAAAGGCAAGGGTAACCCGCAAGTGTTGAGCCGCCTCCTCGACGACCGCCTCGCCTGAGCCGCTACTCTTCGCGAGCTTTCCCGAGCCACTCCCCGTTCTTGTTGTCCTTCCGCGCGCTTTCCGGAGGAACTCGCAACATGAACGAGGTGGAGGCGGCGCTCGCCGCACTCGCGGAACAGCAGTACGGCGCGTTTTCGCGAGGGCAGGCAGCGAATTGCGGTCTGTCGGAAGGTGCAATGAGCCGCCGCATTGCCAACGGAGATTGGGAACGTTTGTTTCTCGGGATCTATCGGTTCCCAGGTACGCCGCGCACCGGTCGTCAGCGGGCGATGGCCGCGACGCTATGGGCCGGACGAGCTTGCGCGGTGTCACACTCGACGGCAGCGAGGCTGCTGCGTCTCGACGAGATTCCCGGAGCTGGTCTGCACGTGACGATTCCGCACTCATCTGGCTTGCACCACCCCGATCTCGTGCTGCATCGAACGACGCGACTGCCCGATATCGATCGGCGTCTTGTTGACGGTATTGGTTGCACGTCGGCGACGCGGACGCTGATCGACTGCGCTGCCGATCTGGACGACGAAGCGCTGGAAGCTGCGTTCGAGAAGGCCCGCCGCCACGGGTTGACTACCGTCTCGCTGCTTCGACGTCGGGCCGACGACCTCTGCGGCGCCGGTCGGCGCGGATCGGGAAGCGTGCGTCGCCTCATCGCGTCGACAGGCAAGCGAGCAGTCGAGTCGAGACTGGAGGTCAAGACTGCTCGGCTCTTGCGAGGGTCGGCGCTCCCAGAGCCGCTGCGTCAGTTCTGGGTGGGGCCGTATCGCATCGACTTCGTGTGGCCTCCGGGGCGGGTGGGCTGCGAGTGCGATGGCTTCGAGTCGCATGGCAACCGGCTGGCGTGGAAGCGGGATCGGCGGAGGCTGGCGTGGCTGGAGGCGGCGGGGTGGCGGATCGTCCTCGTGACGTGGGACGACGTGACGACGCGACCGGCCGAGACGATCGACCGGCTCCTGCTCGCGCTACGCGACGCCGCGGCGTGACTTCTCGAACCCTGCCAACACTCGGGCGACGCGATCAGGATCGAGGCCAGTGGGCGTGTCGAATGACACGCGCTGCACCATCGCGCCGTACCGATCAAGCACCCGAGGACCGATCTCTTCCGGCGTTCCGTGGACGACGAATTCGTCGACGATCTCGTCCGTGATCAACGCCGGCATCGCTTCCCAGTCGCCCTGCTTCGTCATGACGTTGAGCTGCGGCTGCAATTCGCCCCAGCCGTGCGCTTCGAGCACGACGCGATACGCCGGCGTCGAGCCGTAGAACGCGAGCCGCGGTCGCATCGCGTCGCGACCAGCAGCGAGCTCGGCGTCGGTCTCGGCGACGATCGCCATGAGCGGGAACGCGACTTCCAAGTCCTCCAGGCGACGGCCGCCTCGCGCCGCCCCGCGCTCGAGTGCCGGGATCGTCGTCTCCCGCATGAACTTGGCCGTGGAGAACGGGTGCACCATGAAGCCGTCCGCGACTTCGCCGGCGACCTCGGTCATGCGCGGTCCCACACCACCCAACACGATGCGCGGCACGCCGAACGGATTCGGTCCGGGATCGAAGAACGGCGTCATCAACGTGTGTTGATAGAACTCGCCGCGGAAGTCGAGCGGTGTGCCCTCGTGCCAGCGGGCCCAGATCGCACGAATCGCGAGCACGAGCTCGCGCATCCGCGCCGCCGGCTGCGACCACGGCATCGAGAACCTCTTCTCGATGTGCGGCTTGATCTGCGTGCCGAGACCGAGGTTGAAGCGACCCCGCGATGCGAGCTGCAAGTCGTAGGCCACCTGTGCGAGCGTCATCGGATTGCGCGCGAACGCGATGGCGACCGCGGTCGTCAGCTCGACTCGTTCCGTGTGCTCGGCGGCGAGCAGCAGCGGCAGGAACGGGTCGTGCGCACTGTCGAAGCTGTAGAGACCGTCGTATCCGGCGCCTTCGATGCGCTGCGCCGCGGCCGGGACTTCCAGCAGCGCAGTCGTCGCGAGGGCGGCATCGGCTTTCATCATCCGCGTCCTTTATTCGGTAGCGCCGCCGCCACGTGCGTGGTGCGATGGCGGGCATGGCCCAAGACGACACCGCAAGCTACGGCGACCGCATCGCTGCCGTCTACGACACCTGGTACAAGCTGCCGGATCCTGAACCGGAGGCATCGCTGCTCGCCGACCTTGCCGAGGGCGGACGCGTGCTCGAGCTCGGCGTCGGGACTGGACGCATCGCGATACCGCTCGCGGCCAAGGGAGTCGAAGTCCACGGCATCGACGCTTCGGCGAAGATCGTCGACCAGATGCGCGCCAAGCCCGGTGGGGCATCGATCGCGGTCACGATCGGCGACATGGCCGACGTGCCCGTCGACGGCGAATTCTCGTTGGTTTTCGTCGTCTTCAACACCCTCTTCATGCTCACGACGCAGGAGGCGCAGGTCCGCTGTTTCCGCAATGTCGCGGCGCATCTCAGACCCGGCGGTCGGTTCCTGGTGCACGCGTTCGTTCCAGATACGTCCCGCTACACGCAGGATCAGGCGCTGAGTGTCCGCGACGTCGCCGCCGACAGCGTGCGCCTCGACGCCAGCATCTACGACCCGCAGGCACAGCAGGTCGCGTCCACGCAGATACACATCGCCGAAGACGGCATCCAGCTCGTGCACGCCAAGTTGCGATTCGCCTATCCGCCCGAGCTTGACCTCATGGCGCAGCTCGCGGGCCTCTCACTCGAGGACCGTTGGGGATCGTTCGGGCGCGAGCCCTTCACCGCTGACAGCGCGTTCCACGTGTCGGTCTATCGAAAGCGGTGACGGCGTCGACGACGGTCGCGCAGGATCTGATGTGTTGCGTGTAAGCCGGGGATGCCCGTGACGCCCCCGCCGCCGTGAGTTGCGCTGCTCGCTTGGTAGAGGCCGTCGATCGGAGAACGGAAGTCGGCGAATCCGGGTGCGGGACGCATGTGGAACATCTGGTCGGGGGACAGCTCGCCGTGGAAGATGTTGCCGCCGATCAACCCGTATTCGTGCTCCATCTCGTACGGGCCGATGACCTGGTGGTGCAGGATCGACGCCGCGAAGCCGGGCGCGACCTCGTCGACCCGTGCGATGACGCGGTCCGCGTATGTGTTTAGCTCGTCGGCGTGGCGCTCCGACGCCCATTCGTGCGGCACCCACTGTGTGAACATCGACACGACGTGCTTTCCCTCGGGCGCAAGCGTGCGATCGAACACCGACGGAATGCAGATGTCGGCGAACGGCAGCCGAGCCGCGCGCCCGGCGACGGCATCTTGGAATGCGCCTTCGACGTCGTCGAGTGACTCGGCGAGCACGATGGTGCCGCCGTGCACCTCCGGATCGAAGCCGGGTTTTGCCCGGAACTCGGGCAGGCGATCGACGGCGAGATTCACTTTGACGGTGCCGCTGCGCGTTTTCCAATGCGCGATGCGCTCGACGAACTCTGACGGCAACTCGGAGCGGTCGATCTGTTCGAGGAACGTGATCCTCGGGTGCGTGGCGGCGACGACGACGTCGGCCGGAAGGTCTTCGCCCGATTCGAGCGTCACGCTCCGCACACGACCATTGCGGACGTCGATTCGCGCGACCTTCGCTCCGGTGCGCACAACGACGCCGTTGGCCTCAGCCGTCCGGCGAAGCGCCTCCGACACGCCGCCCATGCCACCTTGGGGGAAGCCCCAAGAACCGAGCTGGCCGTCACCGACATCGCCGATCTTGTGATGCGCCATCACGTACGCGGTGCCCGCCGACCGCGGACCGGCCCATGTACCGATGACGCCGCTCACCGAGAGCACGCCCTGCATCTGCGGCGACTCGAAGTACTCATCGAGCAGATCGGCGATGCTCATCGTGAACAGACGTGTCACGTCGCCGGCGCCGCGCACTCCCAGCCCGCGCAGCCGCCACGCCAGACGCGCCTGGTCGAGCAGGTCGGACGGACGCCGCGAACCCAACCGGGGCGGCACCGTCGTGAGCAGCGGTCCGAGCACGTCGGCGAGGCTCCCCAGCCATGCGTCCCAGCGCTCGTACGCATCGGCATCGGCGCGCGAGAACTGGGCGATCTGCTTGTGACGGCGCTCAGGATCGTCGGGAAGCTGCAGCGAACGACCGTCGCGATACGGCACGAAATAGCCGTGCTGCGGATAGACGCGATAGCCGTGCCGCTCCAGCTCCAAGTCGCGAACAATCGTCGGGGGCATCAAGCTGACGACATACGACAACGACGTCATCTTGAAGTCCGGACCCCACGGCTGCTCGGTGATCGCGGCGCCGCCAACTTGGTCGCGTTGCTCGAGCACCGTGACGCGCGCGCCTGCGCGTGCGAGTAGACCGGCGGCGACGAGACCGTTGTGCCCGCCGCCGACCACGACGACGTCGTACGGCTCAGCCATGAGAGCTCAGAAGGTAACGCCGGTTCATCGGTGCGCCCCGATCAGCCCGTCGAGCAACGACCGCCATGCCGTGAGACCCGGAACTCGCGCGAACGGATCTTTCGCCCGCTCGTCGGCGCGCCGCAGCGCGACGATCTGCGCCACATCCGGGTCCGCTTCGAATTGCGCGCACTCGCGAGGCGTCAGGGTGTCGCCCTGCGCGAGCAAGGTGTCCGTGCTGCGCGGGCTGAGGCCGTCGCGATATGCAGGCTCGGTCGCGACCAGATAGCGCTTCGCGGTCACGTGCGCACCGACCAGCTTCGCGACTCGACCGCCGAGCAACGGCTCGACCAGCGCCGCACCAACTTCGTCGTGGTGCGCGTGATCGTCGGGAAACGCGATGTCGGCGATGTCGTGCACCAGACCCGCCGCCGCCAGTTCGACGTCATCAGGGTGCTCGACACGGAGCAGGTGGCCGCACTGCAGGCCGTGTGTGAGCACGTCGAAGTGAGGTTCGTCGAAGACGTCCGCGCCGCGCGTGAGCAACGCGAGGAGCGCTTCGAGATCGCGGGGTGCTCCGATCAAGTGATGCTACGCGCCGCTCGCGTGCAGCGCACCGACGACGCCATCGAGCACGCCGGCCGCGATGTCGGTCTGCTCACGAGTGATGACGAGCGGCGGCGCCAGACGAATACTTGACGGTCCGGCGGTCAGCATGATGACGCCGCGGCGGAACGCCTCCTGCTCGACGAAGTGCGCGGCATCACCGTCGACCATCTCGACGCCGATCATCAGGCCTCGCCCGCGAATGTCACGTACCGCGGTGTGCCTCATCAGCGTCTTGCGAAGCTGGGAAATCAGATGCGCGCCGACCGCGGCGGCGTTGGCCGTGAGCTCCTGCTCGACGAGATCGAGCGTCGCGAGCGCGGCCGCGCACGCAACCGGGTTGCCGCCGAACGTCGAGCCGTGCGTCCCCCGCTCCCACATCATGACGTCGGCGCGGGCGATCACCGCGGACAACGGCAAGCCCGACGCGATGCCCTTGCCGGCCACGATGATGTCGGCCTCGATCGACTCATGTTCGATGGCCCACATACGGCCCGTGCGTCCGACGCCGGTCTGCACCTCGTCGGCGACCAGCAGGATGCCGTGCTCGTCGCAGAGCGCGCGCACTGTGGCGAGCCAGCCTTCGGGCGGCACGACATAGCCGCCTTCGCCCTGAATCGGCTCGACGAAGATGGCGGCGACATCGTCGGGCGGTGTCAGGTGGCGGAAGACGCGCTCGAGCGCGTCGAGGTCGCCGTAGGGCGCGTGAAAGACGCCGGGAAGCAGCGGTCCGAAACCGCCGCGGTAGCGCGCCTTGCTCGCGGTCAGCGAGAGGCTGCCGAGCGATCGACCATGGAAGGCGCCGTGGAAGGCGATGAGGTTGGGGCGCCCGGTCGCGTGGCGGGCGAGCTTGATCGCGCCTTCGACGGCCTCGGTGCCGGAGTTCCCGAGGAACACGCGCGCTTGCCCGCGCACGGGCGCACTCGCAGCGAGCCGCTCGCAGATGTCGGTGTATGCGGGGATGTACCAGTCGCTGGAGCAGTAGTGGATCAGCGAACGCGCCTGCCGATCGATCGCGTCGACGACGTGCGGGTGGCAGTGGCCGGTCGCGGCGACGGCGATTCCCGCGTTGACGTCGAGGAAGCGGTTGCCGTCGACGTCCTCGATGAGGCAACCCGCACCCCGGGCCGGCACCAGCGGATGCACGCGCGCGATCGACGGGCTCGTCACGCGCTGGTCGCGATCGATGACCGCGCGGGCGCGCGGGCCCGGCACGTCGGTGACGAGCAGCGGGACAGGGGAGTGCGCGAGCTCGGCGTAGCCGTCGCGGGGCGGGGCGGGCATCGTCGTCATGGCGTGTCTTCCTTGATCGGCCAGCGAGGTGTCGTCGTGGCAGGTGGTGTGAGGCGCGCGCGCACGTGGAGCAGGTGCGGGGTGCCGGTGGCGACGGCAGCCGCCAGCGCCTTGGCGTAGTCGGCGCCGACGCCGTCGACGGACGTCGCGTCGACACCGAAGCCGGCAGCCACCTGCGCGAAGTCGACGGAGGGAAGGTCGCTGCCGACGTCTTCACCTTCGTGGCCGTAGCGCAGCATGCCGTAGCCGTCGTCATCGATGACGACGACCGTGCACGCGGCTCGATGCTCGGCGAGCGCGGAGAGTTCGCCGAGTGCGAACAGCGCGCCGCCGTCCCCGACGAAGGCGAGCGTCGGCGACTCCGGCCGCGTCGCTGCGGTGCCGACCGCGGCGGGCAGCGCGAAGCCGAGCGTTCCCCAACCCATCGGGTAGTGCAGACCGCGCGGACGACTCGCGCGCAGATGACCTGCGAGCCAGTAGCCGGCAATGCACATGTCGGCGAAGACGACGGTGTCGACGTCCAGCGACGCCTCGGTGTGCTCGAGAAACTCGATCGCGTCGGCAGTTGCCGGATCGCTCGAGAGACGAGCCCGGATCGACGTTGCAAGATCACCGAGGTCGCCCGCCCAGGACTCACGCGGCGGAAGGTCACGAGCGAGCGTCCGAGCGAACTCGGCATCGGCTTCGAGCACCGCATCCATCGCATAGTTCTTGACGGCGTCGGCGCGATCGACGTTGATCGCAATGCGACGCTCAGGCAGCGGCAGACGCCAGCCCATCGTGTTCATCTGGTCGAGGTCGGAGCCGATCACGATCGCCAGGTCGGCGCGCGCGATCAACGCGGTGACCTCGGGCTCGTGCGGCGGCGCACCCACGAGCAACGGATGATCGGGTGCGAGCACACCGCGTGCTTGATAGGTCGTTACGACGGGCGCGCCGAGGCGGCGAGCCAACGCGTCGACGGCACCGTCCGCATGCCGGGCGCCGCCACCGACCCACAACAACGGACGGCGCGACGGCGCGACCGCGTCGACGAACCACGGGACCCGCGAGTTTCGCGAGATCGGCACAGTCGGCGGAGTGCCCGCGCCCGTCTCCGCGGTCAGAAAGTCAGTCGGAATGCCAACGTAGACGGGCCGCTGCGGCGCCGTCGTGGCGACACGGACGGCTTCGCGTACGACGGTTGCCAAGTCATCGCCGCGTTCGACGGTGAACCGGGCTTTCGTGACGGGCTCGAAGAGTGCGGCCTGATCGGTGCATTCGTGCAGCACGCCTCGATACATCCCGGGCCGCCGAAGTGTTGACGGAATGTCGGTCGCGATGACGACGACCGGCGAGCGCGACGCCCAGGCTTCGCCGACGGCAGCCACAGTGTTGGCTGCGCCCGGGCCAGTCGTGACCAACACGGTCGCGGGCTTGCCCACGGCGCGCGTGAAGCCGTCCGCTGCGTAGACGCAGCTCTGTTCGTGGCGCATGCCGACGATGCGCATTCCCTCCTCGGCGAACGCGGGCCACAGTGCGAGGTTGTGCGCGCCCGGAAGTCCGAACGCGATGTCGGCGCGCTCGCTGCGCAGCGCGCGCGCAATTGCGACGGCGCCTTTCATGTGCTCGATCCGTCGACGGCGGGCCGGTTGTCGATCTGCGCCTTCTGCAGGCGGCCCGAGAAGTCGATGTAGACCGTCTTCGTCTCGCTGAACTGCTCGAGCCCGCGGCGCCCCGCCTCGCGGTAGCCGTTTCCCGTGTGCTTCGTGCCGCCAAACGGAAGCTGGATTTCGGCGCCGATGGTCGGCGCATTCACATACACGATGCCGGTGTCGATGCGCTCGGTCGCCTCCATCGCGAGATTGACATCGCGCGTGTAGATCGCCGCCGAGAGGCCGTACTCGGTGCCGTTGACGACGTCGATCGCATCGTCGAACGACGCGACTTCAATGACCGACAGGACGGGACCGAAGATCTCCTCGCGCGCGACTCGATGTTCGGGACGAACGCCGGTGAGTACCGTCGGCGCGTAGAACGCGCCGCCGTCGCAATCGTCGACGGTCACCGATTCGCCCCCGGTCGCGACGACCGCACCTGCCTCGCGAGCGACGTCGACCATCCCCGCGATCCGTTGCAGCGACCGAGCGT
>JBKPCL010000140.1:0-6556 GCA_046727335.1 Actinomycetota bacterium
TTCCCCGAGTTCAAGGAACGTGACTTCCTCGTCCACTTCGTCACCAAGCCCGGCACATCCAACACCGAAGAAGTACGCGTGATGCAGCGCCTCCAACACGAGTTGGGCGCGATTCCCGGAGTCAAGACCAATGGTGCGCACATCGGCCAGGCGCTCGCGGGCGAGGAGATCGCAGGCGTCAACTTCGGCGAGGACTGGATACACGTCGATCCGAACGCCAACTACGCCAAGACTGTTGATGCCATCGAGACGACCGTCGACGGTTATCCCGGTCTGTTTCGGAACGTCGAGACGTATCTGAACGAACGGATCGAGGAGGTGCTCGCCGGCTCGAGCTACCCGATCGTCGTTCGCATCTTCGGCCAGGACCTCGATGTCTTGCGCGCCAAGGCCAAGGAAGTCTCCGCAACGCTCTCGCGCGTCAACGGTGTCTCCGAAGCTCAGGTCGAGCTCCAAGAAGACATCCCGCAGATCCAGGTGTCAGTCGATCTCGCCAAGGCTCGGCAGTACGGCGTCAAACCAGGTGACATCCGCCGGGCGAGCGCCACCCTGGTTGCCGGCGAGGAAGTGGGTGATCTGTTCCGCGCCGGCAAGGCGTATGACGTGCAGGTCTGGAGCACTCCGTCGAGCCGCGAGAGCCTCACCGACATTCGGGCGCTTCCCATCGACACACCGGGCGGAGGCCGTGTCCGGCTCGCCGACGTCGCGGACGTCCGCGTCGCGCCGACGCCGAACGTCGTGCACCGGGAAGGTGCGTCGAGAAGCATCGATGTCGGCGTCGCGGCGAAGGGACGCGACCTCGGTTCCGTCGTCGGCGACGTGAAGCAACAACTGAAGCAAGTGCGCTTCCCGCTCCAATACCACGCCGAGGTGCTCGGGGAGTACGCGGAGCGTCAGCACACGCAACACCGGCTGTTGCTGTTCGCGATTGCAGCAGGAATCGGCGTGTTCGCGCTTCTGTGGGCGGCCTTCCGACAACTGAGGCTCGCGGTGATTTCCTTCTTCGCGCTCCCTGCGGCGTTGGTCGGCGGAGTGCTCGCGGTGTATCTCGGTGACGGGATCGTGTCGCTCGGCGCGTTCGTCGGCTTCTTCACCATCTTGGGGATCGCTGCCCGCAACGGGATCATGTTGATCAACCATTACCAGCATCTCGAACGACACGAGAGCGAACCCTTCGGTCGAGCCTTGGTGCTGCGGGGCGCACAAGAGCGGCTCGCGCCGATCCTCATGACGGCGTTGGCGACCGGGCTCGCGCTCGTGCCGCTCGCCGTCTCCGGCGAGATCCCCGGACACGAAATCGAGTATCCGATGGCCGTCGTCATCCTCGGCGGCTTGCTGACTTCCACGTTGCTCAATCTCTTCATCGTTCCGGCCCTCTACCTGCGATTCGCCAAGGGATGGAAGCGCGTCGATCATCCCGTCGCGCACACCACGGAAGGAGCGTGATGCGTGATGCGCTCGTTGTCACGGTTCCCACGCCGGAGTGTCGGTCTTGCGGTCGTGCTGGTCGCGCTGTCGGCCGCCGCTTGTGGTGGCAGTAGCCGCACGGCCCGGTCTTCGAGCGCGACGACGTCCACGACTGAAGCAGCGCCGTCGGATGTCGGGGCGCAGCGCTTTGCCGACTTCAACCCCGCGAATTTCGACAACACGTCGACGAAGATCGACAACCAGTACCTGCCGCTCGTGCCCGGCACGCAGTACGTGTTGGAGGGATCGGACCTCCACGACGGAAAGCGGGTTCCGCATCGCGTCGTGTACACCGTGACCGACCTCACGCGGGTCGTGAACGGTGTGCGGACCGTCGTGATCTGGGACCTCGACTTCACGCGCGACAACCTCGATGAAGCCGAGCTCACGTTCTTCGCCCAGGACAAGACCGGCAACGTGTGGCACCTCGGCCAGTACAGCGAGGTCTACGAGGAAACCGATCTGGTCGGTGCCCGTGGCTTCCTCGTCGGGTACTTGGACGGTGCGCACGCCGGGATCATGATGCAGGCGCATCCGCAGCCGAACACGCCGAGCTACTCCGAGGGATGGGCACCGCCGCCGATCAACTGGACGGACCGGGCGCGCGTGTGGAAGGTCGGTCAGCGCACCACGGTTCCGGCGGGAAGCTACAAGGACGTGCTCGTGACCGAGGAGTACAGCGAGCAGGAGACCGAGTCCTTCCAGACGAAGTACTACGCGCCCGGAATCGGCAACGTCCGAGTCGGCTTCAAAGGCAACGATCCCGAATCCGAGACGCTCGTCCTCACCGAGATCAAGAAGCTGGATGCAAGTGCCATGGCCAAGGCCCGGTCGGATGCACTCGCGGTCGACACGCGGGCGAAGATGTATGGCAGCGCGCCACCGATCGAACAGCCTGCGACGTCAGGTTGACGCCCGGTCTCAGCCCCGTCGAATACGTCCTCGGAGCGCCGCGAAGCACAGGCTCATACTGATCGCGCCGACGACGGCGACGGCGACCAACGCTTTGCCGAGCGCCGCACCGTCCCAGCCCACGATGACGAGCGAGCGCAGGCCCTCGAGGAGATATGTCACCGGATTGAGACCGGCGACGGTGTCGAGCCAACCGCTGAGCTGGCTGCGCGGCACGTACGACGTGGTGAGGAACAGGAACGGGAAGAACAACAAGAAGCTGGAGTTGACCGCCCCCGGGTTGCCGGTCTTGAGCGCGATCGCATAGCCGAAGCCGGAGAAGGCGAGACTCCACAACGCGGCGATCAGGATGAACGCCAGGATCCCGATCGGGCCTGCTTCGAAACGCACACCGATGATGAACCCGACGATGATGATCGGCACGGTCAGCGCGGCGGCGACGGTCACGTCGGCGGCGAGATGTCCGAGCAGAATCGCGAGCCGGCGCACCGGCGTCACCAAGAGACGATCGAAGTAACCGTCCTGGACGTCGATCACGAGCGCCGGGGCGCGAGACACGCCCGTCACTCCCAGCAGTATCGCGGTCGGGAGCTGAAACGCCTTGAAATCAAATCCCGGGATGTTGTTTTCCGTCAGCTGCTGCAGCGTGCCCACATTCACCAAGAAGAAGAACAGCGCGATGAACACCGGCGGGATCACGGACTCGAGGTCGCGCGGGATCGCGCGCAGCGCCCGACCCGCAATCGCGCTCGCATCAGCGACGAAGCCCGCCGGACGCGGCTGCGGCCGCTCCAGTTCCGCGAGCCGTGGTTGAGCGGTGGTAACCGCGGTCATCAGGCAACCTCCTCGTTCGCCTCGTGCCGGATTCGCGTCCCGGTGAGCTCGAGGAACACGTCGTCGAGCGTCGGGGTCCGTAGCGTGAGATCGCGGATCGGGATCCCGCAGTTGCTGAGCGCGACTGCCACGGGGCTGATCGTCGCGGGGCCGTCCTCGGCCGACACCATCAACTCGTCGAAGTGCGCGTCGACGCCGAGCACGCCGGGAAGATGCTCGACCAGCGGGCACACTTGCCTGGCCTCACCATCGAGCCGAGCGATGATCATGTCGGAGCCGACCGATCGCTTGAGCTCGGTCGGCGTGCCCTCGGCGACGATGCGTCCGTGATCGATGATTCCGACCCGGCCCGCGAGCTCGTCCGCCTCTTCGAGATATTGCGTCGTGAGAAAGATCGTCATCCCCAGTTCGTCGTTGAGCCGTCGGACCTCTTCCCAGACGCGCACGCGCGACACCGGATCGAGTCCGGTTGTGGGTTCGTCGAGAAACAGGATCTGCGGGTCGTGCACGAGCGCGGCGACGAGATCGAGACGGCGCTTCATGCCACCCGAATAGGTGGCGATGCGACGGTCGAGCGCATCGCTGAGATCGATGAGCTCGCCCAGCTCGGCAACGCGCCGCTTGGCCGCCGCGCGTGACAAGCCGTACAGCCGGCCTTGCAGCGCCAGCAGCTCGGCACCGGTCTGCCGAGGATCCAGCGCGGCTTCCTGCAACGCGACGCCGATGCGGAGCCGCACTGCGCCGGGCTCGGTCGCGACGTCGAAGCCCGCCACGGTGGCGCGCCCGCTCGTGGGCGCGAGCAGCGTGCAGAGCATCCGGACCGTCGTCGACTTGCCGGCACCGTTCGGGCCGAGGAATCCGTAGATCTCGCCTTCTTCGATCTCGAGATCGACGCCGTTCACGGCGGTCGTGCCGTTGAACTGACGAACGAGCGACTCGCAGCGGATCGCTGTCGAGCGTTGTGTCGTGGGCATTGCTCCTCCTGCACCGAGCCGGCGACTCACAGCGAGAGACTGTCGCCAGCGCGAGGACTCATCGCCGTGCGTCTGCTTGCTGAGCGTGTCAGCTGCGCGGTGGTAGCTGCTGCACCGACCAGCCGTTGCCATCGGGATCCTGGAAATGAACGAAGGAACCCCATGGGAAGTCCAGGACCTCCGTTACGTCAACACCACGGTCGACCAGCTCCTTCCGAGCGGCGTGGACGTCGGCAACCACCATCTGCAGTCCTTGCGCGGTCCCCGGCGTGGCGTTGACGATCCCCTCGCCGAAGGCGATCGAGCACGCGGAGCCGGGTGGGGTCATCTGCACGAAGCGGATCTCGTCACTCACGCGGTGATCGTGGTCGGCGTTGAAACCGACCCTGTCGCTGTAGAAGCTCTTGGCGCGGTCGACGTCGGACACCGGAATCGCGACGAGTTCGAGCTTCCAATCCATGATGTGCCTCCTCGGGCCGTCTGCCGTCCTGTCGTTCGCATCATCATCGCGGCCAAAACCGGCCAACTCGCGGCCGGTTTGGTCGGTTTCTGCGCGGCGACGCTCAGCCCGACACGGCGGTCGGCGCCGCGCTCGGCTGACGGGTGGGGAGCCGTCGACTCATCACGAGCGCGAGGAGGGCGACCATCGCAAGTACCGACAACGACGCTCGCAAGCCGTTGAGGCGCGCGTTCGCGTAGTCGTCCGCGATCGCATCGGCCGTCGTCGCAGGAACGCCGGCCTTGTCGAGGGCGGCGTGCAGGTCCTTGTCCGAGACGAACGGGATGCCGGCGGAAAGCTCGACCTTTGCCTTGGCGGCCAACTCGTGCGGGACGGCCGGGTTGCTCTCGAGACCTCCGAGGAAGGACGCGGTGAGCGCAGAGACGAGTACCGCGCCGCCGAGCGCGGTGCCGATGGACGCGCCGAGGTTCGTCACCGTGTTCTGCAAGCCGCCGACCTCTCCGCTCTGCTCGTCGGGCACGGACGACACCGTCACGCTCCCGAGCTGTGATGCCAGTGCACCGACACCCAAGCCTGCGAGCAACATCGGCCACGTGACGATCTCGGGTCCCGCGCCGGCGTCGAGCGCGGCGACCATCACCACGATGCCCACGAACAACGCGAGAAAGCCGACGCGGACGACACGACGAGGCGACGCATTCGGGAACAGCTTGGGCACTCCCGTCGCCGCCAGCAGCAGCGTGACCGAAAGGGGCAAGAGCCGGACTCCGGTCGCGATCGCGGACAGCCCGAGCGCGACCGACAGGAAGAGCGGTACCGCGAAGAAGAGGCCGGCCTGCAGCAGATACTGGAAGAAGAACGATGTGAGTCCGGCCTGCAGCGTTGCATTTCGCAGCATGTGCGGTTCGATCAGCACGGCTTCGCCTCGCCCCACCCGGCGGTTTTCCCATCCGAAGAAGAGTGTGAGCACGACGCCGCCCGCGAGCACGAGCCATACGACCAGCGAGAGGCCGAGCCATTCCGGCGCGTTCGGCTTCGGCTGGACGAAGCCCCACGTGCCCGAACGGAGGATGCCGTACACGACGAGGCCGAGGCCGAGCGCGGAGAGCGCGGTTCCCGCGAGGTCGAGCCGGGCATCGGCGTCGGGCGGCGTATCGGCAATGCGACGAGTGAGCCCGAGGATGATCAGCACCACGACGACCTCGCCCGCAAAGACCAGACGCCACGAGAGATACGTCGTGAACAGCCCTCCGATGAGGGGCCCCGCCGCGACGGCAATGGCGCCTGCCGACGCGACGAGACCGTACGCGCGTGGCCGCTCGCTGCGAGCGAAGTTGGACGCGACGAGTGCGACGATCGCGGGCATGATGAGCGCGGCGCCGATCCCTTCGAGCACCGACCAACCGAGCAGTAACACCGCGAGATTCGGCGCGATCGAGGTGGTGAACGAACCGACGCCGTAGATGACACAACCGATCGCGAACGCGCGCTTGCGGCCGAGAATCTGGCCGAGCTTGCCGCCGGTGATCATGAGCGACGCCATGACGAGCGTGTAGAAGGTGATCGCCGTTTGGATGCCGGTGACCGTTGTGCCGACGTCTTTGGCCACGGTCGCGATCGACACATTCATGACCGAACTGTCGAGCGTCATGAGAAATTGGCCGGCCATCAGCGTCGGCAGCACAACCTGTGCGGCGCTCTTGGGGACGTCGGCTTCGTCGATCACGTGAAGATCCTCGCACGCGTGCGCGGCGCACGTACTCAGGGCAAGGCCCGCGCCTCGAGGCTCTCTCGGTCCCAGTCGGCGAGGTCGGCGGCGGCCTCGTAGGTCGATTGCAGGAACGCCATCAGCAGGGCAGGAGGGTCCGGCGCGGACCGAACGACGTGATAGGGGAGCAGGAACTCTCCC
>JBKPCL010000141.1:0-27603 GCA_046727335.1 Actinomycetota bacterium
CGTCGGATCTCGGCCATTGGGACGTGCCCGACGCCCGCTCCGTGCTCCCCGAAGCATGGGACCTCGTCGAGCGCAGCCTCGTGAGCCCCGACGACTTCCGCGCGTTCACGTTCGAACACGCGCTGCGGCTGTGGGGCCCGACCCTCTTCCAGGACACGGCGATCGGTCCCGCCGCCATCGCCGGACCCTGACGCCCTCGCCGTCCGCGGCGCGGTCCCCGAAGGCGGCGTACGCTCTCCCTCGAGGTCCGGCACGGAGCCGGGCAAGGGGGGAACAATGGCCGTCGTCGACGCTCGGCAGACGCGTGCGCCCTCGCCGGCGCCCGCCGCCATCGCGCTGGTTGCGGCCGTCACGCTCGTCGCGGGCTTCTACGCGTTCGGTCGTGCGTTGCACAAGGACGCGTCGCCGAGCACGTTGACGGTCGGTCAGAGCGCGGCCACGCCGGCGTCGGCGCAACCGACGGCGGCCGGCGGCGCCACAACGGGTCACACCCACACCGCGGCAGTGGACGATCGCGGCTTCTCGCTGCTCGAGAACGGTCACCAGCACACACCTGCATTCGAGAAGCCGGTTGACCCGGCGACGCGCGTCGAACTCGCGCGCCAGCTCGCGATCACGCGCACGGTTGCGCTGCAGTACCCGACCGTCAAGGACATCGAGGCGGCCGGCTTCCACCGCGTCGGACCGTTCATCCCCGGGCTCGGCGCGCACTACATGAAGTTCTCGGACGCCGTCGTCTCGTTGAACTCGGACGGCGTCGTCGACGACAACGATCTCCGACACCCGATCATGTGGATCTACGACGGCATCGACCCGACGTCACGCGTCTCGGGGCTGATGTACTACTCGATGAGCCGCGCCGAGCCGCAGGGATTCGCCGGTCCGAACGACGTTTGGCACTATCACACCGGGCTGTGCCTCGTGTACACCAACGGCGGCATCGACCTGCCGTACGGCGCGGACCAAGAGGTCAGCAAGCAACAGTGCGACACCGTGCACGGGCAGCTGATGAAGCAGAGCCAGTGGATGGTGCACGTCTGGACGGTGCCCGGGTACGAGAGCAGCCTCGGCACCTTCAGCCACCTCAACCCGGCGCTCACGTGTAAGGACGGCACGTATTACAGCGTTCCGCTGAGCAGCAACATCGGGACACGCACGTCGTTGTGCCGAGACGCGTAGCGACGCGTTGCTCGTGAACGCCTACAACAGCTCGCGCTCGAGGCGCGCCGCCACCTCTCGATAGCGCGACACCGGAACGAGGTGCACGCCGTCGAACGCACCGCTGTCGCGCACGGCGAGCACGTGCTCGCACGCCGCCTCGATGCCCGCCGACGCGTCGGTCTCGAGACGGTCGAGCAGTGCATCCGGGATCTCCAGGCCGCCGAGCTCGGCGGCGACGCGCTTCGCCATTCGGCTGCTCGCAAGCACAAGGACGCCCGCGTACACGGGGACCTCGATCCGCGCCGCGTCGCGCCAGCGCAACAACGGGTCCAGCGAGAACGAGATCTGCACGAACAGGAAATCGGCGGCCCGTTTCCACGCCGGTACCGCACCCAGCGCGCAAACGGCACCCGCTCGGAACGGCTGCTCGGCGTTGAACGCGCGCACCTCGTCGATCATCGCCCGCACCGTCAGCTCACTGGTCCGGCCCCCGGCTGCCGGCTCGTCGCCGCGCACCAACAGGAACTGATCGACGCCATAGGCCGCAGCAGTCAGCAGATCGCGACGGAAGCCGAGCAGGTTCCGGTCACGCGAGTTGAGACACGCGATCGAGCGACCGCCCATTGCTTCGACTTCGTGGGCGACCGCGATGCTCGACACGGTCGCCCGGCCGAGATGGTTGTCAGGAATCAGGAACGTCGACGCGACCCGGCTCATGACCCCGATCTGATGGCGGACCGGCCGCAAGTCGGGCCGAGTCGGCGGCTCTATCTCGCACACGAGCTCGAACGCCATCGGCCCAACTCCTTCACGCGACTCGACTCCTGCGCCACCCGTACGCTACGGCAGTGCCGGAGTGGACGAACTGGTCGGGCAATGTGCGGGCCGAGCCAGCACGCGTCGAAGCGCCGCGCACAGAAGCGGAAGCGCAGGAGGCCGTGCTGGCCGCCGTGCGCGACGGCCTCTCGGTCAGGCCGGCCGGAACACGCCACTCGTTCACGCCGTTGTGCGCGCCGAACGGGGTCGCGCTCGATCTGGATCATCTGGCCGGCGTCGAGAGCGTCGACGCCGAGGCTCGGACCGCGACCGTCCTCGGCGGGACGCGTATCTCTGATCTCGGTGCGCCGTTGCACGCCGCAGGCCTCGCGCTCCACAACCAGGGCGACGTCGACACGCAGACCATCACGGGCGCAATCGGCACCGGCACCCACGGGACCGGCCCGACGCTGCGCAACCTGTCGAGCGCGGTGATCGGCGTCCGCATCATCACGGCCGACGGGCAGCTGCGAGTGTGCTCCCCCACTAGTGATCCGGATCTCCTCGAAGGCGCGCGGCTCTCCCTCGGTGCACTCGGCATCGTCACCGCCGTCACGCTGCACTGCCTGCCCGCGTACAACCTGCACGAGCGCGTGTGGTTCGAAGATCCCGACGAGAGCCTCGAACGCCTCGCCGAACGCGTGGCGGCAACCCGTCACTACGAGTTCTTCTGGCATCCCGAGCGCGACCTGTTCGAGCACAAAGCCTTGCAGCCGACTGACGCGCCGCCGGACCCGATGCCACACTCGAAGCGCGAACGCGTCGAGGCCAGCGCACGCGTCTTCCCGAGCATCCGCGAGCAGCGCTTCAACGAGATGGAGTACGCCGTACCCGCCGAAGCGGGGCCCGAGTGCTTCGCCGCGATTCGCAAGCTCATGCGAGAGGTCTTCACGTCGACGACATGGCCCGTGGAATATCGCACCCTCGCGGCCGACGACGTGTGGCTGTCGCCCGCGCATCACCGCGACAGCGTCACGATCTCCATCCACGAGGACGCCGCACTTCCCTACGAGCGGTTCTTCCGAGAATGCGAAGCGATCTTCCTCGCTCACGACGGACGGCCGCACTGGGGAAAGCTGCACTGGCGGCGTGCCGCCGACCTCGCGCCGGCATATCCCGAGTGGCAACGCTTCGGCGCCGTTCGCGGTGCCGTCGATCCCGACGGCGTCTTCCTCAATCCGTATCTGCGCGCGCTGCTCGGCGTGTAATCGCGGGCCAACGCCAGACGGTCCAGTCGTCGAGCGGACGGGCACCGATCGAGCGGTAGAAGTCCTGGGCGGGGGTGTTCCAGTCGAGCACCGCCCACTCCACCCGGCCGTCCGTGCGCGCCCGGACCGCGTCGAGCAGCTCGCGGCCGAGTCCCGACCGCCGGTGTTCGGGCCGGACGAACAGGTCCTCGAGCCAGATCCCGTCCCGCCCCAGCCAGGTCGAGAAGGTGCGGTACCAGACCGCGAACCCGCCGACGGGCCCGTCCTCCATGTCGGCGATCAAGACGTGGGCGACGGCGTCCTCACCGAACACGTGGCGGGCGAACTCGTCGGGATCCAGCTCGACTTCGTCGGGTGCGCGCTCGTACTCGGCGAGGTTGCGCACGAGCGCGACGATGTCGGCGAGATCCTCGGGCCGTGCATCACGAATCATGCGAATCTCCTGGAGGACAGCTACGGCGTAGCTTCCCGGCGGGTCTCACCAAGGCCGACGTGGCTCGGGAACGAGTCGATCAGATTCTCGCCGACCTCTCATGCTGACGGGCGCGTCGGGTCGGGCCCCTCTCCTCGGGCCCTCACGCAGCACGGCATCCCTCGGCGCCGGTGACCGAGGCCGCGGTGAGAGACCGGCGTAGTGCGGCGGGAGCGTCCGTCGAAATACCCGATGGCACTTTGCCCGGCACGCGCGCGATGAATTGCAGTGGCGGTGCCCTACAACCGTACGGAGGCGACCATGGTGCTCATCGTCGTGATCTCGGGACTCATCGTTGTCGTCGGCCTCCTGCTGGGACTGCGCCGGCGCGGTCGGGTCGCCGACCCTGTTGTTCGTCACGAGCGTGCCCTGGCCGCGCTTCGCGAGCTCGCGGAGCATCCGCAGGCTTGCGAGCACGAGGCCGTGGCCGTCGAGCCGGTCTCGGTCGAGCACATCCACATCCTCGAGGAACCTCCGCCCGCGGCCGTCGCAGCCCGCGCTCGGCGCCCACGGCGCACGACGTCGGGCGGCCGACGGCCAACGACCCCGCGCCGCCGCAGCGCGAGCGCGGTTGCCGCCTTGCCGACGGTCGCGCAGCTGCCGACACTCGCCCACTCGCTTGCACCGCCTCGAACCGAACCGATCGTGCTCCCGCGACCCGGGAGCTCCGACGAAGGAGCTGGGCACGGGACGAAACCGGCTGAGCCCGCACCGATCGAGCAGCTCGATGCTCCGGAGGCCGAGCCGATCGCCGGGCACACATCGGCGGTTCGTGAACGTGTCCTCGTCGTCGGTACCGCGATGGCTGTATGTCTTGCGATCGTCGCGATCGCGCTGTTCACCCAAGCGCCGTCGACGCACCGGACGCAACGTCGCGCGGCCGGACGACCTTCACCTGTTGTGCCGCCGCCGCGTACGGTCGTCACTGCGCCGCGCGTGACGACACCTCGCGCACCGGACCTACGACTCGCCGTGTCGGCGGGCGGCAACGGGACTGTCGCAATCGGCGCGCCCTTTACATTGGCGTTCGTCCCGAAGGCCGACTGCTGGATCAGCGTCCGCGCCGGCTCGGGGCAGGCCGTGTTCGAGGGCACGCTCCACGCGGGCCAGCGCCAGCAGCTGACGGGCTCGGCGCCGCTCGTGGTTCGCATCGGGAACACACCGGTGCTGACGATGGAGGTGAACGGAACGCAGCTCGACCTTTCGCAGATCGCGCACACGGCCAACGTGCAATTCGTGACCGGGTGACTGGCCAACGCGGGCGGACACGAGTGAGTTCGCCGGGCGGGCGCGTCAGTGCCGCACGAACGGCGGCGTCACGACGCGCGCGTCGAGCAGCTCGCCGCGGACGTCGACGCCTACCTCGGTGTCGGGCTCGATGTCGGGTCGGAGGAAGGCGAGCGCGATGCCGTGACCGAGGGTCGGTGAGAAGTTGCCGCTCGAGACGGTACCGATGCGTTCGCCGTCGAGCATCACCGGCGAGCCCTCGCGCGGCGGTCGACGACCGCCGACCTGCAGGCCGCGCAACCGCCGGCTCACGCCGCGCTGCCGCTCGGCCTCGAGCGCGGCGCGGCCCCGGAACTCTCCCTTGTCCCACCGCACGACCCAGCCCAAGCCGGCCTGCAACGGTGTGATGCCGGGGCCGAGTTCGTGGCCGTGCAACGGAAGACCGGCCTCCAGCCGAAGCGTGTCGCGAGCACCGAGTCCGGCTGGGGTCAGACCGGCGTCGAGGAGAGAGCGCCACAGCGCCGGCGCTTCGTCGGCTCGAACGTGGATCTCGACACCGTCCTCGCCGGTGTAGCCCGTTCCTGCGACCACGAGCGGCCCGACGCGCGTCACCTCGAAGCGCGGCACCGCTGCGGCGTCGGGCCGAACCTTCCCCAGGAGCGCGCGCGCCTCGGGACCTTGCACCGCGAGAAGGGCACGGGTGCGCGTCACGTCGGCGAACACGACATCGCCGTCCGCGTGCGCGGCTGCATCGTCGAATGCAGCGAGCAATCGATCGGTGTTCGACGCGTTCGGCATCACGAAGAACCGTTGGGCGTCGACCCACCACACGATGATGTCGTCGACCACGTGCGCGTCGTCGGGATCGAGCACGTGCGTGTATTGCGCGTGACCCGGCCCGACGCGACCGAGATCGTTGGTCAGGAGCCATTGCAATAGCGAGAACGCGCCCTCTCCCCCACACTCGATCGTTCCGAGGTGCGACACGTCGAAGACGACCGCCCGCTCGCGGCAGGCGCGATGCTCCTCGAGAATGCTCCCGTAGTGCAGCGGCATGTCCCAGCCACCAAACGGCACCATCCGCGCGCCAAGTGCTCGGTGCTCCGCATCAAGCGGACTGTGGCGCTGACTCACGCGCTCTCGGCCTCGCGATCCGCAGTGCCGTGCGCCGGGCGACGCTCGAGTCCGAGTTGGAATGGCAAGCCCACTGAAGGCTCAGTGCCGTCAGCGAGTTGCGACGGTGGCTCGAGGCCGTATTTGACGAGCAGGTGCAGATAGTCGCGCTGATACAGCACGCGGATGTTGACGTCGGGATAGCGCTCGCGCAGCCGGCGTGCCTTGCGATTCTTCTTCGTCACGAGCTTCTGATTCAGCGTCGTGATCTCGATGAAGAGGTCGTAGGCCGGCAGGTAGAAGTCGGGTGTGAACGCCTGCGCCGGGCGATCTTGACGGTCCCACTCGAGAGTGAACGTACGCGGCTCGTACTCCCAAGCGATGCCGTAGAAGTCGAGGAGCTTCGCGAATTGCCGCTCCGAGTTGTGTGCGAAACGGACGCGCTCGTACGGAAGCTGCTCGACGTCGATGATGGGTCCCCTATTGCGCCGCCGCCCGCGGATCGTTCCGGCCGTCGAGCGTGAGCTGTTCCGGCGGTCCGACTTGCGCGAGCCCGTTCTGAATGTCGTCCATCACCGGACCGAGCGCGATCACGTTCAAGACACCCTGCCCCTCGCGCAACAAGTCGACGATCTGATCGTCCGTTTGCGCGAGCACCGCTCGCGGACCGTCGAGGACGAGATGTGCCGACGCGAGATCTGCGCCGAGCTGCGTACGCAGATATTCGATCGCCTTGCGCGCGGACTGCAGTGCAACGCCCGCGTCGAGGAGACGCTTCACGACCTTGAGCTCGACGAGATCGGTGTACGAGTACAACCGTTGGGTGCCGCTGCCGTTCGCGTCGCAGATCGACGGGCGTACGAGATCAGTACGCGCCCAGTAGTCGAGCTGCCGATACGTGATGCCGACGATCTTGCAGACCTGCGGTCCTCGGTAGCCCGTGCCGTCGCCCCCGTGGTCGGTCATCGCTGCGCTCCGATTCGTGTCATCGGTTGGGGAAGTGGTGACCGGGCGGTCGGCCGATCGTCGTGCGCTCTCGCTCGATCTCGGCGGCCGGCGGTCTGACATGAGTGTAACTACATCAGAGTAGAACCGTAAACCTCGACCTCTACGACCGGTGGATGCCTGATCAGGGGCCGTGCCGGCCTTCCCCGCGGCCGTCGAGGAGCCCTTCGAGCGCCGCGAGCTGCTCTTGCGTGCCGATCGCGATCAGCGTCGTCCCGGGGTCGAGCGTCACGTCGGGTTCGGGGTTGGAAACGAAGCTGCCGTCGCGGCGACGGAGTGCCAGCACGAGCGCGCCGGTACGCGCGCGCAACTGCGCGTCGCCGAGCGAGCGGCCCGACAGTGGCGAGCCCGACGGCAGTTGCAGCTCTTCGAGGCGGAACTCGATCTGCTCGTCGTTGACCGCGACGTCGAGGAAATGGGCAACCGAGGGCTGCTGCGCGAATGCGGCCATCTGCTGCGCGCCTTGACTCAACGGGTTCACGACGTGATCGCAGCCCGCGCGCGCGAGCTTCGCTTCGCTCGACGTCTCGTTCGCCCGGGCGATGATGCGAAGGTCCGTTCGGAACACGCGCGCCGAGAGCACCGTGGAGATTGCATCGGCATCGGAGCCGAGGCTCACGATCAGGGTCGCCGCGCGTCCGACGCCTGCCAGCGTCAACACGGAGTCCTCGGTCGAGTCACCGTTCACCACCAGGAAGCCCGCCTCCTGTGCCGCGTCGCAACGGCGTTCGTCGAGCTCCACCACGACGACCTCTGCGTCCCTGCCGGCAAGCAGTGCCGCCAGTTGTACCCCGACGCGTCCGTAGCCGCAGCAGACGATGTGGTCAGACAGCCGTTCGATTCGACGGTCCATGCGTCTCCTTCCGACGCGTGCCAGCGTGTCCTCGACCTGCTCTTCGAAGACGGCGCCGAGCGTGAACAAGCCGGCCGACACGCCGACGACGGAAAGCACGATGGAGAACGCCTTGGCCGATGCGTCGAACGGACGCACCTCGCCGATTCCCACCGTCGTGACGGTTGTGACCGTCTGGTAGAGCGCGTCGAGCAGGCTCCAATGTTCGACGAACCAGAACCACGCGGTCCCGCTGAGTGCAACCGCGCTCAACAGCAGCAAGCCGATTCGGACTCGCCGTGCGCCCGCGCCTCCGAGGGTGGACATGGAAACGCGCGACTGCTGCGCACGCTCCCCTATTGC
Organism: Actinomycetota bacterium; assembly: GCA_046727335.1. Lineage (GTDB taxonomy): Bacteria > Actinomycetota > Acidimicrobiia > IMCC26256 > PALSA-610 > JBKPCL01. The sequence goes on from JBKPCL010000141.1 coordinate 8,198, forward strand.
GCGAAGTCCTCTGGCGTGACGTTGTCGAGGAATTCGCGGAACTGCTCCACCTCCTGCTCCTCCTCGTCAGCTTCGAAGAGGACCCCCGCTTCTTCCAACACCGCCTCGTCGGCGAAGATCGGAATGGTGCCGCCGTAGCGAACGGCGAGCGCAATCGCATCGGACGGCCGCGACGAGATGCGGGACTTCGTCCCCGACCGGTCGAGCTCGATCTCGGCGTAGAACGTGCCGTCGTGCAACTCGGTGATGTCGACGCGCTCGAGCTTGATGTCGAGATCGTCGAGGACGGTTTTGAAGAGGTCATGTGTCATGGGTCGCGGTGTCTCGAGGCCCTGCAGCGCGTACACAATCGCCGTCGCCTCCGGCGACCCGATGAAAATCGGCAAGAAGCGGGTTCCGCCCTCCTCGCGCAACAGCACGATGGGCTGGTTCGTCGGCACCTCGACACGTACGCCGATCAGGGACAGCGGAACCACGGCACCTCCGTTCAGACCCGCGCCACCCTACCCCACCGATTCCGGCCCAACGCCCGCGCGTCGGTACACGTCGGCGACGTACGCGTCGGGGTGCGCAACGATCTCGTCACGGTCACCGGTGACGACGAACGGCAAGTTTCGGTACAGGTCGCGGGCGTGCAAGCCGTACCCGAGCACGAACTCATCGTGAAGCTCGGCACCGACGTATCGGAGCGTTTGCGGGACGATTCGGCGCGCCGGACGGTCGAGCAGCGCACACGCGTCGAGGCGTCGCGGCTCGCGCGACAAGAGCTGCGCGCTCAGATACGCGAGCGTCAAGCCCGTGTCGACGATGTCTTCGACGATGACGACGTCGCGCCCGCCGATGTCCGTGTCGAGGTCATGCAAGATCTTGACCCGACCACTGTCAGGAGCGAAGCGGGAGATCGACATGAAGTCGACGGTCACGTCGACGTCGTCGATGGCCCGAGCGAGATCTGAGAGGAAAATCAGCGCGCCCTTCAGGACGCCGACGAGCACGACACCTTCGGGATGATCGTCGGCGATCGCGCGGCCGAGCCGACGCACCTGCGTGGCGATCGCATCGGCGTCGAGGAGGACCGTCGGGGCCACGTGTCAGCCGGTGAGCGTCTCGCGCACGGCCTGTCGCAAGAGCGCGGTCCGCAAGCGCCGGCCGAGCGTCGCCAGCTCACCGAGCGTCTCGGCGGTGCGCGCTTGCGCTTCCGGATTGCGCTGTCGCCGGTACGGCAAGAGCACTTGCGCGAAGAGCGACGCCTCCCTGTCGGCGATCGCGCGGTACATGCGCAGATGGCGGGGCTCGACTCCGTGCCGCATGAACCCTGCGGCCGCGCGCGCGATCGCCAGCGCGTCATCGTCGAACAGGACGCGGTCGCGTGACGTATGCGACGAGGAGATCAGGCCGTATTCCTCGAGCTGGACGAGCTGCTCCTCGCCGAGGCCGGCGGCCCGCGCAAGCTCGGTGCGAGTGAGGCTGACGCCGGTTTCCGCCGGGGCGAGCTCATGGTCGTTGCCGTCGTCGCGCACGCTCGCGGCGACGACGCGCGCTTCGGCGGCGTCGGCGGCTCGACGTGTCGCTTCGAACAACGTGCCCTCGTCGTCGGATGCATCAGGGGCCGACTTCGATTTGGCGCTCTTCGAACGCTTGGTCCCGGACCGGGCCGAAGAAGAAGTCGCGGCGACGGCAGCCTCGACCGGAGCCTCGGCCGCGTCGCTCGCCGGCGAGAACCCGCCCTCACGGTCGATCTCGTCGAGGCGCTCCTTGATGACCTTGAGCGGAAGGAAGTGTTCCCGTTGTTGGCGCAGGATCCAGCGCAGGCGCTCGACGTCGGACGAATAGAACTTTCGGTAGCCCGATGGCGTGCGCTCCGGGTCGACCAGGCCTTGGCTCTCGAGAAAGCGGATCTTCGAGATCGTCACGTCGGGAAATTCGTCGCGCAATTGCGTGAGCACATCGCCGATCGACACATGCGAGCGCTTCGCCACGTCAGCCCGTTCGATCCGGACCGACGACGAACACGATCCGGTAGCGGCCGATCTGAAGCTCGTCACCGGAACGCAGGCGGGACTCGTCGACTCGCTGGCGGTTGACGTACGTGCCGTTGAGCGACCCGACATCGTGCAGGACGAAACCGTCGTCGTCGCGCTCGATGAGCACGTGGCGACGCGAGACCGTGATGTCGTCCAAGAAGATGTCCGAGTCGGGATGCCGTCCGACCGTCGTGGCCGGCTCCTCGAGCCGGTACGACGATCCAGCATCGGGTCCGTGGCGCACGACGAGGAGGCCGACTCCGGCGGGCAGCCCTTCGAGGTAGGGCTCCAGCTCCTCTTCCAGGCTGGCCGCCTCGACGGCGTGCAGCGTCAGGGTGGTCTCGTCGATGTCGCTGGTGAGGGGCGCGCCGCACGCCGAGCAGAACCGAGCGCCTTCCTGGTTGACGTGACCACATCGTGCGCAGACCACGCGAGCAGGGTAACCGTGAACCTTCGCCAGCGACAACGACCGGCTCGACCTCGACCCGAGGGTCAGAGTCGAAGGTTTTCAAGGCTCGATACGAGCGTCAGGTTCGCGAGCTCAGGCGTCCTCGATGAGGCTGCGGTAGCCGGCGGCGTCGAGGAGGCCATTGACCTCGTCCGGGTCCGAGAGTTCGACCTCGAGCATCCAGCCCTCGCCATAGGGATCGCGGTTCACGAGCTCGGGCTGGTCGTCGAGCGCGTGGTTCACGGCCCGGACCACGCCCGACACCGGCACGTACACGTCCGACACCGACTTGGTCGACTCGATCTCCGAGATGCTCGCACCCGCCGCGACCTCGAGGCCCTCGGCCGGCAGCTGCACGAAGACGACGTCACCGAGGCTGTCCTGCGCGAAGTCGGTGATCCCGACGCGCGCAACGTTCCCCTGCACGCGCACCCATTCGTGCTCGCGGCTGTAGCGCAGGTCTTCCGGGATATTCAACCCATCCGCCCTTTCAGGAAGCGTCGGGAGCGTAGCCGGGCCTCGGATCAGCTCGTCAGCTCCGCGACTTGCCCGGCGTGGATCGCCACCAATCTTCGGGCGTCGGCTTCGCTCGACGCCTCCGCCCAGACGTGCGTCACCGGTTCCTCGGGATCGGGAAGCACGAGCGCCCAGCCGTCGGGATACAGGATCTTCACGCCGTCGACCAACACCGTCGGCATGTCCTTCGCACGCTCCATCACGCCGCGCATGACGGCGCCCTTGCGTTCCCACGGTGTCGGCACCAGTTCGTGCGCAATCTGGGGCTCGCGCACGTGGGCGACGACAGCGGACAGCGGCGTGCCCGCCGCCGCGAGCAGATCCAGGAGTTGCACGAGCGTCGCCGCGGCGTCGTACGCCGGCAACACCGACGGCCAGATGAACCCACCTTCTTGCGAGGCCGCGAAGTCAACCTCGCCGCTTCCCGACACCTCCATGAGATGCGACGCCGACAGCTTGGTCCATGTGATGGACGCGCCGTGGTCCTTGGCGATTCGCTCCGCCTCCCGGCTCACCGAGACGGGGAGCGCGATATTGGCGTTCTCGCGGTCGCGGCACACCAGCTCGACGAGTACGAGCAGTGCTTGCTCGGCGCTCAACGCATTGCCTGAATCATCGATGATCGTCGCCGTCTCGCCGTCCGGATCGAATGCATACCCGAGGTCGGAACCAGAGGTGCGCACGAGATCGCCGAGGACCTTCAGGCGCGATTCGATGTCTTCCGAGGTCGCCAGTGCCCCTGCGGTCGCGGCGTAGGGATTGACCGCAAGTACCGCGGCACCGAGCTTGCCGAGCACGTTCGGCATCACCATCGACGCGGCGCCGAATCCGTAATCGAGCACCACCTTGAATGCACGGTTCTTCAACCGCCGCGCATCGACGCTCGCGTCGAGCGCGGCTGTGTAGTACTCGATCGCGCGCGGCGGGAACACGATGTCGCCGATGTCGCCCGCGAACGCCCGGCGAAAATCCTCTCGGTAGAGCAAGCGCTCGATCCGGCGTTGCGTGGCCTCGTCGATGTCGGCGCCGCTCGCTTCCATGAAACGAATCTCGACGCTTTCCGCGTCGCCGGGGGCAAGCCGCACAGAGATGCCTCCCTGCGCCCGCTCACTCCGCACTTGGAATCGGGTCAACGGGACGGTCGCGAGCTCGAGGTCCATGACATGGACGCCGCTCAGATTGAGCCCCGCGATGATTGCTCGTTTCAGCGCGCGCGCCGAGCGGCTGGTGTCTCGGCTCGTGCAGACGACGGAGCCCTTCTTCAATGCCGTGCCGTACGCCATGGCGAGCCGAACCGCGACTTCGGACGTGACGTCGACGTTCGCCAGTCCGCGCACACCGCGCCGGCCGAACAGCGTGCGGGCGCCCCGGCTCTCCCAAACGATGGAGGAGGTCACGAGCGCGCCGGCCTCGACCATCTTGAACGGGTACACCTTGACGCCCGGGTTCACGATCGCGTGCGCGCCGACGAAGCACTCGTCGCCGATCACGGCGCCTTCGTCGATGCGCGCTGAATCGCGGATGTCGCTCGAGTTGCCGACGACTGCGCCGCGCAGTCGCACGCTCGGTCCGATGTACACGTGATCGTGCACCACGGTCCGTTCGATGCGGGCGTCGGTTTTGACGACGACGTCGTTGCCGAGGACGGTGTAAGGACGCAGCCTCACCCCGGCCTCGACCCTCGAGTTCTCGCCGATCAGCACGGGCCCTTCGACGCTCGCGTCCGGCGAGAGGTCGGCGCCCTCGCCGAGCCAGACACCGTCGCGCACCTCGAAGCCCGGAATCTCGAGCCGCATACGGCCGTCGAGGATGTCGTCGTGCACCGCTCGGTAGGCCTCGAGCGTGCCGACGTCCTCCCAGTATCCGTCGACGATCGAACCAACGAGCTTTTCGCCGCGATCGAGCATGGCGGGAAACACGTCGCCCGAGAAGTCGACGACCTCGCCGGCCGGGATGTTGTCGAAGACGCTCGGCTCGAGCACGTAGATGCCGGTGTTGATCGTGTCCGAGAACACTTCGCCCCACGTCGGCTTCTCGAGAAAGCGCTCGATGGTGCTGTCGTCGCGCGTGATCACGATGCCGAACTCGACGGGGTTCTCGACGCGCTTGAGGGCGATGGTCGCCGCCGCTTCGTGCTTCCGGTGCGCTTCCACGATCGCACCAAGGTCGACGTCCGTCACGACATCGCCCGAGATCACGAGGAAGGTGTCGTCGAGCTCGTCCATCGCGTTGCGTACCGAGCCCGCGGTGCCGAGCGGTGCTTCCTCGGTTGCGTAGCGCATGCGCACGCCGAACTCTGAGCCATCGCCGAAATAGTTGCGGATGTGGTTCGCGAGGAATGCAACGGTCACGACGATGTCGTCGAAGCCGTGCGACTCGAGCAGCCGCACGATGTGCTCCATCATCGGTTCGTTGGCGATCGGCATCATCGGCTTGGGCAGGTTGCTCGTGAGCGGACGCAACCGGGTCCCTTCACCGCCCGCAAGAATCACTGCCTTCATCCGTGCACCTCCGCAGCAATCCGCGCTGCGCGCCCTTGTCGCAGCGCCTCGCGCGCCGCCGGGACATACTTCGCAGCTGCGTAGTACCCCAACGCCAGGCCGCCCAGAGCGAACCCCCAGCCGACCACCGTGAAAAATCCGTGTTCGGCGTCCGACGTCTCGGCAAGTAACAGCAGCGGGAGCGCGAACATGAGTGCGAGCGTCCCGGCTTTGCCCGCCCAGACGACGTCGATGCGGCGGGCGCCGGCAAGGCCGAGGATGATCGTCGCCGCCGCGATCAAGACCTCCCGTAGCAGGATGATCCAGAGCAGGATGTCGATCGCGGTCGACAAGTGCTCGTGGAGGAGCGCGACAACTGCGGCGATCAAGAGCACCCGATCGGCCGTCGGATCGAGCACCTTGCCGAGATCGCTGCCCTGATCAAAGTGGCGGGCGATGTAGCCGTCGACCCAGTCGCTCGCGCCGAGAACCGCGAGCAGGATGGCGGCGGCGACCGTCGCGTCGCGCGCCCATAAGAGCCACACGAACACCGGCACACACAGCAAGCGCGCAATCGAGATCACATTGGGAAGCGTCAGGAGACGGTTTCGATCGCGCGCTCCTGGCTCCATGATCCGCAGCGTAGGCCCTCTAGTGCCCGGACGTGCCGCCCTCGGCCCGCGGGTCCGACGCTGCGCGATAGCCGGGTGAGAGGCATTCGATCATGTGCGCGATCCCAGGCCCGTGTCGATAGCCCTTGACGACGTCGACGTCGTGGCCGCGCCGTCGCAGCTGCGCGATCCATTCGGCATCGAAGAGGTCCTCGATCGCCACTCGCCCAGTCCCCGGATCGACGGTGAAGCGCGGCGCGCTGATCGCCCGCTGGGGATCGTCGCCGTCGACGAGCATGCGCACCAACAGCTGCGTATGGGTCTGTGCCTGGCCGTGGCCGCCTTCGGTCCCGAACACCAACCACGGGCGGCCGTCACGCATCGCTAACGCGGGGATCAGCGTGTGCAACGGCATCTTTCCCGAACCCAGCGCGTTCGGATGTTCGGCGTCGAATGTGAACGACGACCCGCGGTTGTGCAGGTTGAGTCCCCATTCGTCGACGCGCAGGCCGGAGCCCGCCGCCGTGAAGTTCGACTGAATGAGGCTGACCAACAGGCCATCGGAGTCCGCGGTGCACATGTAGATCGTGCCGCCGTCGGGACCAGGCGAAGGCAGGCCGGGACGCGCACGCTCCTCGTCGATGGCCGCTCGCCGCGCGGTGATCCAATCGTCGGCGAGGAGCACGTCGGGCGTCACCTTCATCGCGTCGGGATCGCCGAGGTAGGCGTTGCGGTCGGCGAGCGCGAGCTTCACGGCTTCGATCAAGAGATGCTCACGACGCGGGCCATCGGCGCCGAGGTCGAAGCCGTCGACGATGCGGAGCGCTTCCAGCGCGGTCATGCCTTGCGTCGGCGGCGGCATCTCGAGAATTTCCGCGCCGCGCACGCGCGCTCGCAGCGGTTCCACCCACGCGCCCTGGTGCGCGGCGACGTCGTCGATGCTCATCACGCCGCCGTCCCGCTGGAGCCGTTCGCAGATCGCCTCCGCGATGGGTCCCTTGTAGTAAGCGTCGCGGCCTTCCTCGGCCAGCAACCGGATCGTTCGGCCCAGCGTCGGTTGCTGCAGCCAGGTGCCGTTCGTAACGTGCCCGAACGCGTTGGCGAAGTCGTGCCAGCCGAAGGCGGCGAACATCTCGGCGCTGCGGTTGAAGAACCATGCGCCCCGCGCCGTCACGGGAAAGCCGTCTTCGGCGTACCGGAGCGCTGTCGTCGCGACGTCGCCGAACGACCGCGTGCCCCAACGCTCGAGCATCGTGAACCAGCCGTCGACTGCACCGGGCACGGTGACGGGATGCGGACCGAAGATCGGCATCTCTTCCGAGCCACTCACGTCGCGAATCGCGTCGATCGACGCGGCACTCGGTGCCCGACCTACGCCGCGGTACGCATTGACGTCGCCGTCCCACACCATTGTGAGGAGGTCGCCGCCGAAGCCGCACATGTACGGCGTCACCACCGCGAGCACGAGATTCGCCGCGAGCGCAGCGTCGACCGCGTTCCCACCGTCGGCAAGCATGTGTGCCCCGGCAGCGGTCGCGAGATAGTGCGGCGTCGCGACGGCACCATTGGGATAGGCGCGCGCTTCCTGGAGCCAGACGCTCATGTCCCGGGACGATATACGGGCGAAGCCTCTAGCCTCCCGCTCTTGTCGCCTTCGGCGCGACTACGTGCGCTCCGGACTGCGCCTCCCCATCGGTCGGCTCCGTTCTTCGCGCGGCTGGGGCCGCTCGGGCCACGGCTCGCTGCTCGCCGGGGTACCCGGCTCGCGGTCGCTCGCCTCTAGCCTCCCCGCTCATGGAGTTCAACCTCGCGGACCTCTTCGAAGCTGTCGCGAACGCGGTTCCCGACCGCCAGGCGATGATCGCCGGCGATCGGCGGCTCACCTTTCGGGAGCTCGACGAGCGCGCCAGCCGCGTCGCGCACTATCTCCGCGACGTTGGCGTGCTCCCGGGACAACACGTCGGCATCTACGCATACAACCGGGCCGAGTGGGCCGAGACGATGCTCGGCTGTTACAAGGCCCGCGCGGTTCCGATCAACGTGAACTATCGCTACGTCGCCGACGAGCTGCGATACCTGTTCGACAACGCCGACCTGGTCGCGCTCGTGTTCGAGGCCGAGTTCGGCCCGAAGGTCATGTCGGTGCTTCCCGGGCTTCCCAAACTGCGCCATCTCGTCACGCTCGATGACGGCACCGGGACCGTGACCGAAGGCATCGACGCGGTGAAGTACGAGGATGCGTTGTTGGTCTCACGGTCCGACCGCGCCGACCTCGCTCCTCGTTCGGCCGACGACCTCTACATCCTCTACACGGGCGGCACTACCGGCTTGCCGAAGGGCGTGATGTGGCGCCAAGAGGACATCTTCTTCGCCGCCATGGGTGGCGGGAACTACGGCGGGCCTGGGATCTCGAAGCCAGAGGAGATCACTGCGAACCTCTCCCCCGCCCCAGCGATCACCCTCGCGCTCGCGCCGCTGATGCACGGGAACGCGCAGTGGACGATGTTCGTCAGCTTGTTCGGTGGCAACACGGTCGCGCTGTATTCGGACCGACGGTTCGACGCGGACTCGGTCTGGGACCTCGTCGAGCGCGAACAGATCAACACGATCAGCCTGGTCGGGGACGCGATGGCTCGCCCTCTGGTCGACGCGCTCGCGGCACGAACGGTGCCCGCGTCGCTGTTCGCGATCGTCTCCGGTGGCGCGATCCTGTCGCCGTCGATCAAGGAGGAATTCAACGAGCGCGCGCCCAACGTGATGATGGTCGACGCGTTCGGCGCGTCCGAGACGGGCGCGAACGGAGCGGTCGACGTCACCCAGAAGGGTCCGCGATTCCGGATGAACGAATGGACGACCGTGATCACCGAGAACGGCGGCACGCCCAAGGTCGGCGAAGTGGGGCTGCTCGCCCGCCGCGGTCACGTTCCGGTCGGCTACTACAAGGATCCCGAGAAGTCCGCCGCCACATTCGTGGAGCTGCAAGGCGTGCGCTGGGCGGTGCCGGGCGATCGCGCTGTGATCGAGGAAGACGGCACGATCAACGTGCTCGGGCGGGGCTCGCAGTGCATCAACACGGGCGGCGAGAAGGTCTTTCCGGAAGAGGTGGAGGCAGTGCTGAAGAGCCACGTGGACGTGTTCGACGCGATCGTCGTCGGCGTGCCCGACGACCGATGGGGTGAGGCCATCGCCGCGGTCGTCGCTCCCCGTCGAGGCCATCACGTCACGCTCGACGCGCTCGTCGCCTTCGCCCGAAATGCGCTCGCGGGCTACAAGGTGCCGCGCCATCTCGTCGTCGTCGACGAAGTCGAACGAACGCCGGCCGGCAAACCGAACTATCGCTGGGCGAAGGAACGAGCGACAGCCGCTGTGACCACCGGCGGTTGAGCACACGTTCGCCCGCTGCGAACGAACGCCGCCTCTTCCCGCAACTCCGCTTACGCCCTGACTCGGCGTGCCGTGAGCCAGGTTCCCCAGCCGGCCTGAGCGGTGACGCCCTCCCACGTTGCGGGCAACGCGCGCCGCACATCCGCGGGCGGTAGGTAGATCGGCGTCTCGTCGCCATTCGTGCTCACCCACAACAACACACCGTCGTCCGCCAGAACACGCGAGATCTCGGCCGGGAACAAGAACATGTTGACGACCGCGACAACCGAAGCCGAGCCTGTTCGTAACGGGAGCGCAGAAGCATCGGATTGAATCTGATGACCTGGAGACGACGCGAGTCGGAGCATCTCTCGCGACAGATCCAACGAGACGACATCATCAAACGCGTTCCGCAAATCAGCGGTTGCGTTGCCGGTTCCGGAACCAACCTCCACGCACCATCCGCTCGGGAATGGTCCACCTCGAGCGAGCGCGTCTAAGAGCGCGTCGTGGCGCTCGGGGACGTCTCGGTCGCGCCATCCCGACGCAAGCGAATCGAAGAATGACGCGATCTGAGCCGCTCGTTCCGGCGTCCATGCGTCCCGGTCCAGGGCGATGGCGCGCGTCAGTTCTCGCATCGGACGCGCGGCATCTCCCCACTCAGGCCGCCCCGGCTGTTCGGCGATGACCCTCGGGAGCCGGACGATACTCATCAAACGCGACCCACCTACGCGTACGTGCGTACGAGCTCGAGGACGGCGGTCGCGTCGGGTCCGGTCCCGCGCAGTGATGTGTCCTCGGCGGCGACGCGACGCGCGGCCACGAGACAGAGGTCTGCGCCGGCGCCTTCGATGAAGGTCGCAGGCTCCGCCTCCGGCACGAAGTGCCACCGCTGACCGCTCGGCGCCTCCAATTCGCACGCAACCGGCCCCGCGAGCTCCCGGCCGGCGCGCGCGAACGCATACGGCAAGGTCCGCCATGCGAGGCGCGCGATGTGCTCCAGGCGATCGGTCTGTTCCTGAGTCACTCCTAATGCCGCGGCAACGTCACCGGTGTGGATCCAGCACTCTGCCAGACGTGTCGTTGCGAGCGTCCACGTCGACAGTTCACCGGTGACCCAGCCGACACGTCGGTGGGGATCGCCCGCGCCGAGCGCGTCGCACAACGAGGCCGCGCCAGTTCGCCAGCGTTCGAACAGCGCGGCGGTCGGCAACGCACGTTCGCGCGCCACCAGCTCGGCCGCCCCGTCGTCGACGTTGCCTTGGCGGACTCCGCCGCCCGCGAGGACGTCGAGCCCTTCTGCGAAACGGCCGTGAACGCTGGCGAGGGCGAGCTCGTCGGTCTGCGCGAGATGGAGCACCACGTGGGAGACCGTCCAGCCTTCACACCGCGTCGGCCGCTGCCACTGTGCATCGTCAAGAGGCTCGAGCAGCACCGCGAGCTCCGAGTGCTGCTCTTCCAGCGCAGTCAGGATCGGCTGCATCACCGCGTCACAGCAGTCCGGCATATTCGCCGCCGTCGATGGGCGTGGCCGTGCCCGTGATATGCGCAGCGTGCTCGGAACACAAGAACGCGGCGTACCGACCGAAGTCGAGCGGGTCACCGAGCCGGCCCGCCGGGATGCCCGCCGCGAGGTTCGCGGTCGAGTCGCCGCCATAGAGTGCGCCGACCCGCTCGGTTGCGTGCAGACCAGGTTGCAACGAGTTCACCGTCACACCGTCGGCGGCGACCTCGCGGGCGAGCGTCTTCAAGAACCCGGTGAGCCCGGCACGCGCGGTGTTCGAGAGGATGAGGTTGGCGATCGGCTGCCGGACTGCGATGGATGTGATCGCGACGACCCTCCCCCACTTTTGTGCGCGCATCGCGGGGATGGCTTCGTCACACATCGCGATCGCCGATTGGCAGTTGAGCTGGAACGCTTCCAGGTATTGGTGCACGCCGGTGTGCTCGAAGTCGCCTGGCGGAGGGCCGCCGGCGTTCGTCACGAGGATGTCGAGGTTGCCGATTGCGTCGCGCGAGTCTCGGACGAACGTGACGGCCCCGTCGGGAGAGCTGACGTCGGCGACGATCCCGACGGTGTCGCCCCCGAGGCGTTTGGCTGCGGCGTCGACCGCTTCCCAGTCACGGCTGCAAATCGCAACTCGAACGCCCTCGTCGACGAGCGCCTGGGCAACGCCGAAGCCGAGACCCTTCGACGCCGCCGCGACCGCGGCCCGTCGCCCGCCGATGCCGAGATCCACGACGATGACCTCCCTCTCAGTGAATGGGACCGCTCGTGTCGCGGAGCGACTGCGATGGCCGCCCGGTTCGATGGGCGATGATCTCCGCGCAGATCGAGATGGCAGTCTCCTCCGGCGTGCGGGCGCCGATGTCGAGACCGATCGGCGAGAGGACGCGCGCGATCTCCTCTTCCGTCACTCCAGCGTCGCGTAGTCGCTCGAGCCGGCTCTCGTTCGTGCGGCGTGAGCCCATGGCACCGAGATAACCGACATTCGTCCGTACGGCGGCGGCGATGGCGGGAACGTCGAACTTGTGGTCGTGGGTCAGCACGCACACGGCGTCCCGCGGCCCGAGCTCGTCGCCGACCTTCGCGAGGTACCGGTCGGGCCAGTCGTTGACGATCTCGTCAGCCATCGGGAAGCGCTGCACGGTTGCGAACACGGCGCGGGCGTCGCAGACGGTGACGCGGTAGCCGAGCACTTTCGCCACCCGAGCGAGCGCGGCGGTGAAGTCGACGGCGCCGAAGATGATCATGCGCGGCGGCAATGCGAACGATTCGATGAAGACGCTGACGGCGCGCTCCCGGGCCTCGCCGCGCACTCCGTAGTGGCGCGTCGACGTGAGACCGGCTTCGAGCTCACCGAGCGCGTCGCGGGCAACGACTCGGTCAAGGTCCTCGTTGCCGAGCGTGCCGATCGGAGCCGCGCCGGGTCGCACCAACAACTTGGCGCCGAGGTGCGGCCCCTCGATCACCGTCGCGAGCGCGACCGGTTCCTGTGCGCGGAGCGCCTCGCGGAGCGACTCGTAGACCGTCACGCGCGCTACCAGTCCAGCGGCTCGACGAACAGATGAATCGTGCCCCCACATGTGAGGCCGACGGCGAAGGCCTCGTCGTCGGAGTAGCCGAACGAGATGATGCCCCGCTCCCGCTCGCCGGCCAGCACTTCCAACGCCGCGGTGACCACCGCGCCTTCGACGCAGCCGCCCGACACCGAGCCGGCGACCTCGCCGTCGTCGCTCACGGCCATCGTGGCGCCCGGATCGCGCGGGCTCGAGCCTTCGGTGCCGACAACGCGCGCGATCGCGACCCGATGACCGCCGGCCCGCCACCGTTCGATGTCGTCGAGGACTTCCTTCACTGCGAGATCACCTCCACGACGCGCTCGAGTGCGCCCAACGAGTGTCCCTCCACGAAGGCGTCAACGTACGGGAGGGCGGCAGCCATTCCTTGGGCGAGCGGTGCGTATCCCGGGCTCGCCTTGAGCGGGTTCACCCACACAACCTTGTGCGCGACGCGCCCGAGCCGCGACATCTGCTCTTGCAGCACGGCGGGATCGCCGCGGTCCCATCCGTCGGAGAGCAGGACGACGACGGCACCGCGAGCCATGCCGCGCACGCCCCACGAATCGTTGAACTCGCGGAGGTTCTCGCCGAGGCGGGTGCCACCGGCCCAGTCGACGACGCGCCGGGCCGCGGCGCGTATCGCCGCGTCGGGATCGCGCGAGGAGAGCTCGCGGGTGATGCGCGTCAATCGTGTTCCCAGTGCGAAGGCCTCCACGCGTCGGCCGCCAACGACCGCCGCGTGCAAGAAGCGCGCGAAGGCGCGCGCGTACGGCTCCATCGACCCGCTGACGTCGAGCAAGAGGACGACGCGCCGAGGCTGCACGCCGGACGTGAGAAACGCGCGCGACATCGGCTCTCCACCCGCGCGGAACGATCGACGTACGGTCCGCCGCAGGTCCGGCGAGCCTCGCGTTCGACGCGTCGGCTTGCGCCGGCGGGACGGGCGCATCGCCCCGACGAGCCGGAGGTCGGCGATCAGCCGGCGAGCCTCGGCGAACTCATCGGCGGTGTATGCCGCGAAGTCGCGATGGCGAAGCACCTCGGCCGGACTCCAGCGCACCGTCAGCATCGGCGCATCGAGCGCGGCGGCGTCCTCCTCCACGGGCATCGACTCCGGGAGTGGAACGTCGAAGGCGACCACGATCTCTTCGACATCGGCGCCCGCTTCGACCGCGTCGAGGTGCACGCGATCCCAGAACGCCTCGAAGGCGCGATCGAACGCTTCCGCGTCTTCGGGACGCTTCACCAGCGTGGCGCGCCCGGCCCAATACACCTGTGTACGCCGGCTCAGCCCCACGCACGCGAGTGCCTGCGCGAATCCCAGCGTCGCTCCGACTGGAACATCGATGCCCGCCGCGCGCACGACGCGTGTGAATGCGACCGCGAGCCGCTCGGACAGCTCGCTCGATGTGGCAGGGTCAGGCACTGCGCGCCACCGCCGACCGCACCAGATCGCCGAGCCCATGCGCGCGCACGCGTTCTTGGTCTTCGCGGTATTTCAGGATCGTCCCGAGCGTCGCGTCGACCGTTCGCTCGTCGAGCCGCGTCGTACCGAGGGTCGCGAGGGCTTGGGCCCAATCGATCGTCTCCGCGACACCCGGTGGCTTGTACAGCTCGAGCCCGCGCAACGCCTCGACGGCGGCGGCGACGTCCCGAGCGAGGACCTCGCCGACCTGCGGTGCGCGGACCCGCACGATCGCGAGCTCGCGCTCGAAGTCGGGGTGTCCGATCCAGTGATACAGACAACGTCGCTTCAACGCGTCATGAACGTCTCGAGTGCGATTGGACGTGAGCACTGCGATGGGCGGGACATCGGCGTGGACCGCACCGAGTTCGGGCACGGAGATCGTCCAGTCGGAAAGGATCTCGAGCAGGAAGGCCTCGAATTCGTCGTCGGCGCGGTCGACCTCGTCGACGAGGAGCACCGGCGGCACCTTCCCCTCGTATGCCAGCGCCCGAAGGAGCGGCCGTTTCACGAGGAAGCGCTCGGAATAGAGCTCGTCCTCGTCGACCCGAGCCCCGCTCGCTTCGACCGCGCGCAGGTGCAGCAGCTGACGTGAGTAGTCCCATTCGTACACGGCCTGAGCCGCGTCGATGCCCTCGTAACACTGCAGCCGCACGAGCTCGGCGTCGGTCCACCGCGCGAGCACCTTCGCGACCTCGGTCTTCCCGACGCCCGCTTCGCCCTCGAGCAGCAGCGGTCGTTGCAGCCGCAACGCGAGGAAGATCGACGTCGCGAGACCTTCGTCGGCGAGATAGTCGTTGTCGGCAAGGCCCTTCTGCACGACCTCGACGCTCTCCGGCGCGACGGTTGACACGCCTCCAGCGTACCGAGTGGCCTCCGGGTGTCCCGGCGTACGCTTCCCGCCATGACGCACGATCTGATCATCAAGGGCGGCACGTTGGTCGACGGCACCGGTTCGTCGCCGCGCCGCGCCGACGTTGCGATCGACGGCGACCGCGTTGTTGCGGTCGGTCCCGTCGAAGCAAACGCCCGGCACGAGATCGATGCCGACGGCGCGTACGTGACACCTGGTTTCGTCGACATGCATACGCATCTCGACGCACAGATCGCGTGGGATCCGGACGCCACGTCCTCCTGCTGGCACGGCGTGACGTCCGTCGTGCTCGGGAACTGCGGCGTCGCGTTCGCGCCGGTGAAGCCCGGCGAGGAGCGCTGGCTCGCCGAGCTCATGGAATCCGTCGAGGACATCCCCGCCGAGAGCATCCTGGCCGGCCTCGACTGGAGCTGGGAGACCTACGGCGACTACCTCGCGGCCGTCGACGCGCTGCCGAAGGGCGTGAATGTCGGCGGCATGATCGGTCACTGTGCCCTCCGCCACTACGCGATGGGCGAACGCGCGCTCGACGAGCCTCCTGCACCGGACGACGACATCTCGGCGATGTGCGCACTCGTCGACGAGGCGATCTCCGCCGGCGCGCTCGGATTCTCCACGTCACGCACGCTGCTCCACCGAGTTCCCGACGGTCGTCCTGTTCCCGGCACGTGGGCCGATGAACGCGAACTGTTCGCGATCGCCGACGTTCTCGGCCGACAGAACCGTGGCGTCTACGAAGTGGCGCCGCGATTCGAGCGTCCGGGTGAGCAACACGAGCACACGCGCGCCGAAGTGCATTGGATGGCAGAGATCAACCGGCGCACCGGCCGACCGGTGACGTTTGGGCTCGCGCAGAGCAATGCCGGCCCCGAGCTGTACCGAACGATCCTCGACCTGGTCGACGAAGAAGCGGCAAGCGGCGGACACCTTCGCCCGCAGACCACCGCGCGCGGCATCGGTCTGTTGTTCGGAATGCAGCACCGCACGTTCTTCGATCGCGCCCCGGCATGGAGTGCGCTGCACGCCTTGTCACTCGACGAGCGGCTCGCCGCGCTCGACGACGACGCCCGTCGCGCGGCGCTGATTCGCGACGCGCAAGCGAACACCCCGCCGCTCGACTGGCGCGGCGTGTACGTGCTCACGGACGACTCCGTCGACTACACGGCGGACCCTTCGACCTCGCTCGCCGCGCATGCCGACGCGGCGGGCGAGACGATCGCCGCGGCGTTCGTCCGCATCTCACGCGAGACGCGGGGACGGGCGCTGTTCAACTATCCCTTCCTGAACCAACGCATGGATGCCGTCGAGGAACTTCTCGACCATCCGCGCATCGCGATCGGCCTCGGCGACTCGGGTGCGCACGTCGGCCTGATCATGGACGCGTCGCTTCCGACATGGTTCTTGCTGCACTGGGTTCGCGACCGGCAGAAGTACTCGATCGAAGAAGCGATCCGGCGGTTGACCTCTGACACCGCGGAACTGTTCGGCATCGCCGACCGCGGCGTCCTCCGGCCCGGTGCCTACGCCGACGTCAACGTCCTCGAGCTCGATGCCCTGCGGCTCGAGCTGCCTCGGTTCGTGTGGGACTTTCCCGCCGGTGCCGGGCGCTATGTGCAGGGAGCGGGCGGATACCGGACGACGATCGTGAATGGAGAGGTGTTCATGGACAACGGCGAGCCCACCGGTGTCCACGCGGGCCGAACCCTTCGTTCGTGAGCGACGCGTCGTTCAGCACGAGCGGCGCCGGCGACATCGACATCGTCCAGGCCCGGCAGGACACGCCCGGCTGCGCGAACGTCGCCCACCTCAACAACGCCGGAGCCGCGCTGCCGCCAAGCATCGTCACCGACACCGTCGTCGCCCATCTCGAACGCGAAGCCGCGATCGGGGGCTATGAAGCGGCCGCGGAGCGAGCGGCCGACATCGAGGCCGTCTACGACGACCTCGCTCGCTTCATCAACGCGGCGCCGAATGAGATCGCGCTCGTCGACAGCGCGACTCGTGCGTGGACGACCGCGTTCTCGGCGCTGCAGTTCCAACGCGGCGACCGAATCCTCACGCACCGAGTCGAGTATGCGAGCAACTTCCTGCCGATGTTGCAGTCAGCGCGTCGCGACGGCGTGCAGGTCGAGATCGTCCCGGACGATGCGACGGGCGCGATCGACGTGCACGCCCTTGCTGCGATGCTCGACGAGCGCGTTCGTGTCGTCGCGCTCACACACGTCCCGAGCCAGAACGGTCTCGTCAATCCGGCGGCCGCAGTCGGCGCGCTGACGAAGCCGACCAGCGCGCTGTTCCTGCTGGACGCGTGCCAATCAGTCGGTCAGCTCCCGATCGACGTCGATCGTCTGGGCTGCGACGTGCTCACGGTGACCGGGCGCAAGTACCTCCGCGCGCCGCGAGGCACGGGTTTTCTCTACGTGCGCCACGATCTGGTCCAGTCACTGGAGCCGCTCGCGCTCGATCTCCGGGGAGCCGAATGGACCGGTGCGCGTGAGTACAGGGTCCGTGACGACGCGCGCCGGTTCGAGCAGTGGGAGCGTTCGATCGCGGGCGTCCTCGGTCTCGGGTCGGCCGTGCGGTATGCGATGCAGTTCGGCATCGGTGCGATCGCGGCGCGGGTGCGCGCGCTCGGCGAGGAACTTCGCGAACTGCTCGACGGCATCGACGGTGTGACGATTCGTGACGAAGGGTCGGATCGCTGCGGCATCGTCACGTTCACCGTCGAGGGACACGAACCCGAGACGGTCGTCGCTCGTTTGCACAGTGTCGGTGTCAACACCTGGGTGATCAGCGCATCGACCGCGCAGCTCGACTTGGGCGCGCGCTCGGTCGGCGCGGTCGTGCGCGCCTCCGTCCACTACTACAACGTGACCGAGGAACTGGATCGCGCTGCTGCCACCGTCGCGGACATGGGGCGCCACTGACCGGCGCGCTCGGAACGCTCATATTGCCTGGCCAGGGCGGTGGTCGTCGCAGGTGCGCCACGCTGCGCAACAATCCTCGGGCGTCGGGAGACCGGCCGCTAGCATCACGACTTGTTCCCGATCGGAGCGTGGCGGGGCACACTCCAAGCCCCATCCCCGTACGGGGGTGATTCGCGCGTGGTGGGAATGGCACTGACGGACGGCTTCGTGTACTTCGACCAGCTCTTGCTGCCCTCGTGAACGCTCCCCCGTCCACCGCCGTCGACAGCCGTCGCGCGACGCTGCACTACCTCCCTGGTCTCGACGGCATCCGCGCGATTTCGGTGCTCGCGGTCCTCGTGTACCACCAGTACGCGGTCGGCGGTCACGAACACGGTTGGATGGCGGGCGGCTTCCTCGGCGTCGAAGTGTTCTTCGTCGTGAGCGGCTACCTCATCACGTCGCTCCTCCTCGCCGAGCGGCGGCAGACGGGCACGATCTCGCTCCGGCACTTCTGGCAACGCCGCGCCCGGCGACTGCTGCCCGCGCTCTACGTACTGCTCGCCGTCGTGGTGGCCTACGCGCTCCTCTTCCTGCCCGACGCGATCTCGAACCTGAAATCGGATGTGATCGCCGCGCTCACCTACACGAGCAACTGGTGGCAGATCATCGCCAACCGGTCGTACTTCCTCGAGGCCGGCCGTCCGTCACTGCTGAAGCAGCTCTGGTCGCTTGCCATCGAAGAGCAGTTCTATCTGTTCTGGCCGGTCCTGCTCATGATCGGGTTGCGGAAGATCGGGCGCCGGCGTTTCCTCGTCCTGACCATTGCCGCCGCGCTCGCGTCGGCGATCGAGATGGCGGTGCTCGCGCACGGCAGTTTCGACCGTGCGTATTACGGGACCGATACGCGCCTCTCCGGGTTGCTGCTCGGATCGGCGTTCGCCTTCGCGTTCGCGCCGTACCGCATCCGTGGCGTCCCCGGACGCGGCGCGCGCATCGCGCTCGACCTCTCCGCTCTCGTAGGCCTGCTCATCTTGTTCTGGTCGTTCCGGCACTGGAACGACACGAACCCCGCGGTGTTCCGCGGGGGGTTCCTGATCGTCGACATCGCGACGCTCCTCGTCATCGCCGCCGCCGTGCATCCACGGTCCGACACGGGCCGCATTCTGGGCTGGAAGCCCCTGCGTTGGGTCGGCGTCCGGTCCTACAGCCTCTACCTGTGGCACTACCCGATCTTCTGCGTGACCCGGCCGGTGCTCGACTTCCGCTACTTCGGTCACTTGTCGGGATGGCCGGTGTTCGTGCTGCGTTTCGTCCTCTCCTTCGGCGCCGCCGATCTCTCGTATCGCTTCGTCGAGACTCCGATCCGAGGTGGCGCGCTCGGCCGGTACATGGCCCGCATGCGCGATGCGCACGGCATGCGCCGGACGCGTCTTGCGGGTCGGGGCGCGCTCGTCGCGGCGTCCCTCTCACTCGTCGCGCTCCTGCTCGGTGCCGGACTCGCCAATGCACAGCCCGAGACCGAGAAGGTCTTCGGAGTCGACAGCTCCGCCCATCACGACGACCGGGGCGAGAAACCGGATGCGTCCGTCGTCAATTCGCTCCTCAACCGAGCGACGTCCTCGACGACGACCTCGCGACCATCCGCGGTCGGGC
>JBKPCL010000142.1:0-12203 GCA_046727335.1 Actinomycetota bacterium
GACCGCTTGCGCGAGTCGCGTGCCGCGTTCGAGACCTCGGCGCACCGGCGCGCTGGCGCGGCCGAGCACGAGCACGCGCTCGAGCTTCGTCGGCTTCGGGTCACCCTTGTAGCGGAGGAACTGATACGAGCCGAGCAGTAGGCCTTCGGCGATTGCCTGCGCCGCGTCGGCGCGGTCGAGCGACTCGGGCGCGGCGTCGAGCAGCGTCGTCGCAACCTTGGGCACTTTGGAGGCGCGCTTCGCCAACGTCGCGGCCGCCCGTCGCAGCGCATCAGCATCGAGCTGGTCCTGCTCGCCCACGCCGACGAGCACGACCGCCTTTGCGCCGAGCCGTCCCCGCGTCGGCACAGCCAGCGTCTCGCCGCGCTTGCCGTCGAAATCGGCCTCCTCCATGAACTCGGCGAGCCCGCCCTCGAGCGCCTCGTCGACGGCCTCCGCGCCCGGGCCGAGCCGGCGGCCCGCGTACACGGGCACCGCGAGCAAATCGACGCGCACGCGCTCCGGTGCCGTGCCGGCGAGTTCGACGCTGGGCGCCATCACACTCCTGAGTTCTCTGGAAGGAGGGCGCAGTCTACGAGCGCGTTCGCCGTGAGAATCGAGGCGCGCCGGCGAACGACAGCCACGTAGCCTGGTGTGATGCTTGATCCCCGTGGCTCCGAGACGCCGCTCGGGAGCGGGGCGCGACACCCCTTCCTCGACGCGTTGCGGGAGCGGGTGCTCATCTTCGACGGCGCCTTCGGCACGTTCATGCAAGGGCACGATCTCGGGCCCGACGACTTCGGTGGCGAGGCGCTCGAGGGCTGCAACGAGCACCTGGTGCTGACTCGCCCCGAGTTGGTCGCGCAGATGCACGACGAGTTCTTCCAGGCCGGCGTCGATTGCGTGGAGACGGCGACGTTCGGTGCCTTCCCGCTCGTGCTCGCCGAATACGGCATCGCGGACAAGACCGTCGACATCAACCGGCAGGCCGCCGAGATCGCGCGTGAGGTCGCAGCGAGCCACGCCGCCGACGGCCGGCCCCGATTCGTCATCGGGTCGATGGGCCCCGGCACCCGGCTGCCGTCGTTGGGACAGATCCCCTACGAAGACCTGCGCGAGGGCTACGAGCGGCAGGTCGACGGGCTGCTCGCCGGCGGTGTCGACGTGCTCCTGGTGGAGACCGTCTACGACCTGCTGCAGGGCAAGGCCGCAATCAATGGCGCGAGAGCGGCGATGCGTTCCGCCGGCGTACGCCTTCCGATCATGGTGCAGGTGACGGTCGAGACGACCGGTCGGATGCTCGTCGGCACCGAGATCGGCGCCGCGCTCACCGCGCTCGAAGCGATGCGGCCCGACGTGATCGGCATGAACTGCGCGACGGGTCCGTCAGAGATGACCGAGCACCTGCGTTATCTCGCGCAGCACGCGCGCACGTTCTTGTCGTGTCTGCCGAACGCCGGGCTGCCGCAGGTGATCGAGGGTCGTACCCATTACGACCTCACGCCCGAACTGCTCGCCGACGCCCACGAACGATTCGTGAGCGAGTTCGGACTCAACATCGTCGGCGGTTGCTGCGGCACGACGCCGGCGCACTTGCGCGCGGTGGTCGAGCGGCTCGGGCGGCGGGCGCCGGTGCCGCGTCAACCGGAATTCGAACCGGGATGTTCGTCGATCTACTCGCACGTCCCGTTCCAACAGGAGCTGTCGTACCTGGCTGTGGGCGAGCGGACGAATGCCAACGGTTCGAAGAAGTTCCGCGAGGCGATGCTCGAGGCGGACTGGGACACGTGCGTGCAGATGGCTCGCGAGCAGGTGCGCGAGGGCGCGCACGTGCTCGACGTCTGCGTGGATTACGTCGGTCGCGACGGCACGATCGACATGGAAGAGATCGCGTCGCGGTTCGCGACCCAGGCGTCGTTGCCGCTGGTGTTCGACTCGACCGAGCCGCAAGTGGTCGACACCGGGCTGCGGCATCACGGCGGGAAGGCGATCATCAACTCGGCCAACCTCGAAGAAGGCGAGGCCGAAGGCAAGCGCATGGACCGCGTCTTCCGCCTGGCGCGGGAGTACGGGGCGGCGGTGATCTGCCTGACGATCGATGAGGAAGGCCAGGCGCGCACCGCCGACTGGAAGCTGCGGGTCGCGCGCCGGCTGTACGACATCGCCATCGAGCGGTACGGCCTGGAACCCACCGACTTGATCTTCGATGCTCTGACGTTCCCGCTGTCGACCGGCGACGACGATCTGCGGCGCGATGCGATGGAGACGATCGAGGCGATCCGCCGCATCAAGGCGGAGCTGCCCGGCGCATCGACGATCCTCGGCCTGTCGAACGTGTCGTTCGGGTTGAAGCCGGCCGCGCGGCACGTGTTGAACAGCGTGTTCCTGCACGAGTGCGTCGAGGCCGGGTTGGATGCGGCGATCGTGCACGCGGCGCGCATCATGCCGCTGCACAAGATCGAGGAGCGTCAGCGCGAAGTTGCGCTCGATCTGATCTACGACCGACGCGCCCCGGATCGGGACCCGCTCACTGAGTTCATGGCGTTGTTCGAGGGCGTTGAAGCGAGCGCGGTCGAGCGCGAGGACCGTTCGGGATGGCCGGTCGGCGAGCGGCTCAAGCACCGCATCATCGACGGCGACCGCGACGGTCTCGAAGCCGATCTCGACGAGCAACTCCAGACCCTGCCCGCGTTGGAGATCGTCAACGACGTGCTGCTCAGCGGCATGAAGGTGGTCGGCGACCTGTTCGGCGCCGGCGAGATGCAGCTGCCGTTCGTGCTGCAGTCGGCGGAAACGATGAAGGCAGCCGTCTCCTATCTCGAGCCCCACATGGAAAAGGCGGACGCGGGGGGCAAGGGAACGGTCGTGCTCGCGACCGTCAAGGGCGACGTGCACGACATCGGCAAGAACCTTGTCGACATCATCCTCACCAACAACGGCTACACAGTGCACAACCTCGGCATCAAGGTCGCCATTAACGAGATGATCGAGAAGGCGTTGGAGGTCGACGCCGACGCGATCGGTATGAGCGGACTGCTCGTGAAGTCGACGCTCATCATGCGTGAGAACCTCGAAGAGCTCAACGTGCGCGGGTTGGCGGAGCGCGTTCCGGTGCTGCTGGGTGGCGCGGCGCTGACGCGCAAGTACGTCGAGGCCGACCTGCGAGAGGTGTACGCGGGTCGCTTGTTCTACGGCAAGGACGCGTTCGAGGGTCTGCACACAATGGACACGCTGCTCGAGGGGAAGCGCACGGGAGCGCTCGATCCGTCGTTCGGGCGCGAGGTGGGCGCGCCGCGTGCGCCCCGGAAGTCGGAACGCGACGCGGCCGCGGAACCGGTCGAGCTGCCCGAGCGCTCCGCGGTCGCGACGGATGTCAAGGTGTTCACGCCTCCGTTCTTGGGCTCGCGCGTCGCCAAGGGCATCCCCGTCGACGACATCGCGGCATACCTCAACGAGACCGCGCTGTTCCGCAATCAGTGGCAGTTCCGTCCGGAGAAGGCGAAGTCCGAGAACGACGACGAGTTCAAGGCGCGCATCCGGCCCGTGCTGCGCGAGCAACTCGACGTCGCGAAGCAAGAGGGGCTGCTCGTCCCTGCGGTCGCGTGGGGCTATTTCCCGGTGAACGCCGAAGGCGACGACCTGGTCGTGTGGAAGGACGACACGCGCACCCAGGAATGGCTGCGCTTTGGGTTCCCGCGCCAGCGACGCGAGCCGTTCTTGTGCATCGCGGACTTCTTCCGATCGGCCGCGTCCGGCGAACCCGACTATGCAGGGTTCTCGGTGGTCACCGTCGGCGCCCGAGCGAGCGAACGCGAGAAGGAACTGTTCGCGGCCGACCGGTACCAGGAGTACCTCTTGCTACACGGCCTGTCGGTCGAGATGGCCGAGGCGCTGGCCGAGTACTGGCACCGACGGATCCGCGAAGAGTGGGGCTTCGCCGACGAGGATGGCCCGACGTTGGCCGGCCTCTTCCGCCAGCAGTATCGGGGGTCGCGCTACTCGTGGGGTTACCCCGCCTGCCCAGACCTCGAAGACCAGACGAAAGTCACCGAGCTCCTCGAAGTCGACCGCATCGGCGTGTCGCTCACCGAGGAATACCACCTCGTTCCCGAGCAGTCGACGTCGGCGATCATCGTCCCCCACCCCGAAGCTAAATACTTCGTCGCCTAAAACCACGCAAACTGCGTGCGCGCGTAACCGCCCTTGGAGGTGTTCCGCGCGCAAACACGGGACAGATGCCGAACGGTGCAGACTTGCAGCATGCGCGACGGTTTCCCGAACATCCGCGAACTGCAGGCGGCCGCGATCCCGGCGTGGGTACCTAAACGCTCCGATACCGAATCCGACGCGCAGTACTACCTGTGGAGCGCCGGCGAGTCGCTCACGAGTCGAATCTTCGTTCGTCAAGCAAGCCTGAGCGACCTCCTTCAAGGAACTCGGTAGAGCGCAGCGTCGTGTCGACTCGGCCGGTCGATCGCTGGATTCCGGGTGTGCGCTTGGCGCGCGACTACCAGCGCCCGTGGCTGCGTTCGGACGCGGTCGCGGGCCTGGTGCTAGCGGCGATTCTCGTGCCTCAGGGCATGGCGTATGCAGAGCTCGCGGGGTTGCCCGCGGTGACGGGGTTGTACACCACGATCGGCTGTCTCGTTGGATACGCGATCTTCGGCCCGTCGCGCGTACTCGTGCTCGGCCCCGACTCGTCGGTGTCGCCGTTGATCTTCGCTGCCATCGTGCCGATGATGGCCACGAACGACCCGACGACTGCGATCAAGCTCGCGGGGATGCTCGCGCTCTTGGTCGGAATCATTGAAATCTCGCTGGGAATCGGTCGGCTCGGGTTCGTCGCCGATCTGCTGTCCAGTGAGGTGCAGGTCGGCTACATGAACGGCCTCGCGATCACGATCATCGTCGGTCAGCTTCCGAAGTTGTTCGGGTTCTCGACGGATGCGACCGGATTCTTCGAAGAGTTGCACGCGTTCTTCACCAACCTCGACGAGACGAAGGGCGCGGCGCTCGCCGTCGGTCTTGGGGTGCTCGCGACGTTGCTCGTGCTGCCGCGGGTCACGAGGAGGATCCCGGCGGTGCTCGTGGCGGTCGTCGGCGCGACGATCGTGTCGGCGATCTTCGGGTTGTCGGATCACATCTCGACGGTAGGTACGCTGCCGCACGGCTTCCCGCGGCCCACGTTGCCATGGACCCACTACTCCGACGTCGGACCACTGTTCGTCGCCGCAGTCGGGATCACGCTCGTCTCACTCACCGACACGATCGCGACTTCCTCGGCGTTCGCGGCGCGGCGGGGCGAGGATGTCGATCCGGACCAGGAGATGGTGGGAGTCGGCGCGGCCAACATCTGCGCCGGGTTCGTGCAAGGGTTCGCGGTGTCGACGAGTGGCTCGCGAACCGCGGTCGCCGAGCAGTCGGGCGCGCGGACGCAGTTGGCCGGAATCGTCGGAGCCGGGCTCGTTGCAATGCTGTTGCTGTTCTTCAACTCGCTGCTCGAGGACCTGCCGCAGGCGGCGCTCGCCGCGGTGGTCATCGCGGCCGCGCTGTCGCTTCTCGACCTCGGCAGGCTGCGCCGTTACGCAAGCGTGCGTCGCTCCGCGGTCGTGCTCTCGGTCACCACGTCACTCGGCGTCATCGTGCTGGGCGTGCTCCAGGGAATCGTCCTCGCCATCGCGTTGGCGGTGTTGCTGTTCTTCCGCCGCAACTGGTGGCCGCACGGTGCCGTCCTCGGCCGGGTCGACGGCCTCGATGGCTGGCACGACGTCGACACGTACGAAGACGCGCAGGAGCCGCCGGGCGTCGTCGTGTACCGCTGGGAGGCTCCCTTGTTCTTCGCCAACGCGGGCGCTTTCCGTCGGCAGATCCGGAGGCTCGTCCGCGCGCGGCGTCCCGCGTGGGTGGTCGTGCAGTGCGAGGCGATAACCGACATCGACGTCACCGCCGCCGGGATGCTCGAGCAACTCGACCGCGAGTTGAACGCCGCCGGCGTGCACATGGCGTTCGTCGAGATGCGCAGCCGACTTCAAGATCTTGTCGAGCAGTACGGGCTATTCGCGACACTCGACCGCGACCACTTCTATCCGAGCATCCACAGCGCGCTCAGCGCGATCCGCGACGAAGCGTGACCACCGCGATATTGCCCGCCCGTCACCGCCTCGCCCAAGCGATGCCGATCCCCGCGCTCGGTCGTCATCCTTCGCCGCGAGGGGTCGGCGCTTGCGACAGCCGTCTCGGGCGACGCTGTTGCGTCTGGCTCATAGCGTTCTTTTCTGTGCTTGGGCGTGCAGATCAGCTCCTCGAACGCGTGCCGCGGTTGCGTCGCGCATCCTCGGTCATGGCATTGCTGCGCGACCGCGGGTAGGGGCCACTGCTCGTTCTGCGTCGAGCACCACGGCCTCTGGTTCGCGCCGCCGACGGGTCCACTTGCCGGCCTCGACCACGACTGGGAGCGCGAGCGCGAGGCCGATCGCGGCGAGCCACTGAGGTCCCGTCAAGGGTTGCGTCAGCAGCCCCGTCTGGAGACTCGGGAGCTGAGTCGCAAGGAAGACCAGCGCGATCGGGGCGAGCGACACGCCCACCGCGGTGAGCAGCGGCGGGGTAAGCCCGCTCGCAGGATCGCGGCGGTTGGTCAGCGCGTTGAAGACGGTGCCGAGACCCATCACGACGAAGGTCATGGTCAGCGACGCGCTCGCGTGATTGGTGCTGGGCTCGTCCGGACCCCACGCGAGCGGCACGAAGGCGGCGCTGGCGAGCACCGCGCCGTACACGACCCAGAAAGTCACGGCGGTGCGGTTGGTAATAGGCATCTTGGGGTCGCGTGGAGGCCGGTGCATGACGTCAGGATCGCCGGGGTCGAGGGCGATCACAACGACGCCCGCCGCCGTGACGAACACGAGCAGGTACAAGACCATCAGCGGGGTAAGCGCGACGCCTTCGTTGACGTTGAAGATGGTGGCAGCCACGAACAGCATGACGAGTGCGAGCAGTTGGGTCATCTGGTAGCGGACATACGAAACGATCTTGTCGTAGACCCGCCTTCCGATTCGGACCGCGTTGACGAGCGTCCCGAAGTTGTCGTCAGTCAGAATCATCCGGCCCGCTTGCTTGGTGACCTCGCTCCCCGACCCCATCGCCACGCCGATGTCGGCCTGTTTCAGGGCAGCCGCATCGTTGACCGCATCGCCCGTCATGGCGACGACCAAGCCTTGCGCTTGCATCACTTGGGCAAGGCGGAGCTTGTCCTCAGGCGAGACACGGCCGAACACGTGAAGCTCCGGCAGGCGGCGGGCGAGTTCCTCGTCGGAGAGCGCCTGCAACTCGCTGCCGCTGATCGCACCGAGCCCGAGTCCGAGGTCCTTGCCGATGGTCTGGGCGGTGACTGCGTGATCGCCGGTGATCATGCGCACGTCGATGCCCGCGGCGAGCGCGATCTGAACCGCTTCTTTGGCCTCGGCCCGGAGCGGATCAATGATGCCGACCATGCCGACGAAGTCGAGATTCTCGGTGAGCGACATCGGTTCCGCAGACATCGCGGCGATCTCGTCGTCGTCAACGAACCGGGCGGCAAACGCGAGCACGCGCAGGCCGCGCTCTCCCATGCGCGCGTTCGCCGCGTCGATATCGTGCCGCGCATCGGCAATCGGGACGTGCGTGTCGCTCAGGGGACCGCCAGAGCGGGCGCATCGCGCGAGCACGACGTCGGGACCGCCCTTCACCAACTCGACCACACGGTCGCGCCCGGCCAGCGTCGCGCGGTGGAAGGTAGCCATGAACTTGTAGTCGGAGTCGAACGGCACTTCAGCAAGGCGCGGGTACGCCCGGCGCGTTTCCTCGGCGTCCGCACCGAGCTTGGCCGACAGCACGACCAGCGCGGCCTCGGTCGGGTCGCCCACAACGATGCCGTCGTCGGCAACTGTCGCGTCGCTGTCGAGCACCATCCCCAGGGCGAGGTTGGTGAAGTCGGGCACAGTCACACCAGCGATCGACCTGATCGCACCCGTCTTGCGGTAGCCCTCACCCTCGACGCTGAACCAGCCACCGTTCGCGTAGATGACCGACACCATCATCTGGTTCATCGTGAGCGTGCCGGTCTTGTCGGTGTTGATCGCGCTGGTCGCACCCAGCGTCTCGACGTCGGTGAGGTTCTTGACGATTGCCTTCGCGTCAGCGAGCTGTTTCGCACCCAACGAGAGCAACCCGGAAACGAATGCAGGAAGCCCGGTCGGGATGGCGGAGATCGCCATCGCGGTGCCGAGTAGGAAGAGCTCCTGCGCGTTCATGCCTCGGACCAGTCCGACGACGAAGATGAAGGCGACCGCAGTCCACGCAATGATGCCGAGAACCTTGGTAAGGGAGTCGAGCTCCTTCTGCAAGGGCGATCGAGTTCGGGTGACCGAAGTCAGCATTGTCGCGATCTGACCCATCTGGGTCTGCATCCCCGTTGCGGTCACGACCATCGAGGCCGTACCACGCGTCACGGACGTGTTCTGGAACAACATGTTCGATCGGTCCCCCAGCGCGACCTCCGCGCTCGGGAGCACGGCCGGGTTCTTGGCTACGGGCGCGCTCTCCCCTGTTAGCGCAGCCTCCTGGGTCTCGAGCGTCGCCGAGTGGATAATGCGACCGTCGGCGGGGACGATGTCGCCCGCTTCGACCTGCACGATGTCACCGGGCACTACATCGAATGCCGGCACCAACGCGACCGTGCCGTCGCGCACGACCTTGACCTGCGGCACCTGCAGGTTCGATAGCGCGGTCACGCTCGCCCGCGCCTTCAACTCCTGCCGGGAGCCGAGGACGACATTGAGAAGGATGAGCAACGCCACGATGATCCCGGTCGAAACCTCGCCGATCGCGAAGCTCACGACGCTCACCGCGACGAGCATGATGTTCATCGGATTGCGGAACTGGCCCAGCGCGACCGCCCACACCGACAGTGGCTTCTCGCTCGTGATCTCGTTCGGGCCGTACTTCGAGAGTCGGTTCGTCGCCTCCGCCGCGCTGAGCCCGGCCGTCGCGTCCGTGGAGAGCGACGCCACGATGTCGGACGCGTCTCGGGCAAACGCCGGAAGCTCCGCGCTCGACGCCTTCTCAGTTACTGCGTGCTCCGTTTCCGTCATCGGGACGCGTCTCCTCGTGCCGCGGGGCTCTTGTCTCCGGCTGCCCTACGACCTTCATTCGACCAGAGATCGAGAGCCCAATAACGCCGAGTCTCACGGCGAGTCGCACCATAAGGCCGCGCACTCGAACGAGACAGTGTCAGCATCGCGGGCGGCGGATGCGATCAAGACGGACCGACCGACGCGATCACGACGCACAGATTGCCCGGCGTTGGTCGGCGAGCGAGAGCGGCAGGGATCATGTGGTTGACCGCTGGGCCAGTTAGCGATTGGTCGCAGTGTTGTGTTCATCGGGTCTGACCCACAGAACGGCGGATATTGCGTGAGCGTTCACGCTCTCGACTTGTCGAGGTAGAGGAGCAGCCTGTGCGCGGCGAGCATGACTTCGGTGTGCTCCCACTCGGCGGCCCGGTAGTAGCAGGCGATCAAGCCCATGCGGTGCAGCCGACGGAAGTCGCCGAACACGAAGGCATAGCGCGCCTTGGTCTCATCTGACGCGCCGTCGGTGAGCGCAAGGTGCCACGACGCGTACTCTCTCCAACCGTGAGTCTTGAGGAAGGCGTTCTGCTCGGCAGCATGTGGTTGGACGTCAGCCCACCGGCTACGCACCCTGTACTGCTGGGCGTCGATCAGCTCCCGAGCCTTCGCGACACCCCGCTTGTTCACCATGTAGGCGGCCATGGCTTCAGTCTGCCCAAGGCCGGTTCCGGCTTTCGAGTGCTCAGTCGATCGGGGCGCTCGGGCGCGGGCACTCCGGTTTCTGATGCGCGGGATCGCGAGTCCCTGATCGGCACATCGCGGATGCCCTTCTTGCGGCAGGCGACAGGCAACGGGACATAGAGCCCGCTCGATAGCTGCCGGTGACGACGCCGATCGGCGGATATGGGAGCGCTCTGGCTGCCATCAGGAGAAGCATCGCCGGTACAGCTCGATGCGGTATCCATCGATGTTGGCGACCTTCCAGAACTCGAAACCGAGCTTGCCGATCACGCCCTTCGACGCCATGTTTCGCGGATCGATCATCGCCAGCAGCTCTCCACGAAACGACTCGGCCGCGACGGCCAGGACTGCGAGGCCCGCCTCGGTCGCGTACCCCTGCCCGCGAGCTCTTGGCACCAGCCGGTAGCCGAACTCCAGCCGCGGCGCGCCGTCGAGCTCGAACCACGCCGCACCGCTGTACCCGACGATCTCGGCTGACGACCGCACGATGATCGGCTGCTTAGCGAACGACACGCGTTCAGCAGTCCAGAGCATCCCGTCGAAACGTGCGTTCGCCGATGCCACGTCATGCACGCCGGCGGAGAACTCCATGAACGCCGGATCCTGGAACAGCTCAACAAAACGGCCACGGTCAGCCTCGACCGGCAACCGGACTTCGAGACGTTCGGTCAGCACCCCACGATTCTGCTTCGACATGGCAAGCCCCAACGGCAGACATGAGCGGCGTTCGGCGATCACTTCAGTGAGCGAACGAGATGAATGTCTTCCGGCTCCGCGGCGAACAGATCCGGGTGAACCGGATGCGCCAGGCGGCAACCCTGTCGGAGATAGAAGCCAACCGCGGATTCTGTCGGTGTCGCAGAGACGTAGATCGACTCTGCACCGTCCGCCAGGGCAATGTCCGCGGCAACGTTCCAGAGAGCTTGCGCCGCACCTCTTCTGCGGTAGGGCCGAGAGACGTGGAGGAACGCCAACCAAGCGAGTAGCGGCTCAAACGCCGGGTGAACGATCGCGAGACCTACCGTTCGCTCCCCATCGAACGCGCCGAGAAGGATGCCGCCGCGTGCAACAACCGACTCGCAGAACGCGATCTTGGCGGTCACACTGTGCGCACCCGATCCAGTCGGATCCCACCCTGCAACCTCGGTGATCGCCGCCGGGATCGGTTGCAGCGCGCCGTCAATCACGCGGTACTGAACGTCTACGTGCTCGGACCGGTCAATCGTGGCGACAAGCGAAACGTCCTTCGACTGCAATCTCCTTACCTGCATGAGGCGCACAGAATGCCCGATCGAGCGAGCATTCTGTGTGGATGCCTGAGGAAGTGTCCGTGAACGCACCCGATGAGTCGGTGATGACGCTCGAGTCATCGTCGTTGGGGTCATCAGCGTTCGGCGCGGCCACGTTCTTGAGCCGTGGGCTGCGTTGGGGTCTGGTTACGGGTGCCGTCATCGGGGGCTTGGGTGGACGCCTCGCGATGCTCGTCCTCCGCCTCACTTCCGACGGATCACTGCATGGCGTGAAGACCAACGATGGCTTCGTGATCGGACGCTTCAGCCGCGAGACCCTGTTCCTGGTCGTGTTCGCTGCACAGCTGGGTGCGGTAGGTGGACTCGTCTACCTCCTCATACGCGAGTGGCTTCCTCGAAACTGGCGCGCCGCTGCGTTCGGCGTGCTATGCGCGACGGTGGTGGGCGCCGCCATCATCTCTCCCGACGGAGCTGACTTCACGCTGCTGAGCCCATTGTGGCTGGCCATCGCGATGTTTGTGCTGATCCCCGCGGCGTACGGCGCGGTCGTGAGCGTGCTCGTCGAGCGTTCGATTCGGCTCGGTCATGTACGCCAGGGCGGATGGCGATGGCTCGCGCTACTTCCCCTCGGCCTGTTGATCGTGTTCCCGTTGTTCGCGCTGGTCGGAATCGTCGTGTTCGCCGTTGCGATCTACGCCAACCGATCCGGTCGAGCGGCCGAGCTATGGCGTTCGGGACCCGTGACGTGGCTCGGACGTCTCGCGGTCGCGATGGGCTTCCTTTTGAGCGGCGTCACGCTCGTACGCGACGTGAGTGAGGTTCTCTCGTAGCCACCGAGCGAAGGTCCGCCACCCCTGCGGGTCGACTTCAACCGCGGCGGAGGCGACGTTGTCGCACGCGAGCGTGCCGTCTCCCTCACGAATGGATAACCACCGATCTGCACTCGCCGACCTGCGCGTGATCGGGCATTCTGAGCGCGGTTATGGCGACGTACGCTCTGATTCACGGCGCCGGTGATGTCGGCTGGTACTGGCACCTCCTCGAGGCCGAGCTGCGCGCCCGCGGTCACGACACGGTCGCACCGGACCTTCCGTGCGAGGACGACGCGGCCGGACTGCCCGAGTACGCG
>JBKPCL010000143.1:0-21013 GCA_046727335.1 Actinomycetota bacterium
CGGCGAGGAACGGGACGCGCTCGTGCTGTACGTGTGGGAGGAGCTGAGCTACGAGGAGATCGCGGCCGCGCTCGACGTGCCGGTCGGTACCGTGAGATCCCGCCTCAACCGGGCGCGGATGAGTATGCGCGAACTGCGAGCGTCGATCGGGAGACAACAGTGAGCGACGAGTTCGATCCATTGCGAGAGCTGCGGCCCGATCGGGCGTTGCCCGACGACCCGGCCGAGCCGACGGTCTTCGCCCGACAGAAGGAGCACCTCATGTCGACCATCGACGCCCCGCGCCAGGATGCCCCGACGGTTTTGCGTATGCCCGACATCTATCCCCGGCTCGCGTACGAGGACGAACGCGCCGCCCTCGAGTATCTCGTGCGTGTGTTCCAACTCGAGGAAATCCGAGAAGCGCGTACCGAGATGGAGGACAACATGCTGGCGTGGCTGCGCGTCGGCAACGGCGTCGTCATGATCGGCCACGCCAACGCGGAGGTGCATCGCATTCACAGCCCGCGCACGATCGGCAACACGACCGTCCAGATGATGGTGTACGTGCACGACGTCGACGGGCACTATGCCCACGCCGTCGCCGAAGGCGCGGACATCACCATGCCCGTGCAGGACGCGTTCTACGGCGAGCGTCGGTACGAAGCGACCGATCCCGAAGGACACCGTTGGCACTTCGGCGAGCGCTTCGCCGACATCAAGGCGCGCGGCGGCCGGGTACCTGACGAGTCCTGAGGCAAGGCCCGTCTCACACCGCGATGTTCACGAACGTGACCTTCACCAGATAGTCGACGGTGTCGACGCCGCACGGCAGCGTGTCGAAACAGGACGTGAAGGTGACGACGCCGGTTCCGTCACACGGGAGCTGCAGCGTGTTCGGAAGGCCGGCGGGCGAGTCGTAGTAGTCGAACGATGCGATGATGTGGAAGCGGTCGAGCTGGGACCACAGATGGTTCCCGAGCGAGCCGGTATCGCCACCGCCTGACTCGACTTGATGGACGTCCACCGTCTGGTTGCCGGCGGGCGGGCCGGTGCGGTTGCCGCCCGCAGGACCCGGGCAGACGACGTAGATCACCGCATCGCTGCTCTTGCCGTTGACGAGGCCGATGAAGTGCTGCTCGGGACCGATCTTCCCGCCGTGCGCGACGGTTGTCGTCGTCACCGGCAGATTCGTCGTTGTTGTCGTCCCGCCGCCGCCCGGCGGCACCGGAAGGCAGGCGGCGAGCGCCAAGGCCGCTCCGGCCAAGACCGCCGCCGCCGTCGCTGTACGTAGACCGAAACGCATCGCGACCCCCTTGGTGAACACAACCACGGGCCCGGCGTCCTTCGATCCTAGACATGGACCATCTAGGCGGCCAGCGCCGCGGTGAGCTCCTCGATCCGAGAATGACCTTCGGTCGTTCGAAGCAGAAGTCGAACCAGTACGTCCGCCCGTTCCACTCCAGCGGGGACTCCCGCACGAAGTCAGTGATCCCGTGCGCGACGAGCAAGCGTCGAGTCTTGACTTCCAACGTGGAACGCGCCGGGTGCTTCGGATCGAGCTCGGCGAGAAGGCGCCGTAGCGCTCCGACGCCGCGCCGACCACGCCGCGCGTGGCGATCGAGGTAGGCACGCAACGCCGGCACGGACGTGAGGCGTCGCCGACGCCCATCTTCACATGCGATCTCCAACGCTTCGTCGTCGAGTAAGTCACCGAGACGGGCAATGGTGGCCTCGACGCCGGTCACCCGAAGTCCGCGGTATGAGCGAATCATGAGCGTATCTCGAGCCGTGGCGGCGTGCACGACGACGCCCTGGGCGCGCAGTCCGCGTCCGCGCGGTACGACGATCTCGGGCTTGAGGTCACGCACCCCTTCGAGTCCGTACCACATCCCGGCTGAGCGGCGTGCCGCCGCGGCTTCGTCGCCGGCCCACAGCAGCGCGGCGCGCAATCGTTGTTCGGAGGAGGCGGCGACGGCCGACATGCAGTACACGTCGGGCAGCTCGCGACGGACGATTTCAGCGGCGACGAGCGCGGAGATCTGCTTGCGGCTCACGCCGAGCTTGACGGCCGCCGCGCCGCGAAACACGCCACAGCTCGGAGCCGCGAGCCGTGAGACGATCGCGACGGGCGATTCTCGTTGCAATCAATGCCCCCTGGGGGAACTGGCCGTCGCAAGTACGACCGGGACCGCTCACAGCAGGGGGAAGGGCGCTCAAGCTAGCTCGTCACTCCTTGTCTTGGACCGTGAAGCCCAACTTTCTCAGCACCGCGACGGCGCCGCTCTTGCCGCCCTCGAAATCACCGGAGCCAAGGCGGTGGCCCGTGGCCAACTCATACGCCGTCCCCAAGATTGCCTTGTGTGGGTAACGGTGTTTGTCCCAGACCAACTCGTAACTCCTGCTGCGGCCGAAGCCATGCTTCGAGAAGAAACGGTCTGGCCCCAGTCGGTCGTACTCTCGTATGGCTTTCAACACGTCACCGCGAGTCACGTCTGCCCGCAGCTTGGCTAGTGCATCCGGCATCGGGACCTCCCTTGGGATCGTCGTCGCCTGCGCGCCGGATATTTCGGCCGGCGCACAGGCGTGCCCGGGTTGTGCGTTAGTTGCGTCCTGCCATCACACCACCGTCGACGTTCCAAATCGCCCCCGTCACCCAGCTGGTCTGCGAGGACAGCAAGAAGGTGATCGTGGACGCAAGGTCGCGAGCAGTGCCGACGCGGCCGAGCGGGTGGAAGCTGTCGAAGCTGTGCAGGGTCTCGTCGATCTTGTCCGCGGGAACGAAGCGCTCATAGATCGGGGTGGCGACCACAGCCGGCGCAACCGCGTTGACCCGGATGTGATGGGGCGCCAGCACAATGGCCAGGTTGTGGGTCAGCGCGTGCAGCCCGGCCTTGGCGACCGAGTACGCCGACGACGGGGTCGCCGCGATGGCCTGGTGGGCCCACATACTGCCGATGTTGACGATCGATCCGCCCCGGCCCCCCCGACCATGCCCCGTACGACGGTCTGCGTGAGGAAGAAGATCGCCCGGTCCAGCTCCAGGTACGAGTCATAGAACGGGCCGTCGTGCTCCAGGAACGGCTTCGGGGAGAAGATCCCGGCCGCGTTGACCAGCAGCGTCGCGTCGGCGTGCTCGTCAGCCAGTTCTTGGCAGACCCGCTCCACCTCCATCCGGTCGGTCAGGTCGGCGGTGATGCCCTAGGCCGGGCCGTCCTTGGCCAAGGTCTTGACCGTGTCGTCGACCCGGTCCTGCTCCAGGCCGACGATGACGGCGCTGCCGCCGGCCGCGACGACGTCGCCCGCGGTTTCACGGCCCATGCCGCTGCTGCCGCCGACCACTATGAGTTTTCGACCGGCGAAATCAGGCATGGTCTGAGGTTGCATGTTCGTGTTCAACGTAGGAGTCCTTTCTGGTAGTGCGAATTGGGGGGTGCGGTCCTCGGAAGTTACGGAAGCGGCCTTCCGAGGAAGCCGCGGATGTAGCTCGCGGTGGTGTCGAGATCGCTTTCGAGGAGGAAGTGACGAACGCGCGCTGTAGGCGTTCCCGCCACCGGACGTCGACCCACGAGCTCTAGCCTTTCCCGGTAGCGCGCTCACTCAGGTCGTTTCCTGCAGGGCCTCTAATGTCAGACCTGTGAGAGCGGTCGTCTACGACCGTTATGGATCCCCTGATGTACTGCGGGTTGAAGACGTTCCCGTGCCGTCTCCCTCCGCGGGGCAAGTGCTCGTCAGGATCGCGGCAACGTCGGTCAACCTCAGCGACTGGGAGTGTCTGCACGGCTCGCCGCTGTATGCGCGCATCGGCGGGCTGCGCACACCGGCGCGCCGAACGCTCGGCTCGGACATCGCGGGGTGGGTGGACCTCGTCGGCGACGGCGTCAGTCGCTTCCGATCCGGTGACGAGGCGTACGGCGACAACCTCACGCTGAAGGGCGGCTTCGCGGAGTACGCCGTCGTCGCCGAGTCTGCGCTCACTGGCAAGCCGCCCGAGTTGACGTTCGCGGAGGTATCGACGATCCCCCAGGCGGGAGCGATCGCGCTACAAGGAACCGTCGGCGCGACGGTCGGACGTCGCGTGCTGGTGAACGGCGGCGGTGGGGGCTCGGGCTCGTTCGCGATCCAAGTGGCGAAGCGACTCGGTGCTCATGTGACCGGCGTCGACAACGCAAACAAACTTGACTTCATGCGGGCGCTAGGCGCCGACGACGTGATCGACTACAGGAGCCAGGACTTCACGCGCTGCGTCGAGCCGTACGACCTCATTCTCGATCTCGCCGCTCATCGGTCGGTGTTTGCCTACCGCCGAGCACTCGCCCGCGGCGGCCGTTGCCGCTGTGTCGGCGGTTCGACAAGAGCGCTGCTACGCGTCCTGACCGTCGGCTCGATCGCCGGGCGGCTCACTGGGCGCCGGTTGGGGGTGCTCGCAGTGAAGGAGGGACCCGCCCATTTCGAGCCGCTCGCCGACCTGTGCATCGCCGGGGATGTCAGCATCCACGTCGACCGTACGTTCGTGCTCGACGAGGTGCCCGCGGCGCTCGCCTACGTAGGTGAGGGACGCGCCCTCGGCAAAGTCGTGGTCACGACGAGCTGAACGGATGTGTACGCCCCCGGGGACTCGAACCCCGAACCCGCAGATTAAGAGTCTGCCGCTCTAACCAGTTGAGCTAGGGGCGCGCAAGCAGGTCATCGTACCCAATCGCGTCGTAGTTTGCCCTCGGGAAGAGGAGGTCGGCGATGGACGTCGTGGTCAGCGGGTCGAGTGGGCTGATCGGCCGCGCGCTCACCTCGTCGTTGCTCGCGGACGGCCATCGCGTGCTGCGCCTGCGCCGCGGCGGAATCACCGACCGCGACGACATCGGCTGGGATCCCGAAGCCGGTCGTATCGACGCGCCCGCGCTCGAGGGCGTCGACGCCGTCGTGCACCTCGCCGGCGAGGGCATCGGCGAACACAAATGGACCGACGAGCAGAAGCGCCGTATTCGCGACAGTCGCGTCCGTGGCACCGCGGTCCTCGCGGCCGCGGTCGCGAGCCGAGAACGCAAGCCGCACGTGTTCGTCTCCGCGTCGGCCATCGGCTACTACGGCAATCGCGGCGACGAAGTGCTCACCGAGGACAGTCCTCCCGGCCGCGACTTCCTCGCCGAGCTGTGCATTGCAT
The DNA here is from genome assembly GCA_046727335.1 of Actinomycetota bacterium. GTDB lineage: Bacteria > Actinomycetota > Acidimicrobiia > IMCC26256 > PALSA-610 > JBKPCL01. The sequence continues at coordinate 5,141 of JBKPCL010000143.1, forward strand.
GGGAAGCCGAGACCAAACCCGCGTCCGATGCCGGCGTCCGAATCGTCAACACGCGCAACGGCGTCGTGCTCGCCGTGCACGGCGGCGCGCTGCAACGCATGCTCGTGCCGTTCAAGCTCGGCGTCGGCGGCAAGCAGGGCTCCGGCAAACAATGGATGAGCTGGATCGCGCTCGACGACGTCGTCGGTGCGATCCGCCACGCAATCGAACAGCCGCTGCTGCGCGGGCCGGTGAACTTCACTGCGCCGAACCCGGTGAGGAACGAGGAGTTCGCGGCGACGCTCGGCCGCGTGCTGCACCGCCCGACGCTGCTTCCGACCCCGCTGTTGCCGCTCAAGCTCCGCTATGGCGGTGAGCTCGTCGAGTCATTGCTGCTGTTCAGCCAGCGAGTGACGCCCGCCAAGCTCGAGACCACTGGCTACGAGTTCAGGTACTCGACGCTCGAGCCCGCGCTTACAGCGATCGTGCACGGGTAAATGCGGCTCTGGATCGACACCGACATTGGCGACAACCCCGATGACACCGTCGCGCTCTGGTGCGCGGCGCGGCTGCAGTCGGTCGATCTGATGGGTGTCAGCACGGTGGACGGCGACGTCGAAGAGCGTGCCCGCATCGCCCGATCGATCGTCCCGGATGTCCAGGTCGTCGCCGGCGCGCCAATTGCCCAGACCGTTGCGGAGACTGAAGCGCTGCTCGGGATTGGTCCGTGGACCAACTGCGCGGCGCTCGCGGCCGAACACGCGTTGCCGCCACGCGTCGTCGTCATGGGCGGCGTGCTCGGCCCGATCGTCTACCGCGGCGAGGTGCAGACGGTCGAACACAACGTCGGCGCCGATCCGGTCGCCGCCAACAAGCTGCTCTCCACCACAGGTGGATTGATCGTCGTGCCGCTCGACGCCACTGTGCACGTCGAAATGAACGATGACGACGAACAAGTGCTGTGCGACGCGATACCGGGCCTCCGCGAGCAGGTCGCACGGTGGCGGGAGAAGAACGGGCCCGTGCCGCTGGTCGCGCACGATCCGGCTGCGCTGCTCGTGCTCGCCGGCGAGCGGATCGCGCGTCTGGAGACGCGCCGGCTCACCGTGCAGGACGACGGCACGATGCGCTCATCGATCGACGCTCCCGTGCAGCGCGTCGTCAGCCACATCGACGCCGACGTGGCACGAGCGCGCATTCGCGCGCTCGCCGAGGGTGACTGAGGGGACTCGAACCCCCGGCCTTCGGGACCACAACCCGACGCTCTCACCACCTGAGCTACAGTCACCAAGCTCGCCCGTCGCCGAGCTGGCTCGAGAGGTTGGGCTCGAGAGCACGCCGCACCGGGCAGGACGAGCATTCTAGAGGTTCCGTCCTCCCGCATTGCCGGGTCGCATTGCCGGGTAGGTGATGGCGCCGCTTCGCAATCGCCCGGCAACCCGCCGGTCAACCGCCCGCACTACGGTCACGCGCTCGGCGTGCTCGCCGGTTGGAGGTGAACCATGGAGCAATCCGGCGTGGGTCGCCATGCCATCTGCGAGTTCTGGGGTGCCGCGCACCTCAACTCAACGGCACACGCCGAGCGTGCGCTGCGCAGCGCTGCGGCCGCCGGTGGCGTCACGCTCATCGATGTCTTCGTCCACCAGTTCGCGCCGCATGGCGTCTCGGGCGTTGCGCTCATCGCCGAAAGCCATCTCGCCATTCACACCTGGCCCGAGTACGGCTACGTCGCCGCCGACTTCTTCACGTGCGGCGACACCGCCGACCTCGACGCGATCATCGACGCGCTCAAAGAGGCGTTCGAGGCCGAGCGCGTCGAGTCCCGCTTCCTCACCCGAGGTGCGCCACCCGATGCCTTCGGACAGTTCGAGGAGACCGAGCCGTTCAGCGCGGTGCGCGCGGCGTACGACGTCGTGCAAGTCCTCGAGCAGCGCCGTACGCAGTACCAAGAGGTGATGCTCTTCGAGTCGCCGCGCCTGGGCCGGGTGCTCGCGCTCGATGGCATCGTCCAGATGACCGATCTCGACACGTACGTGTACCACGAGATGCTGGCGCATCCCGCGCTCTTCTCACATCCGGATCCACGGACGGTCGCGATCGTGGGCGGTGGCGACGTGCACCTCGTGGCAGAAGTGCTCAAGCACCCGGGCATCGAGCGCGTGTACCTCCTCGAGCTCGACGAGGAAGTCGTTCAGGTCGCACGGAAGCACTACGCGGTCGCGCGGGACTCGCTCGCCGATCCGCGCGTCGAGGTTCGCCCGGGCGATGCGTTCGACTCCATCGCCGAGCTCGCCGGCGACCTCGACGTCATCATGATCGATCTGACCGATCCGATCGGTCCTGCCGCGCGCCTGTTCGAGGACGAGTTCTACGCGCTGTGTCAGCGCGCACTTCGCGCCGGCGGTTTCGTCGTCGCGCAGACCGAGTCGATCCACTTCCATCCCGACACCGTGCGCGACTGCTTCGACTCGCTGCGAGCGCGCTTCGCGCACGCCGATCTGCTGTGGACGGCGATCGCCACCTATCCAGGCGCGTTCTGGACGTTCGGCATCGCGACCGACGGGCCGGACCCGCATGTCGTGCGCAGGACGCCGGACGTCGCAACCCGTCTCTATGCACCGGACGCGCACGAGTGGTTCTTCCTTCCCGAGGCCGTTCGGCGAAAGCTCCTCGGAGTGTGACGAACGGTTCGGAACCGACGGTCCTCCGGATCGCGACGTTCAACGCCCGGCATGCCGCTGACGACGGCTTGTTCCGACATCGCGCGCTCGTCGAGACGTGCCGGGGATTCGACGCCGACGTTCTGGCGATGCAAGAGCTCGATCGCCATGTCATCAGGACGTGTTTTCGCGACCAGCCCGCGATCGTCGCCCGCGCGCTCGCGATGCAGTACGTCGCGGCACCGGCCAAGTACCTCGGGCCCGGAGGGCGTCAGTGCAATGCGTTGCTTGCGAGAGGCGCACTCGGCGACGTCGAGGTACTCGATCTTCCCCAACCTCCGCGCCTCGAGCCGCGCGTCGCGATCGTCGCGCGCATCGTGCTTCCGGGACTCGAGCTGACCGCCGCGTGCACGCATCTGCATCATCGCCCGCGCTCGAATGCCGTGCCGCAGCTCGCGATGATCATTGCTGCGCTCGCATCTCGTCCCGGGCCGCGGATCATCGCCGGTGACTTGAATTTGAATGCCGAGGAGGCGGTCCCGTTGCTGGGCGATGCGGGCTACGTCCCAGTCGAAGTCGGCCCCACCGCGCCTCGCGTCGCGCCGCGTGAGCAGATCGATTGGATCGCCTGCGACGAGGGCTTCCAGCTCGTCCACGCCGAAGTGCACGAGCCACTTGTCAGCGACCACTTGGCCGTCGTCGCCACGCTGTCGCACGCGGGCTGAGTGACCCGCCCGGATCAGCGGCCGCGTCGAAACGTGAGCTTCAGCTCCAACGAGCCGTGGTCTTGCACGGCAACGACGCCCGTCTTCGGCGCTTGCACCTTGTAGTCCGCGAGGACGATGGGAACGGAGCCGACGACGTCGATGGTCGAGCCGTTCCAGCGGGCATCCAGTGGGATCGTGATCGGTTGCGTGACTCCGTGCAGCGTGAGCCGGCCGGCGGCGGCGGCGTGGTGGGTCGTGCCGGCGCGGAGACTCACGGGCAGCGTGATCGGCGACGTCAGTGCGAACGTCGCGGTGGGAAAACGATCGCTCTCGATCGCGTGCGTGTGGATGTAGTTGTCGCGAGGCGCGCGGTTACTCTCGAGCGACCGCAGGTCGGCGCTCACCGTCGTGACCGTGACCCGGTCGCCGACGATGGTCATGGAGCCGTCGACCTGACCCGTTCGACCGACCGCGTCCTTCTCGATCGTGTCTCCCGCGAACAGCTCCTTGATCCGGTACCCGACGTACACGTCCTTGCCGCGCGCGACCGTCCACGTTCCCGCAGGCGTCGCGCTCGGACCGGCGTCGACCGTCGCGCTCGAGCTCAGCTTCGGCCTGCCCGGCGCGCTGTCACCGAAGACGTACCACGCGCCGAACCCCACAGCAGCGAGCAGCACGACGACGAAACCCCCGACGAGCCACCTGATCGGATGCCGCACGCGGCTCAGCTCGATGCAGTGACGCGGAACGCGCCGCGCATGAAGGGGTGAATGCGGCAGAAGTAGGTGTACGTGCCGGCGGGCAGATTCGCCGGCACCTGCCATGTGATGCGTCCCGCCGTCGGCGGGCCTGCTTGTCCGAGCTCTCCGGAGTCGAAGTTGATGTCGCCGTTCGCCAGCGGATAAGCGACGCCCGTCGACAGATCACACGGCGCCTTGCACGCGGTAATCGTGTGCCAGATGCCGTTGTTCTTCGGCGCGTCGTTGTTCGTGAACGTCAGCGTGCCGCCTTCTTTCACGGTCGGCACCGACGTCGCTTCGCTCATGTCGCCGCGTGCGTACGCGAAGTCGTCGATCGGCAGCGTCAACCCCGCGGGCACCACCTGCGACGGAAGCTTGGTCTCGTCGACGTAGTCACCCGGTGCCGGCTTGCCACCGTGGTTGTTGTTCTCGGGAAGGTGGCCGTGGGTCAAGGCACCCGGCTGGTCGAGATGGGTCGTCAACGGGTCAGCACCCTTCGTGCCGTCCGCCATCCACACGACCATGATGCCCATCGACTCGTACCACGACGCCGTCTTGGAGTCATAGGTCGCGGTCGTCGACAGCACGTCGCCGGCGTGGACGGCGACTCGCCAGTTGGCCGGTGTTGCCGTCATCGCGACGTCCCACGACACCGCGCCCGCGGGCTCGTAGTAGTGCGCCTGCGACTCGAACAGGCGTGCCTTGGACGTTGCCCGTTGGAGGTAGAGGTCGGTGTGCAGGCCGCCGGGGTGCAGATGGCCGGCGGTCGCGACGAGCGTTCCGGCGCGGTCGACCGTCCACTCATTCTTCTTGGGCTCGTTGGGGCCATACGCGTTGGGGTCGTCGGTCGGGTAGGTGTACGTCCCGTTGTGTCCGCTGCCACGAATCACGTCGAAGACCGGATAGATGCTGCCGTTCTGCACGTCCATCCAGATCGGACGCACCGGCACGATGCCCTTCGCCGCGGCTGACGAGGCGGGTATGAAGTCGATGTCGTACGTGACCCACACCTTGTCCGGCTTGGGCCGGAGATTGTGGATCATGTAGTTGAACAACCAGTGGTCGCTCGCTTTGTACGCGTAGCCGTAGCCCGTGGGCAGGATCATGCGCGTCTTCTCTTCGCCGACCGCGAAGAAGCGTTCCGGGAGTCCCGGCCTTGTCGCGTCGTGGGCCGACATGTTGAGCCAGACGCCGTGATGGAGATGGATCACGTCGACGGGAGGCACCGTGCCGTCGGCCTTCCGGATGTTCGGAGTAATGCCGACGATCCAACCGTCCTCAGTCGGTTGAGGAATTCGGCCCTTGGTGTAGGCGATGTTGTTCTGGCCGGGCTCGACAGTGATCGGTCCGACTTCGAAGTGCAGGCGTTTGGCGCCCGCGGGCACGGCATCGCTGATGGGCTGGGTCGCGGGCTCGGCGCTCGCGGCGGTCGTCGGGCGAGGGCTGGACGCCTTCGAGCCCGAGCTCCCGCACGCTGACGCAACGACCGCGACCGCGAGGAGCGCGATCGCCGAGAACCCCCAGGCACGACGAGACGGCACGACCGAGCAGGCTAACGCGCCACCCTGTTGCTGCGCGGGCGGTTCGGGAACGGGTACGTACAGCATGTCGACGTACCCTCCTCATCGTCCGGTCCGAGACGCCGCGGAGAGCCATGCAGCTGCAGCGGATCCCGTACAAGTGGATCGTCGCCAGCATCTTCGTGTGCGGGCTCTTCATGGACATCATGGACACGACGATTGTCAACGTCGCCTTGCCGACGCTCGCCCACGACTTCCACGCGTCGACCGCGTCGATCGAATGGGTCGTGCTCGGCTATCTCCTTTCGCTCGCCGTGTGGATTCCTGCGTCGGGATGGATCGGGGACCGATTCGGCACGAAGCGGGTGTTCCTGTTCGCACTCGCGATGTTCACGCTGGCGTCGGCGCTCTGTGGTCAGGCGCACAGTCTGCAAGAGCTCGTCGCGTTCCGCGTCCTCCAGGGAGTCGGCGGAGGCATGCTCACGCCCGTCGGCACCGCGATGTTGTTTCGCGCGTTCCCTCCGATCGAACGCGCCAAGGCGTCAACTGTTCTCATCATCCCGACCGTCATCGCGCCGGCACTCGGCCCCATCATCGGAGGTTGGCTGGTCACGGATGTGTCGTGGCGGTGGATCTTCTATGTGAACCTGCCGGTCGGGCTCTTCGGTTTCGTCATCGGTGTGCTCTTTCTCCGCGAGCACAAGGAGGGCACCGCCGGACCGTTTGATCTACCGGGTTTCGTGCTCTCGGGCGCCGGACTGGCGCTCGTGCTGTACGCGTTGTCGGAGGGGCCCGAGAAAGGCTGGCGCTCTCCCGGTGTCGTGACGACCGGTGTCCTCGGTGTCGTTCTCTTCGTCGCGCTAGTGCTCGTCGAGACCCGCGTCCGCTATCCGATGCTCGCGTTGCGTCTCTACAAGGAGCGAATGTTCCGCAACGCGAACGTCGTGTTGACCCTGACGTACGGCAGCTTCGTCGGTGTGCTGTTCATCCTGCCGCTGTTCCTACAGGAACTGCTCGGCCTGAGCGCGTTGCAGTCCGGGTTGACGACGTTCCCGCAGGCGATCGGTGTCATCATCTCGAGTCAGATCGTCGGACGGCTGTACATGCGCGTCGGTCCGCGACGATTGATCTTCTTCGGCATGCTCGCGATGGCGGTCGCGACGTCGAGCTTCGTCTTCATCGGCCTCGACACGAGCCTGTGGTGGGTGCGCGGCATCATGTTCCTTCGCGGCATCTGCATGGCGTTCGCCTTCGTCCCGTTGCAGGCCGCGACCTACGCGAACATCACGTCCGAGGACACTGGTCGGGCGTCGGCGATCTACTCCACCCAGCGTCAGGTCGGCGCCGCGTTCGGCGTTGCCATTCTTGCCACCGTGCTGATCTCGCGGACGAACGCGCTGAACGCGGGCGTGACGAACCCGGCGACGCTGGCGAACAACAGCCTGCAGGCCTTCCATGCCGCCTTCCTTGTCGGCGCAGGGCTCGTTGCGCTCGGCGCGCTCACCGGACTGCTGATTCGCGACGAGGACGCGGCGTCGACGATGCGACCGGCGAAGCCCGACGAGGAGCCGGTGCTCGCCGCGGCGGGGGAGTAGTCGGATCGGTGCGGCGTCAGGGCGCGGCGTCGATGAACTCGAGCGCGGCGTCGATGCATGCGAACTCGCTCGGGGCGCGGAAGTGATCGACACCGCGCAGCACGACGAGCCTGGCGTGCGGAAGCGCGTCGACCAACGGATCCGGCGGACCGGCGAAGTCCTGGTCACCGATGATGACGAGCGTCGGGACCGCGACGTGGCCCAGCTCCTCGACGGTCAGCGGGTGTTGCGGTCGACGGAGGACCGCGGCCATCGCGAGGGGGTCGTTGCCGGCGCTCTGGGCGAGGCTGACGAAGAGCCGGCCGGTGACGTCCTCCGGTTCGGTGCCGTGTTCGAACGCGTCGGCGAGCTGCGCACTCGATTCCGTGCGGAACACGTTCTCGCCCACGCCGATCACGACGAGCCGGCCGAATCGGGACGGGCGCTCCGCTGCGAGCCGCAGCAGGAGCATCGCCCCGAGCGAGAAGCCGATCGCGTCGACGGGTTCGTCCGGAAGGCACGCCGCGACCGACCGTTCCAGGTCGGCGTACGCGGACGGCTCACGAGGCGCGTCGGCGCCTCCGTGTCCGAGGACGTCGACGGGGATCACCTTTCGGTCCGCATCGGCCAGCAGATCGATCCAACCCGGCGCTCGCCACCCGTGCTCGAACGACGAGCCGAGTCCGTGCACAAGAATCACGGGTTGTGAGCGCATCCGAGCAGCGTAACGAAGGGCGCTTCGCGTGGCGCCCGTTCGCCGCCGGACTCACCCGGCGGATCTCGGCGAGCGTGTGGCTGTGCGTTGTCGTCGTGGCCGAGGCCCTCGCCGTCATCGCGCCCCACCACAACGTGCACTGGGTCGTCAGCGTCGGACTCATTGTCGTCGCGGGCATCGGCGTGCTCGCGCTCGCGCGGCGCGACGACCTGACGTTGCGGGCCGTCGTCATCGCGATCGCTTCGGCCGTCGCTGTCGCGCTGATCGTGCCGCCGAGCGGATCGCGCGACATCTGGGCGTACGAGATGTACGGACGCATGATCACGATCCATCACGCCGACGTGTTCACGCGGGTACCCGCCGATTTTCCGACGGATCCGTTCCTCAGTCGCGTGGGTGCCGGCTGGCGGCACACCTCATCGATTTACGGTCCGGGTTTTCTTGCGCTGGCCGCGGCCGGCGCGCGCCTCGCGGGTTCGTCCGCGTTGATCGCCCGGCTCTGGTTTCAAGGCCTCGAGGCTGCCGCGCTCGGCGCGGTGCTCGCGATCCTCTGGCGCCGCACGAGAAACCCGCGCGTACTCGCCGCCATCGGTCTGCATCCCGTGGTCGTGGTCGCGCTCGTGAACGGCGGCCACAACGACTTGCTCGTCGGGCTCGCCGTCCTGCTTGCTCTCTTTGCGATCGAGCGCGACCGGCCCGGAATTGCGGGCCTCGCGATGGGGCTCGGCGCGTTGGTGAAGCTCACCGGTCTGCTCGGGCTCGTCGGTATCGGCGCGTGGCAGTGGCGGCGCGACCGACGCCGCGCCCTCATCACGACCGCCGTCACGTTCGCGACGATCGTCGTCGCCCACGGCGGTTTCATGATCGGAGAGTTGCACGCGTTCCAAGACAACCGCGGCCGCATCAGTCGCGCTTCGTCCTGGCAACTCGGTCGCCTCGCGTTCGGGCTCGACGGCCCACTGCCGCGCTGGACCGGCTTGAGCCGCAGCGACGCTCTGTCACTGATCACGACCGTCGCCGCGATCGCGGTCGTCCTTCTCGTGGTCGTCGTTGCGGTCCGGCGTTCCCGCGACGCGACGCCGGACGACTCGGCGGCGGGCTGCCTCGCCGCGTATGGCGCGGTCGGCCCGTACGCGTTGCCGTGGTACGCAGGCTGGTGGTTGCCGATGGGAATGCTCGAGCCGGCGAGCCGAGCCGGGCGGTTCTTCTCCGCCTGGGCCACGGTGATGGTCGCCACCTACGCGGCCCCGCACCTCTTCCATGTGCCGTTGGGCTCGATAGTCCACGACCTCCTTGGGTACGTCATGCCGTCCGTCATCCTCGGGTTCTTCATCTGGTGCGTCGTCCTCACCCGGCCGGCGGCCGGAGTGGCGCCGCCGGCTCGAAGTGCGAGCCTTCCCGAATGAAGGTTAGGCTGCCCTTAGTAACCCGTCACGAGCGCAGCAGAGGGTCACAGCGTGTCGGAAGCCCAACTCCTCGTTCTCGGCGCCATCGCCGGAGGCACGATCTTCCTCGGGTTGCCCATGGGGCGGGGCGCACGAGTGTCGCAGCGGACCGCGGCGTTCTTGAACGCGGCCGCCGCCGGAGTCCTCGTGTTCCTGCTCATCGAGGTGACGACGCACGCGGTCGAGCCGGTCGAGGAGGCGCTGACCGACGCCGTCAACCACGGTGGTTCGTGGGCGGCGTTCGCCGGAAAGGCGGCATTGTTCGCGTCGCTGTTCTGCCTCGGGGCGCTCGGACTCGTGACCTACGACCGATGGCTCGCCCGCCGAAGCAAGACGACGACCCCCTTCGGACCCGGAGCGGCGTCGATTCAAGAGTTCGAACGGTCTCGTATCGATCGGCTCACCGACCCGCAACGCCTGGCGCTGTTCATCGCGCTGGGCATCGGCTTGCACAATTTCTCCGAAGGCCTGGCGATCGGCCAGTCGGCGGCCAGCGGGGAAGTCAGCCTGGCGTGGCTGCTGATCATCGGCTTCGGGTTGCACAACGCGACCGAGGGCTTCGGGATCGTGGCGCCGATGACGGGCGAGGCGGAACGGCCGAGTTGGGCGTACCTCGCGCTGCTCGGCGTGATCGGCGGGGGGCCGACGTTTCTCGGCACGCTCGTCGGTCAGGCCTGGGTCAGCGATCTGCTCGACCTCGCCTTCCTCGCCCTCGCCGCCGGATCCATCCTCTACGTCGTCGTCCAGTTGCTCCACGTCGCCGACCGGATCGGCCACAAGGAGCTGCTGATGTGGGGGCTCGTCGTCGGCATCTTCCTCGGCTACGCGACCGACTTCGTCCTCGTCGCGGCCGGCGTCTGAGGCGAGTCAACCCCCGCAATCGGCGTCAGCTGTGCACATGACGTGTACATAAGTGACGCAAGTTGGGGTTGGGGTGTCGGAGAGGTCGCCGTCGAACGATGATTCGATCGTGAGCAGTCTCGAGCCGGTCGCCGGTGACGGTCGTACCGACTTGCTCGCGCTCTACGACCGGATGCTGCCGCAGGTGTATGGCTACCTACTGGCGCGCGTGCACCAACAGACACTCGCCGAAGACCTGACCGCCGAAACGTTTCTTGCGGCGGTCGAAGCCCTGGACCGCCGTCCCGAGCAGGAGGTGTCGGCGGGCTGGCTGATCACCGTGGCGCGCAACAAGCTCGTCGACCACTGGCGCCGGCGGGCGCGAGAAGAGCGCAGCCGTCATCTGACCGCCGCCGAGGACGCCGCACCCGACGCCACCGACCGTGCCGTCGAGGAGAAGTTCGAACGGGCGCGGGCGCGCGCGGTGCTCGACGACCTCGGTGCGCACCATCGCGCCGCGCTGACGCTGCGGTACGTCGACGACTTGTCGGTCCCCGAGGTCGCCGACCATCTGGGCCGCACGGTGCACGCAACCGAAGCATTGCTGGTACGCGCACGGAACGCGTTCCGTGCGCGGTACGACGAAGGGGGGTGCGATGCCGGCTGATCCGTTCGAGTCGCTGCGCGAGCCGAACGTCCCGCTTGCTCCGCGCCCGACGTTCGCCGCCGATCTTCGACGTCGTCTCGTCGCGCTCATCGCCGCCGACGATGGCACGACTCGGGTGACACCTCATCGCGAAGTCCGCGAGTACACGCCCGCGCGCTTGCACGCGCTCACGCCCTACCTCGCCTGCCGCGACGCCGAGCGTGCGATCGCGTGGTACATCGAAGTCTTCGACGCCCGCCTGCTCAGCGATCCGGTCATCATGGACGACGGCCGCGTCGGCCATTCGGAGTTGCGCGTCGGTGACAGCGTCTTCTTCCTCGCCGACGAGTATCCCGAGGAGAACCACCGCAGTCCGCTGGAGCTCGGCGGCAGCACGGTCGCGCTCATGCTGTACGTCCCGGACTCTGATGCAACCTACGAACGCGCGCTCGAACACGGCGCGATGTCGCTCCGTCCACTCGGCGAGCACTACGGCGCTCGCTCAGGAGTCATCCGCGACCCGTTCGGCCATCGCTGGTTCATCTCGACCGCGCTCGAACCGGAGGATGTCCCGGTCGAGGACATCCCGGGCCGCCGGTACGGCGACGTCGGGTACATCACGATGCACGTCGCCGACGGCGAACGGGCGCGCCGGTTCTACGAAGGGCTCTTCGGTTGGGAGACGGTGCCGGGCTACATGCCGGGCGCGTTCCACGTGTCGTCGATCACGCCGCCTTCGGGCATCAATCCGAATGGAGACGACATCGGCGTCCGCCTCTACTTCCGCGTCGATGACATCGAAACGGCCGTCGCTCGAGTGCGAGAGCTCGGTGGACAAGTGTTGAGCGTGACCGACTACGACTCGGGCGGCAACGCCGAGTGCGTCGACGATCAAGGTTTTCGGTTCGACCTGTTCCGGCCGCGTCCCGGTTACTGAACCCGGAGCAGGCGCGCGCCGAGTGCGCGCAACTCGAGGCGCACAGCTTCGGGCTCCAGCACGTCGAAGTCGCACTCCAGTCCGGCGAGATAGCGGGCGATCCAATCGGGATCACCGCCGATCTGCGCGATCGTCGAGTGATCATCTGCCCGCTCCAGCACGGCGATGGTGGACGGCACGTACCGAGCGGCCTCCTCGATCGGGAGATGCAGCCGGACGACCGCTTGCATGGAATAGGCGCCGACTGCGATGCCGCGCGCGACGAGCGCCGCGGCATCGGGCGGGTCGGCGACGGGCGAGAAGCGCTGGCTGGTCAGCCGTAGCTCCGACATGCGATCGACGCGGAATGTGCGCCAATCGTCGCGTGTCGTGTCGAACGCGACGAGGTACCACTGTCGGGCGGTGAACACGACGCGATACGGCTCGACGAGTCGCGTCGTCAGCACGTCGTTGGCGTCGCGGTAATCGAAGCGGGCGCGTTCGGTGCGGCGACAAGCAAGCGCCGTCGTCAACAACGTCTCGACATCGACGGGCGGAAGGTCGGCGCGCCGCAGCCCGACGGTCACGGCGGCCACGGCCGCGACCCGCTCGTGCAGACGGACCGGGAGTACCCGTTCGAGCTTCGTCAGCGCCGACAGGGCGGCGGATTCCGTACCGGCCGCGCCGCCGCCGGCCGCGGCCCGCAGCGCGATCGCGGCGGCGACGGCTTCGTCGTCGTCGAGCACGAGGGGCGGAAGCCGACCGCCGCTGCCGAGCTCGTAGCCGCCGTACGGACCGGTCGAACCCTCGATGGGATAGCCGAGATCACGCAGCCGCGTGATGTCTCGCCGCACGGTCCGTTCGGTGATCTCGAGCCGCTCCGCGAGCTCGCCCGCGCGCCAGCCCGACCGGGCCGAGAGCAAGCCGAGGAGCCGAAGGAGCCGGGTCGGTGTGTCCATCTTCCCCCGAAATTTCCCTCGAAGTTGCGGACCAGATCTGTCCGGAACCAATCGTACGTTGAGCACATGTCCAACCACCGAGGAGGCGTCGTGCTCATGACCGATCTCACGTCGTGGCAGCTCGTCCGGGATCGTCAGGCCCGGTTCTCGCGGCAATCGGCGGCCCGCGGGCTCCGCCGGCGGCGGCACGTGCTCGCACCGCCGCAGGCGACCGTCCCTGCCGGCCGTCCGCAGCTGCGCCTCATTCCAGGGTCGTCAGCACCGCCGCAACCGCAAAGCCAAGCGTCGTGACCAGGGCCACGCGCTTGCCCCCGTGCTCGAGCGCCTCCGGGATCAGCGAGTCGGCGAGCATCGTGAGGACCGCGCCGGCCGCGAATGCCTGCACGTATCTCCCGTCGGACGACGGCGCGAGTTGCACGATCCCGTACCCGATCGCACCGGCGATGGCTGACACGACGACGATCACCGTCCACAACCGGTAGATCGCGCGGGTGCTGCGGGTCGCGCGCATCTCTGCGCTCGACGACAAGCTCTCGGGAACGTTCGAGACGAACACGGCGACGAGGAACCCGATGCTCACCGAGCCGCCGACAGCGAGACCCATTCCGAGCACCATCGACTCGGGGACGCCGTCGAGCAGCGCACCGAGCGCGATCGTTTGGCCGCCGCCCGCAGAGCCGGAACCTGCGGCCTCGCTGCGGCGCTCGATCAGCGCGTCGAGGCTGTAGAACGCGACGGCGCCGATACCGAACGACACCCACACTTGGATGTCGGAGACGTTCTTGTTCGGGATCAGGTCATAGGCGAGCGCGGCGATCAACGCACCGGCGCCGAAACCCATCGCTTCACCGACGTGACGCCGGGAGACGCCGACGTTCAGCGCGAGGAACGCTCCCAGGAGCAACGACAGCGCGGCGAATCCGGCCCACGCGCCTGCCTCCAGCATGCCCCTCGAACGTATCCGTTCACGACGTCCACTCGGAGGATGTCGGCGCGCGGAAGAACTCGTCGCGATTGAGGTCGCGGAACACGTCGAGATCGATTTGCGCCAAGAGCGGTTCGATCTGGCTCGCCTGGCAGCGCAGCGCTTGGAGCTTCACGTCGGCCAACTGTTCGTCGGCGCGGAACCAGAGCGCGAGCTCATCGGGCTCGGTTGCCGGTGGCACGAGACCGTCGACCATCATCACGCGGCCGGGATCGACAGCAGCGATGAATTGCTCGTTCCAGTCTGCGGTCTTCGTCGTGTAGAGCAGGCGCGCCGGCGCCGGCGCCGCCTTTCGGAATGCGAGGGTGGTCCAGTGGCTGACGGCGATGTGGTCGACATGACCCGTCATACCGTCCGGCCCGAACGTCAGCACGGTGTCGGGTTGCACGGCATCGATGATGCCGGCGAGCGTCGCGACCGGTTCATCGACGTCCACGCGATCGCCCTGGCCGTCGCAATAGTTCAGCCACTGATGCTCCGTGACGCCCAGGACCGCGAGGCACGCGTCCAATTCCGCGACTCGTATCGCGGCGCGTTCGTCGGCCGTCATGCTGTCGAGATCGGGAAAGCCCGCTTCACCGCGCGTCGCGGTGACACATACCACCCGTTGGCCGTGCTTCACGGCGCTCGCCATGAGCGCGCCGGACAGGTACGCCTCGTCGTCCGGATGCGCCCACACTCCGAGGATCGTGCCCAGCGCGCGGACGCCGTCGTCATCGATCGCGGTCATCAGGTCACTTGCCGGTGAGGTCTGCGTATTGCGGATGATGGCGGATGTAGGAAGCGATGAACGGACACAACGCTACGACCGAGCGACCGTGAGCCCGAACATCGTCGAGCGCGCCGGACGCGAGACGGCTACCCAAGCCATGCCCTTCGAACGCCGGGTCGATCTCGGTGTGCAAGAACACGGTGACCCCGTCCTCGAGTCGGTAGCGCGCGAATCCGGCCTGTGCGCCATCGAACCAGATCTCGTATCGATGTGCTTTGGGATTGTCGACGACCGACACGTCGTGTTCGGGGTCATTCATCGAGCAACCTCGCTGGCGCAAGAGTTCGAGCAGTACCGTCAACGCCGGTGGGCACGGAAACGTTCCTCGAGCTGCCGTCCGGCACCGTGACCGCGTATCTTGCCCGACCCGAGCGCGCGAGTCCTTGGCCTGGTGTCGTGGTGTTGCACGAGTTGTGGGGCCTGAACGATGACATGCGCCGCATCTGCGATCACGTCGGGGCGATGGGATATCTGGCGCTGGCCCCCGACCTGTTGGCGGCGGGACGGATCCGTTGTCTCGCCGAGGCATTCCGAACGCTCTCGCGTGGCCAGGGCCCCACGCTCGACACGTTGACCGCAATCGTGGATTGGCTCGCAGCCCAGCCCGATTGTGCGGACGGCCGAGTCGGTGCGATCGGCTTCTGCATCGGTGGTGGGCTGGCGTGGTTGCTCGGATGCACGGGAACGGTTCGCGCGGTCGCCCCGAACTACGGCGCGTCGCAGCCGCCGGACCGCTTGGTGACGTCGTGCCCCGTCGTCGCGTCCTACGGCGCACGCGACGTGCTGTTCCGCCGAGAAGCGGCGAAAGCGCGCGCCCGTCTCGAAGCGGCCGGCATCGAACACGACATCACGACGTATCCCGATGCCGGTCATTCGTTCATGAACCGGACGGAGGGACATGCATTGACCAAGTCCGTTGTGCGACCGTTGATGCACATCGAGTACAACGACCGGGCTGCGGCCGACGCGTGGCGTCGCATACAACAGTTCTTCGACCGTCATCTGTGATCGAGTCTGATCGAGTCTCGTTGCTCTCGGTCGTGGCGCATTCGTAGGATCACGGCGGCGTCGGAACCTGGGGAGTTGCACATGCGAAGGCCGGTCTTGCCTGTCACGCTCGCGGTCGCGACGACGCTCATCGTCGCGATGGCGGCACCGAGTTTCGCCGACAAGCCGGTGACGTCCGTGAAGTCCGCGTCGCACAAGCCGCCGTCGACCGCGGAGTGCGACCCGATCGACCAGTCGCAGTGTCTGCTCCCGTTCCCCGACGACTTCTTCACGGTGGCGGACGCGACGACGGCAACCGGTCGCCGCCTGCACTTCTCGCGTGACGTGATGCCCGCGAACGCGGCTGGTGTGCGTATCGATCCCACCGACTGGAACCGCAGTGACGGCTTCAGTCCCGGCTCGCTCGT
>JBKPCL010000144.1:0-7072 GCA_046727335.1 Actinomycetota bacterium
ACGCATCATGAGCGAAGACCCCGCGACTCGTTGGCAGGGCGCGACACGGGAGCCGATCGTCGTTGGCTGACGCGGACGCGCCCGAGACGGACGAGCAGCCGCTCACGCCGGCTGATGCCGAGACGGCCGAGGCGGCTGAGGTGGCCGACGCGTCGGCCGCGGAAAGCGCCGAGCCGGAGCCCGCGCTCGCGCCCGAGCTCGAGCGATTCCTCGCGTACCTGCAGGCCGAGCTCGGCGACGCGCTCATCGAGCACGCCGCGACGCATGGCGACCTCGTTGCGCGCGTCGATCGCGATTCCTGGCGACGCACCGCGACGGTGTGCAAGGAGCACTTGGAGCTCGACTACTTGTCCTTCGTCGCGGGCATGGACTGGATGCCCGCGCCCGCGGTGGCCGACGAGGCCAGCGGCGACACGTCCGCACCCGTGCAACCCCGCGAGATGACGTTCGGCGCCGCCGGTTCCGCCGGCCGCTATCAGGTCTTCGCGGTCGTCGCGTCGACGCATCAGCCGCGTGCGCGCATCGTGTTGAAGACCGACGTCGACGACTCGACCATGCGCGCCGAATCGTGGGTGCCCGTCTATCCCGGCGCCGACTGGCACGAGCGCGAGGCCTGGGAGATGTTCGGCATCGTGTTCGACGGTCACCCGAGCCTGAGACATCTGTACCTGCCCTCGGAGTTCGAGGGCCATCCGCTGCGCAAGGACTTCCCGCTGCTCGCACGCGAAGTGAAACCGTGGCCCGGGCTCGTCGATGTCGAGCCGATGCCCGGCGACACCGCCGCGGAAGATGAGGGAGGCGGTTCGGAATGACGACGACCGACCCTCGGATGCCGCAGCCCGGCGGGCTCCCTGAAATCGACGTCGACCCCGCGATGTACCGGCACCTTGCCGACGCCCAGGTGAACGTCGAGCTCGACACCGGCGACATGGTCCTCAACATCGGGCCGCAACACCCGGCCACCCACGGGACCCTCCGGCTCGTCGTGCGACTCGACGGTGAGCGCGTCGTCGCGGCCGATCCCGTCATCGGCTACATGCACCGCGGCTACGAGAAGCTGACCGAGTACCGCACCTATCCGCAGGTCACGACGCTGATCAACCGCATCGACTGGCTCTCGTCCTTCGCGAACGAAGTTCCCTTCATCCACGCCGCCGAGCAGTTGATGGGTCTCGAGGCGCCGCCGCGCGCCGAGTACATCCGCACGGTGCTCACCGAGCTGTCGCGCATCGCGACGTTCGTCTTGTTCCTCGGGGAGATGGGTCTGCAGGTCGGCGCGATCACTCCCGCGTTCTACGGCTTTCGTGACCGTGAGTACGTGCTCAATCTCATCGAAGCCGTCACAGGTGGTCGCTTCCATCCGAACTTCAACCGCATCGGCGGCTTGAAGGACGACCTGCCGTGGGGATGGATCGCGGATTGCACGTCGACCATGCAGAAGATCCTGCACTCGTGCGACGAGTTCGAGGATCTCGTCGTCGGCAACCCGATCTTTCAGGAGCGCACACGCTCCATTGGGATCATCCCCGGTGAGTTGGGTGCCGCGTACGGCGTGTCGGGCTCGAACCTGCGAGCGTCCGGTGTCGACTGGGACCTCCGCCGGGACGGCAAGAAGTACCTCGTCTACGACGAGCTCGACTGGAAGGTGTGGACGCACCCCGACGGCGATTCGTTCGCGCGTTACTGGGTGCGCCTCCAGGAGACGCGTGAATCCGCGCGCATGGTGTTGCAGCTCATCGAGCAGATGCCGGCCGGCCCGATCATGGCGAAGGTGCCTCGCATCATCAAGGTTCCCGAAGGCGAAGCGTGGGTCAACACCGAGAACCCGCTCGGTGAGATGGGCTACTACGTCATCTCCAAGGGCGCGACCGGGCCGTTCCGCGTGAAGATTCGTTCGGCGTCGTTCAGCAACGTCTCGATCCTGCCGTGGCTCCTACGCGGCGTGTACGTCCCCGACGTCATCACCATCCTCGCGAGCCTCTACTTCATCCTCGGGGACATCGACCGGTGACCGCATTCGAGGTCGGCTGGGGGACGACGCTCGCGGTGAAGACCGTGATCGTGCTCGGCATCGTGCCGCTCACCGCGCTCATCCTCGGTTACACGTTCTTGCTGAAGATGATGAGCCACATGCAGAGCCGGCTCGGTCCGATGGACCCGGGTGGGTTCCACGGCTGGTACCAACTCATCGGCGACGGCATCAAGTTCCTCCAAAAGGAGGACATCATGCCGGACGAAGCGGATCGACGAGTCTTCGCACTCGCGCCGGCCGTCGTCGTCCTCTCGACGTTCCTCGTCTTCGTCGTGATCCCGGCTGGTCCGCGTCTCACCGTCGCGCCGCTCGACGTCGGCGTCTTCTATGCGCTCGCGGTCTCGAGCTTGTCGGTCATCGGTGTGCTCATGGCGGGGTGGGCGAGTTCGAACAAGTACGCGCTGATCGGTGGCTTGCGCGCGGCCGCGCAGCTCATCGCGTACGAGCTGCCGCTCGTGCTCGCGGTCGTCGGCGTCGTCGCGCAGGCGGGGACGATGAGCCTCCAGGGCATCGTGCATGCACAGCAGAACGGCGCGATCTTCGGGTGGAGCGGCGTCGGCCTGCCGTTCATCCTCACGCAGTTCGTGGGTTTCGCGCTGTTCATGGTCGCCGCCCAAGCAGAACTCACGCAGCCACCGTTCGACATGCCGGTGGCAGAATCGGAGCTCGTCGCCGGCTACATGGTCGAGTACACCGGCTTCCGGTTCCTGTTCTTCTTCATCGGCGAGTTCGGCACCGCGTTCGCGTTCGCCGCGCTCGCGGCGACGTTGTTCCTCGGCGGCTGGGCGGTGCCGTGGGTGCATGGTTCCGCCGCCGACGTCCTCGGTCCGATCGTGCTGTTCGCCAAGGTGATGCTGGTCGCGTTCTTGATGTTCTGGGCGCGATTCACCTATCCCCGGTTGCGCGAGGACCAGCTCCAGGCACTGGCATGGAAGTGGCTCATTCCCATCGCGCTGATCAACATTCTCCTGACCGGCGTGCTGAAGGTGGCGTTCTGACATGAAGCGCGAGATCAAAGGCATGCTCACCGGCCTCGGTGTCACGTTCCGGACGATGACGCGCCCGGCCGTCACGGTGCAGTACCCCCACGAACGCGAGGACCCGCCGACGCGCGCCCGCGGCGTCATCGCGCTGAAGGAAGAGAACTGCACCGTCTGCATGCTGTGCGCGCGCTCGTGCCCGGACTGGTGCATCTACATCGAAGGCCACAAGGAGACGCGCCCGCCGCGGCGCGAAGGCGGCCGTCCTCGGAGTGTCAGCGTCCTCGACCGCTTCGACATCGATTACGCGCTCTGCATGTACTGCGGCATCTGCGTCGAGGTGTGCCCGTTCGACGCGCTGTTCTGGAGCCCGGAGTACGAATACTCCGAGCCCCGGATCGCCGAGCTCCTGCACGACAAGGACAAGCTCGGCGAGTGGATGGAGACCGTGCCGGAGCCCGAGCCGCTGGAGCAGGGCGCGCAGGTCAAGGGCAAGAAGTGATCGCAGAGAACGTCGTCTTCGGCCTCATCGCGGCCGCGATGGCAATCGCAGCGCTGGGCGTCGTGCGTACGAAGAACGTCGTGCACGCCGCGCTCTACCTGGTCATCGTGCTCGCCGGTGGCGCCGCGCAGTTCATCCTGCTCGGCCAGGAGTTCGTCGCCTGGGTGCAGGTGCTGGTCTACATCGGCGCGGTCATTGTCTTGTTCCTCTTCGGGATCATGCTGACGCGCGCCCCGATGCACCCGAGCGAGTCGCTCGACAACGACCTGCGCTGGCCGGCCGCGGCCGTTGCCACGCTGCTCGCCGGCGTGCTCGCGGGCCTTCTGGTCAACGAGTTCCACGGCGTCGAGATCGATCTCAAAGAGCCGATCCGCACGTCCGCGGTGACGAACTCGATCTTCCGCACTTACATCATCCCGTTCGAAGTCGTCGGTGTGCTGCTGTTGGGCGCGCTGATCGGCGCGGTCGTCCTCGCACGCAAGGACTAACTGCCGATGCTGCTGAACCAATTCCTCCTGCTCGGCGCGTTCCTGTTCGCCACCGGCGTGTACGGCGTCTTGGCGC
Organism: Actinomycetota bacterium; assembly: GCA_046727335.1. Classification (GTDB taxonomy): domain Bacteria; phylum Actinomycetota; class Acidimicrobiia; order IMCC26256; family PALSA-610; genus JBKPCL01. The sequence continues at coordinate 4,079 of JBKPCL010000144.1, forward strand.
GCAAACACGCGGTCCTGGTGCTGATGAGCATCGAGTTGATGCTCGCGGCGGTGAACATCAACCTCGTCGCGTTCGGGGCGTTCCGCAACGACCCGGTCGGGCAGGTCTTCGCGCTCTTCGTCCTGACGATCGCGGCCGCAGAGGTCGGCGTCGGGCTCGCGATCGTGCTGCTCATCTACCGCAACCTCCACAGCGCCGACCTCGGCGACGTCGACGTGCTGAAGGGCTGACGCGTGTTCTTCCTCGACTACGCCTGGCTCGTGCCGCTCATCCCTGCCGTCTCGTTCGTCGTGATCCTGTTGTTCGGCAAGCGCATGCCGCGCCAAGGGTCCGAAGTCGGGATCGTCGCGGTCGGTGCGTCGTTTGTGTTGTCGTGTGGCGCGCTACTGCAGTGGGTCAGACGCGTGCAGGACGCGGAGCATTCCCACGGCGTCGCGGCGGCGCTCGGCGCGTTCGGCAAGAGCGTCGGCCGGCTGACCGCGCAATCGGGCGAGGCCGAGGTGCTGCCGGTCGCCCACCACGTCACGTGGTGGCAGAACGGCGGCTTCAAGCTGACGGCCGGAATTCAGATCGACGGTCTTGCCGTCATCGTGATGTTCATGGTCACGCTGGTGTCGTTGCTCGTGCACATCTACTCGACCGAGTACATGCGCGGCGACCGTCGCTACACCTTCTTCTACGCGGCCCTGAGCCTCTTCACCGCGTCGATGCTGCTGCTGGTCGTCTCCGACAACACGCTCGAGCTCCTCGTCGGCTGGGAGCTCGTCGGACTGTGCTCGTTCATGCTCATAGGCCACTGGTGGGAGGAGAAGGCCAACTCCGACGCCGCGCTCAAGGCCTTCATGACCACGCGCACGGGCGACATCGGGCTCATCGTCGGTGTGATCCTCACGTTCTTCGTCGTCGGCCGCGCCAACGGCGGCCGCGGCTCGTTCAACATCGTGGCGCTCAACCAAGCGGCGACGTCGGGCAAGGTCGGCCACACGCTGCTGCTCTGGACCGCACTGGCGTTGTTGCTCGCGATCATCGGCAAGTCCGGTCAGTTCCCGCTCCACACCTGGCTTCCCGACGCGATGGCCGGCCCGACGCCGGTGTCGGCGTTGATCCACGCCGCGACGATGGTGGTCGCCGGTGTCTACCTCGGCGCTCGGCTGTACCCGGTGTTCTTCGAGGGCCTGTCGATCGGCGACGGCGGCGTCAACGCCATGGCGGTCATCGGCGGCACGACGGTCATCATCGGGGCACTCCTGGCGTTCGTGCAGGACGACATCAAGAAGGTGCTCGCCTACTCGACGATCAGCCAGCTCGGCTACATGGTGATGGCACTCGGCGTCGGCGCGTGGACGGCTGCGGTCTTCCATCTCTTCACGCACGCGTTCTTCAAGGCCGACCTGTTCCTCGGCGCCGGCTCGGTCAGCCACTCCGGCTCCCACCACTCCTTCGACATGAAGAAGGACATGGGCGGGCTCAGGAAGTACATGCCCCAGACCTTCCTCACCTTCCTCATCGGGACGGCCGCGCTCGCCGGCATCTTCCCGCTCGCCGGCTTCTGGTCGAAGGACGAGATCCTCGTCAACGCGGGACACAACAATTACAAGGCGTTCCTCATCGTCGGGCTAGTCGGCGCGGGACTCACGGCCGCGTACATGACGCGCTGCATCTACCTGACGTTCCTCGGCGAATACCGCGGCGGCCACGCGCACCACGAGGAGCCCGCGCTCGTGACGGCCGGCGCCGGACAAGGCGACGAGCTGTACGAGCACCACGTCGCCGAGGTGGACACCCACCTTCCCGAACACGACCACACGCCGCACGAGAGCAACTGGCTCCTCACGATGCCGCTCTGGGTGCTGTCGTTCTTCGCGGTGTTCGCAGGGTTCATCAACTTCCCGCACTTCACCAAGTTCGAAGAGTGGTTCCAGCCGCGATTCGCGTTCGTCGAACGGCCGCCGATCGCGTTCAACCCGATCCTCGCCGTCGCGTCGGTGCTCGTCGCGCTGATCGGCGTCGCGATTGCGTACGCCTACTACGACGGCCGCATCCCGCACGGCTTGACTCGACGCAACCGGGCCGCGCACGCCGGATACGAATTCCTCCTCGAGAAGTACTACCTGGACTACCTCTACGAGGACGTGATCGTTGCCGGCATCAAGGGGCCGATCGCGGCCGGCGTCTACTGGTTCGACCGGCACATCATCGACAACGTCTTGAACTACACGGCGCGCGGCGCCCGCGAAGCCGCGCACATCACCTACGACTACATCGACCAGAAGGGTGTCGACGGCATCGTCAACGGCATCGGGGCGATCACGGGCGAGAGCGGGGGCGCGGTGCGCCGGATCCAAACCGGACGCCTGCAGCTCTACGCCTTCATGCTGGTCGCCGCCGTCGTCGTGTTCGCCGGCGCGCTGTGGATCTTCACGTGAGCAGAGGGGAATCGGCTCGATGAATTGGTTCGACTCGTGGGCGCTGTCCCTCGTGGTCTTCGTTCCGCTCGTGGGCGCGATCATCGTCATGCTCCTGCCGCGAGAACGGGAGGATGCAATCAAGAGCGTCGCGCTCGCGACAACGCTCGCGACCTTCGGCTTCACGATCGCGACGCTCGCCAGGTTCAACTACGACCACACGAACCGGTTGCAGTTCTCGGTCAACAAGTCGTGGATCGACGTCATCAACAGCCGCTACCACATCGGCGTCGACGGCATCTCCCTCCCGCTGCTCGCGCTGTCCGCCTTCATGACGCTCTTGTGCGTCGTCTATTCGTGGAATCACTTCCCGGACCCGTACAACCCGAAGGCGTTCCTCGCGCTGATGCTCGTGCTCGAGGTCGGGATGAACGGCACCTTCGTTGCCCAGGACCTGATCCTGTTCTTCGTGTTCTTCGAGATCGTCCTGCTCCCGATGTTCTTCATGATCGGAGTCTGGGGCGGCCCGAACCGTGAGTACGCGTCGATCAAGTTCTTCCTGTTCACGCTGTTCGGCTCGGCGCTCATG
>JBKPCL010000145.1:0-9042 GCA_046727335.1 Actinomycetota bacterium
GATCGACTCGCGCAGCCACACGTGAGGCGATCTCCTACGCCGCCGATGGGTCAGCGGCACGTCCCAATTCACATCGCCGCGCACGTCGAACAGCGCGCAAAACAAGGCCAAGTCCTCGCTGAGGTTGCCCCGTTGTTCCGGGCGGGTGGTCCGCCGGGGGTTCCGCGGAGTCGGATAACTGGAATGTGATGCTGCTGTCCTGACAGGAGGACAGCATGGGAAGGCGCGGTTACCCCGCCGAGTTCCGGCGTCGTGTGCTCGATCTGGTCGAGTCCGGGCGCAGGATTGCGCAGGTCGCTGACGACGTCGGCATCAGCGCGCAGACGATTCACGCGTGGCGCCGGCAGGACCGCATCGACCGAGGACTCGAGGCGGGCTTGTCGTCGGCCGAGAAGGCAGAGCTCGCCGCCGCGCGCAAACGGATCCGAGAGCTCGAAGCCGAAGTCGCCGTGCACCGCCGTGCCACCGAGCTGCTCAAGGAGAAGTCGGGCCCAAAAGGCGGTTCGCGGCCATCGACATGATGGTCGCCGAGGGCCTCCCCGCGCAGCTCGCGTGCCGAGTCCTCGACGTGTCCGAGTCCGGCTACTACGCCTGGCGGTCGCGTGCCCCATCGGCGCGGGCGGTGCGACACGCCTGGTTGACGGACGTCATCCGCAAGCTCCACGTTGATACCCGCGGCGTCTATGGATACCGGCGCGTCCACGCCGAGCTGACACTCGGTCACGGCTTGTCGGTCGGCGCCGAGGCCGTCTGGTTGTTGATGCGCAAGGCCGGCCTGCAAGGGCTTTCGGGCCGGCCGAAGTTCCGGCGCATCCCGAACCAGCCGAGCGCGGGTGATCTCGTCGAGCGGCAGTTCGCGCGCACCGAACCCGATCGCCTCTGGGTCACGGACATCACCGAACATCCGACGCGGGAGGGAAAGGTGTACTGCGCGGTCGTGCTCGACGTGTTCTCCCGACGCGTGGTTGGCTGGTCCATCGACTCGACGCAGAACGCCGCGCTTGTGACCAACGCGCTCGGCATGGCAATCGCACAACGCCAACCCGATGTCGGCACGGTGATTCATTCGGACCAGGGCACGCAGTTCACGTCATGGGCATTCACGCGTCGAGCGATCGACTCCGGCTTGCTGCCCTCGATGGGCTCGATCGGTGATTGTTACGACAACGCCGTCATCGAGGCGTTCTGGAGCCGTATGCAGGTCGAGCTCCTCGACCGTCAACGGTGGCGCACTCGCGTCGAGCTTGCGAACGCCATCTTCGAGTATCTCGAGATCTTCCACAATCGCCAGCGTCGACATTCCGCGCTTGGCATGCTCACACCCGTCGAGTTCGAGAACCGGCATCAACCAACGACAGCGGCATGACATCCAGGCAGCTGACTCCACCGAACCCAGGGCACCGCAGAGCCTCCACGGATCCCAGCGCGATTCACCATCACGACCGGTTACACGAACCTTCAGACAGGCCCGCCGACTGCCTTTGGTTGTTCAGGTGAGTATGTCGGCGCGGGTAAAGCGCGTGAACGCGATGATCAGGAATATGGCGGTGTAGACGAGTTGGACCTCCAGCGCGTGCGTAAGGCCTGTGGTCTGAGCGGGGTCGGTGAAGAATCCGGTCCAAAGGGTGGTCGCGCGGTCGGTTACAGGTAGCCATGGGCTGAGCGGGTGCAGGCTTGGGACGTTGTCGAGTGCGCGCGAGAAGAGACTCAGCGCGACACCGCCGGCAACCGCGCTGAAGGGCCGGGCGGTGAGCGTGGATAAGAGGAGCGCGAACGCGAACGTGCTGCTCAACGAGACAATGACGTATCCCGTCGCGAGGGCGAGGCGTCCGGTCGCGGCGAGTGGCTGCAGGCGTGCTGAGGTGACGATGAACGGTGTTGTGTGCTGCAGATCGAGCACGGTCAGCGGATGCCAGCCGAACAGGACCAGCCCGGTCAGTAGCGAGACCGCAACCGCTGCGGTGACGGCCGCGAGCGAATAGGCGGCGGCCACCGCGGCCTTGGCGAGCAGCACACGCCAGCGAGCAACGGGCCGCGCGAGGAGATAGCGCAGACTGCCCCAGGATGCCTCGGCCGCGACGGGTTCGCCCGCGAAGATTGCCACCGCAAGCGGAAGTAAGAACAGCTGCATCGCGCTCAGTGAGATGAGCGGGAGTGTCAGGCCCGACGTGTTGGTCACCATCGACAACCAATTACCGACGCGTTCGGCGACCGCCGGGCGAGTCAGGCCGATCACCAGCGTGATCGCGGTGCTGACCCCGACAATCAAGAGAAAGGTGATGCGGTTGCGGGGGCGTCCGCGTTGCTTCGCACGCTCGACTGCGAGGACGGCCGCGGTGGGTTGCGCCCTGATCACGCGAGGATGTCCTTGCGCTCGAACCACCAGAACGCGACCGTCAGGAAGACCACGGTGTACACGAGCTGCAGGACTAGGAAGTGTGCCATTCCCGCGGTCTGCGCGGGATGTTGGAAGACGTGCTGCCACAGATCGACTTCATTGTTCGGCATGTAGGGATGCAGCGCCTCCACACCAGGCAGGTAGTCGGCGTTGAGCACGCGCGAGACGATCGTCAACGCGACCCCACCCGCGACCGCAGCGAATGGGTGGACAGTCAGCGTCGAGAGTAAGAACGAGAACGCGAGGATGCTCGTCATGCCGGCGGCGACGTACGCGGTGCCAATCGCTAGTCGCGTGAGCGCCGCGCCCGTACCGAACTGCACGATGGTCGCGTGTGCGGCGGTCGACGCACCGCCGTCGATCGCGTTCAACGGGTGCCAACCGAATGCGATCGTCCCGGCGAGTAACGCGGTCGCGGGCACGAGCAACACCGCGACGAGTGAGAGCCCGAGTGCAACCGCGAGCTTCGAGAACAGGTAGCGAGCACGCGAGACTGGGCGTGCGAGCGCGTAGCGCAAGCTTCCCCAACTCGCCTCGCCGGCAACCGATTCGCCGGCGAAGATTGCCACCGCCAGCGGCAGGAAGAACTTCATCGTGCTCGACAAGGCGATCACCGGCACGGAGAATCCGGAGCGGTTCGGCACGATCAGCAGCGGGATATCGCCGACGCGCTCGAGCGAACCCGCCCCGGTGGCCACGAGCGAGATCGTGAGCGCGACCGTGAACAGTGCCAGCGCGGCGAGTGTCAGCAGTGTGCGCGGGCGCCGCCACTGCTTCGCAAACTCGACGCGGATCATCAAACCGTCCTGCTCGCGTCCGACGGCGGCAAACTCGGATGCGGCACAGCGCCGACCAGGCTGAGATATGCCTGTTCGAGCGACTGCCCTTTGCCTCGCAGCTCGGAGATGGTGCCGAACGCGATTACCCGTCCGCCTCGCATCACCGCCGCGTGGGTGCACACACGCTCGACCTCCGACAGCACATGGCTCGAAAAGACGACGGTCGCACCCTCGGCCGCGGCGTCCCGGATCGCGTCACGAACCTCGATGGCGTGCGCGGGGTCGAGGCCGGTGCTCGGCTCGTCGAGCAGCAACAGGTCGGGTCTTCCCAGCAGCGCTTGCGCGAGACCGAGGCGGTAGCGCATCCCGTGCGAATACGTGCGGTAGGGTCGCTCGATCGCGCCGTCGAGTCCTGCGATCGCGACCGCCCGCGCGAAGTCTGCTTCCCCCTCCTTACGCATCGTCATGCGCCACGCCAAACGCAGGTTCTCGCTCCCCGACAGGTGCGGCACAAACCCGGGCCCGTCGACAAGTGCGCCGACCCGTCCGAGCACCTCGGCACCGGGTCGCACCGTCTCGCCAAACAGCTCCACTCGTCCTGCAGTCGGCCGCGCCAAACCGAGCAGGATTCGCAGGGTCACCGACTTGCCCGCGCCGTTCGGACCCGCGAGTCCCACCACTTGACCATGCTCGACGACGAGATCCACGCCATCCACCGCGATGACTCCTCGCCCGAAGTGCTTCGTCAGGCCCTCGATCAATACCGGCCGAGGGTTAACCTCCATCAGAGTCACCCCCACCGTTGTTCTCGCGCTCGCCTGACGGTGTCAGCGCCGTGATGTCCACGACCTGCGCCGCGGGCGGCGCGACAACCCGCACCGAGTTCTTGACGTCCTCCAACGTCAGGAGCTCGGTTCCCAACCCCGCACCGGGAATCGACGCACGCAACTGCGCGATCCGTCCGGTGCGATCGATCCAAACAAAGACCGACACGCTCGCCGACCGACCAGAGCCGAGCGCACTCAACTGCTGCTGAATCGCGAGGCTCGAGACGGTCGCGCCCGCCTTTCCGGTAGCCGCCAACGCCCGCGCGAGGTCAATCGTGACGCGGTGTCCGCGTGCCTCCGGTGCGCGCCTCGATCGCTCCTCGATCGGCGTCGCAGCACGAGCGCCCCACGCCACCTCTTGCAACAGCAGCAATGGGTTCAGGCCTTGGATCTGCCCGATGAACTGTGGAAAGTTCGTCGAGACCGACTCCGAACCCGTGAGCGACGCGGACATCCACGCCTTGTCGTGCGGGAGGGCGACCGTCGACGTGCCCTTCGGCTGCAGGTAGACGCGCGTCTGCACGAAGATGACGCGTTCGATGCCCGGCTCTTGACGCCCGACCTCGGGAAGATCGATTACTTCGCTCCCGAGCCCGGAGGCGAAATCGAACACACCAATCCCGAACACGGGAGCCCGCGTTGAACCGAACACTTGCGCGCCATCCAGGCGAAAGGACACGCGTGCACGCCGCGACAGCATCCGAGCCGCGGCTGCCACGACGCCCTTTAGCGGCTCTGCGCGCCCGGCCTCCAGCCCGGAGGACCCCTCGGAACTGCCGGTCCGGTCACCGACGTTCCCGCCACGCCCCACGCAGCCGGTCACCGCCAGCACAGCCGCCCCGACCGCAACGAGCGCCCGAGCCTGACCGCCGGCGCGACCACTCACGTGGGCTCGCATCACGAACCATAATCACGCCCCCCGAGGTGCTCCGTCCAGGAGGCTTCGCCCGTGCCGACCGGCGTCACCCGCGCCCAGGCCCGAGCGTTCGGCCAAATATGTCGTCTCGGGCGCGCATGCACGGACACCGAAGCGATGTCCGCGCGACGAGGTTCCCTGGCCAACCCTCGACCAGTCGCGCTGAATAGGGCGTCTCGCGGCCCCTCGCACGGAGCGCGTGAGCCCCTATGCCCACAGAGAGTGGACGCGGCGTTTCGCGGGCCCTTATCTCCTATCCCGGACGCCGATGGTGACACAGGGAGGAGAAGAGGTCCGAAGCGCCCACCCCACCGGACACGGGCCGGGCGAGGCGGCAGGGCGGGCGCAGCGGACACCCGGCACAGGGAAGCGGACCCAGGGCGGCGGTTCAACCGCAACCGCGGCGCGGCATGGGCAACGGCAGCGGACACAACATCGGGCGACACCTGGCACGCGAAGCAGGTTCGGGCGTACCCCGCCGAGCTTGCGCGTGGTGGGCCGTCGTGGCTGCTGAGTCGGCATCGTCCGTGCGATCCGAGACCGTGTCACAACTTCACCGGGAGTGTCGCACGGCTCGCTTTGTCAGGCCAGGATGAAGCGGTGAACGAGGAGTTGATTGTCTCGACAGAGCGGCTCGGTCGACCGGGCGATGAGTCGAGATGGCTCGAACGTCATGGCATCGCGCCGGGTCGGCCGGTGTATCCGAACGACTCCGAGCAGCCGACTGCGGACATGTCACCTCCAGCCCGCGGAGGATGCTCCTGCACTCTGCGGCTACCAGTGGGAAGTCTGGTGCGAGTGCGTCGTGCCGCGTCGACGACATTGCAGAGGCCTTGCGGTCCCGCCGGTGCATCAACCGGGCGCGCGAACGGCCCGCATAACAGCCGGTACGCGCACCTCCATCGACTGGAACGCGCCGTATCGTTGCGGCAACGCACAACTCGTCGACAGCGTGAGGCAAACGCGTGGTGCTCGTTCTGTTGCTGCCCTTCGCCGTCATCGGCGTCGCCACGCTCGCCGCCGTCGTCTGCGTGCGCCGCAGTTACCTGCGCATCACGAGCGCCGGCGTCGAGATCCGCAACTACCCCCAGGCTCCGAAGCTGATCCCGCTGGCGCGGGTCGAACGCTTCGAGCCGACCGTGCCAGTTGGCAACTTCCCGAGCCTCCGACCCGCTACGGCAGCGCTCGTGCTCACGGACGGATCGCGGCTGCCGGTACGGAGAGTCGAAGCCGGCGACGCCGGTCACGGGGTCGACGCGCTCAACGCATACATCAGCCGGTTGCGCCGCGAGGCCTAACGACGCGCGCGTCCGGTGTGATCTCGCGTAACCGTTCCATCGCGGGGCCGAACGTCGATTCGAGCCAGCCCGGGGGGTCGGCGCTGATCGCGCCGGTCACCAGGGTCGAAACACCCACGTGCGCGAGCGCTTCCGCACCGCGCACGACCTCGTCGACCGTCGCGCCAGGCGGGATGTCGCGGTACATGGCCGTCACCTCGATGTCGGCGGGGTCGCGCCCGACCGCGTCGCAGTGGCGGCGCAGTACCTCGACCTTGTGCGCCACCTCTTCCGGCCCACCGAAGAGGTTGCACGCGTCGGCGTACTGCGCAACAAGGCGCAGCGTCTTCCGCTCGCCGCTGCCGCCGATGAGGATGCGCGGACGGGGCCTGCTGACGGGCGCAGGACTGCACAGCGTCTCTTCGAGCTGGTGGTGCTTGCCGCGGTACGGACCGTTGTCGTCGCTCCACATCTGGAGGCAGACCTGGATCGCCTCCTCCAAGCGTTCGAAGCGTTCCGCTGTCGGCGGAAAAGGGACACCGAGACCGCGGTGCTCGCGCTCGTACCAGGCGGCCCCGATACCCAGCTCGGCGCGGCCGCCCGACACGACGTCGAGCGTGGTCACCGTCTTCGCGAGCACGCCCGGATGGCGGTAGGTCACGCCGGTCACGAGGAGGCGCAGCCGCAGGCGGGTCGTGCAACCGGCAACGAAACCGAGGGCCGTGTAGCCCTCGAGCATCGGGTCGTCTGCGGGCGCCATCCAGTCCATCTGGAAGAAGTGATCCATGAAGGACATCGTGCGGACGCCCAACGCCTCAGCGCGCTGCGCCAGGTCCGCGACGCCCGGCCCGATGCCGGCGGGGCCACCCGCCCAGTCGAAGCGCGACACATGCAGATCGAGGTTCATTCCGTTGTTCTACCTCGCGCTGCTTCCCGACCGCCTCACGCACGCAACAGTTGGTATGCCTGTACCGAGCCGTGGAAGCCGTGCAGGCTCAGGCGACCGGCGGGGACGAACGCGTAGCGGCCGCGGACGCGCGACAAGCGCTGGTACAGGTCGGCGTCTGCGAGCACGGTGCCGGGCTCGGCGGCGCTCACGAGACGCGACGCGAGGTTGACGGTCGGACCATAGAAGTCGCCGCGGCGCACGATCACATCACCGAACGCCACGCCGACGCGCAACTTCGGGAGCCGGGCGCGGGCGCACGCATCCACCAGGTCGAGCGAGAGCTCGCACGCCACCCCGGGAGCGTTGGAGACGAACATGATCGCATCGCCGATGCGCTTGACGATGTTGGCGCCGGCTGCGGCCACGACGTCACCCGTCGTCTCCTCGAAACGCTCGATCATGTTGCTCAACTCCTCGGAGTCGAGCTCGACGGAGAGCCCGGTGTAGTCGGAGAGGTCGGCGAAGCCCACGGCAAGCGCGACGACGTTCGTCGTCGTCGGCGCGCCGATCCCCGCGTAGCGCCGCCCGATCGTCTCGAGCTGATGCCGGTGCAACGTGTCGATCGCCTCACCGACGGACGGGAAGAACTCCTGCGCAATGTCGTGATACGCGCGCGCGATGTCGACGAACCGTTGCTCCTTGTACAGCGGCGCCTCGACACTCGAACGCAGTAACGCGATCTCGGCCTCTGCGATCTGCGACGTCGCCGCGCCCAGTGTGCGCACGAGTTGCAGCACTTGGTCGTCGCTGAGATACGAACGAAAGCGATCGAGCAGCTTGAACATCTCGACATCTCGCTCGCCGAAGCGCCGTTCGAACGGCCGCGGGTCAGCAAACCCCGCCGCTCGCCACACTCGTGCCACAAATGGTGCGTCGACGCCCGCGCGACGCGCCGCTTCGGTGAGCGTGCAACGGTCCGTCGGACGGAGATGGCGGAACGCCGCGAAGCTCGAGAGGCGCTCGTCCTCCTGCGCTTGAACGACCTCGGGAATCGACGCGCCGATGTCGTCGAGCAGGAAGCGCAGCAACTCGAGCCGCGCCTCGGCATCCGGCGCGTCCGGGTCGTAGAGACCCGCGGCGACCAAGTCGTCGTCGTCGCTCACGCTTGCCGCTCCTGGCGCCTCCGGCGCCGGGCCGCTGGGCCCCGCTCACTGCTCGGCGGGATACCCGCCTCACGACGTTCGCTCACGTAAAAGATTCCGGGTCGTCGAGACGCTCCCCCGCTGCCGCGCCGCGATGGCCCATCGGGAGGAGCGTTGCCGGTGGCGACGCCAGCAGCGTCTCGCCCACCGGCTGTGAGCTGCTCCACGTCGGGTCGAGCGCAGGTGCGCGCAGCGTTACACCCGCGGGCGCGTCCCAGAGCAGCGCGGGCCGGGCACCGTGCCATCGCACCGCGAACGACAGTGGCCCGCGCCGCAATGGGACCTCGTGGACGGCGAGATGCTGGCCGAGCCATTCCGGCGCAAACAACGGGAGCAGCGCGACGTCCCGACCGTCCTCGTGCACGAGCAGCTGCCGCATCGCGAGCAAGAAGCGTGCGGGATCGTCCCGCGCCTCCGCCAGCGCAGTACCCGGATCCTCAGGCCGAACTCGGCGCCTCGCTGCTCGGCGCTCCCCAAAGCCCAGTCCGGCCCACGCCGCGGCTGCTTCGGCGTCGAAGCCCCAATCCTCCAACCCGGCGACGACCGCCGACGAGGATGAGGCAAGCAGCAGATCGGCGCGCGCCGCGTCGATCTGTGACTGCCACGGCTCGGGCAGCTCCGTGCGCATCGCCCGCTCGAGCTGTTGCTCCCATCCGCGTGCAACGGCACCACCGGTCGGCAGATCGAGCGCGTCGACTTCCTCGAGGGCGTACACAGCCCGGAACGTCGTCCGCGGCGGGCCCGGGACGAGCAA
>JBKPCL010000146.1:0-23061 GCA_046727335.1 Actinomycetota bacterium
GACCCACCCTCACTTTCGGATGTGCTGCCTCGGCTGACGAACATGGGTGTCGTCGTCGACGACGAGCATCCGTACACGCTCACGCCGGCCGGGCTGACACCGCGGTGGATCAAGCACTTCCGCCTGCGCGCCCGCGAGAACGGCGTGGGTGGCGACGCGCGACAGATCGTTCCGGAGCGACGGCTGTTCGAGGAGGCCTTCCTCGCCGTCGTGCGCGGCGACGCCGAAGACGACGGCTTCAACCGCCTCGTGCTCCGGGCCGGACTCGCGTGGCGCGAGGTCGTGCTGCTTCGCGCGTACTGCCGGTACCTGCGGCAGGCGGGATCCCTGTTCAGCCAGGCCTACATGGAAGATGCGCTCGCCGCGCACCCCGAGACCGCGCGCCGGCTCGTCGAGTTGTTCGTCGCCCGGCTCGATCCGTGGGTCGTGGAGCAGGGTGGCGGCGACACCGAACGGCTCGCCGACGAGATCTCACGCGCGATCGATGGGGTGACGAGCCTCGACGAGGACCGCATTCTGCGCTCGGTCCTCTCCCTGGTCACCGCGACGCTCCGCACCAACTGGTTCCAGCGCGATGTGAACGGCGAACCGCCGCCCTGCGTCGTCATCAAGCTCGATCCCGCACAAATCCCCGACCTTCCTCTGCCCCGACCGCTGTTCGAGGTCTTCGTCTACTCGCCGCGCGTCGAAGGCGTACACCTACGAGCGGGCCGAGTTGCGCGCGGTGGCATCCGCTGGTCGGACCGACGGGAGGACTTCCGCACCGAGATCCTCGACCTGATGAAGGCGCAACGCGTGAAGAACGCCGTCATCGTGCCGACGGGAGCCAAAGGCGGGTTCGTCGTCAAACGGCCACCGGCGGATGCGACTGCGCTCGGCGCCGAGGTCGAAGCGTGCTACCGAACCTTCATTGCGAGCCTGCTCAACGTCACCGACAACCTCATCGACGGCAATGTCGTGCCGCCCGCCAATGTCGTCCGCTACGACGCCGACGATCCCTATCTCGTCGTGGCGGCCGACCGCGGCACGGCCGCGTTCTCCGACGTCGCCAACGAGATCGCCTTGGCGCGCGGCTTCTGGTTGGGCGACGCATTCGCGTCGGGTGGCGAGCACGGCTACGACCACAAACGCATGGGGATCACCGCGCGCGGCGCCTGGGAGTCCGCCAAGCGGCACTTCCGGCACCTCGGGATCGATCCCAGCCGCGATGAGGTCACCGTGGTCGGCATCGGAGACATGTCAGGCGACGTGTTCGGCAATGGGATGTTGCTCTCGCACCACATCCGGCTGGTCGGCGCGTTCGATCATCGGCATGTCTTCCTCGACCCGAACCCCGATCCCGAAGCGTCGTGGCAGGAGCGCAAGCGCCTGTTCGACCTTCCGCGCTCTTCGTGGGCCGACTACGACGCCAAGCTCCTGTCCGCGGGTGGAGGCGTCTCTCCGAGGACCGCGAAAGCGATCCCGGTGACTCCGGAGGTGCGTGCGCGACTCGGACTTGCATCGAACGTCACGAAGCTCACACCCGCGGACATGATCCGCGCGATTCTCCGCGCACCTGTCGATCTTCTCTACAACGGCGGGATCGGCACCTACGTGAAGGCGTCGGCCGAACGCCACAGTGACGTCGGCGACAAGGCCAACGACGCGCTCCGCGTGAGCGCCGCCGAGCTGCGCTGCCGGGCCGTCGTCGAGGGCGGCAACCTCGGGTTCACGCAGGAGGCGCGCGTCGAGTACGCGTTGAAGGGCGGCCTCATCAACACCGACGCGATCGACAACAGCGGGGGCGTCGACGCGTCCGACCACGAGGTCAACATCAAGATCCTCCTCGATGCCGCGGTGCGAAAAGGCGATCTCACCTTCGACGAGCGCAACGAACTGCTCACCGCGATGACCGACGACGTCGCCGGACTCGTGTTGCGCGACAACTATCGGCAGGTGCGCGCGCTGGACAACGCCAAGGCACAGGCGGCGCCGATGGAGGAGGTACACGCCCGGTTCATGCGCGCGCTGGAGCAGTCGCACCATCTCGACCGGGGAGTCGAGCACCTCCCGAGCGACGACGAGCTCGTCGATCGGCGCAATGCCGGGCTCGGGCTGACCGTCCCCGAGCTCGCGGTCCTGCTCGCCTACGCCAAAGTGACGCTGGAGGAGGACATCCTCGCGTCGCCGTTACCCGACGATCCCGACTTCGTTCCCGACCTCGTTCGGTACTTCCCGCCGCAGCTGCGCGACCGGTGCGCCGACGGCATCCGCGCGCACCCGCTCCGACGCGAGATCACCGCGACCGCACTCGTCAACGGCATGGTCAACCGCGCCGGCACGACGTTCGCGTTCCGACTCGGCGAGGAGACGGGCGCGAGCGCACCCGAGATCCTCCGCGCCCACGAAGCCGCGCGAGCGATCTTCGACCAGGACTCACTGTGGCGCGAGATCGAAGCGCTCGACGACCGCATCGACATCGACGTGCAGACCGACATGTACCTCGAGGGACGGAAGCTCGTCGAGCGGGCGTCGCGGTGGCTCCTCCGCAATCGCCGCCGGCCCCTGCCCGTCGCCGCGACGGTCCAGGCGTTCGCCGTACCGGTCGCCCGCTTGATGCAGGTGCTCCCTGAGCAGTCGTGCGGAAGTGAGCGCGAACGCATGGAGCAGGCGCGTGCGGCATTGCTTGCCCGAGGCGCGCCCGAGGGCCTGGCCCGGCGCGTTGCCTCGATTGACTTGCTCCCGAGCGCGCTCGACGTCGCCACGCTCGCGGCCGCCTACCACGCCGACGTCGACCACGTCGGCAGCCTCTACTGCATCGTCGGCGACCGCATGCAGTTCGATTGGCTCGCGGACCGTATCGCCGAGCTGCCGCGCGTCGACCGCTGGGAAGCGCTCGCGCGCGGCGCGCTGCGGGAGGACGCCGGCCGCGCCCATCGCGATGTCGTCAACAGCATCCTGCGCGCCAGCGATCCGGGTTTCGATCCGCCGACTGCGTTCGATGTGTGGGCCGGGAGCCAGCCGGGAGCGATCGCGCGCGTGCGGCACATCATCGAGGACATTCGGTTCCACGGGGTCTACGACCTCGCGAACCTCTCGGTCGCAGTGCGCGAGCTCCGAGCACTCGCCGCGTCGTAAGCGCGTCAGCCCGGGTAGACCTCGAAGACGGTCGCCGAGCCCATGCCGCCGCCGGCGCACATGCTCGCCAGCCCGATGCCCCCGCCCCGCCGGCGCAGCTCGTAGAGCGTCGTGATGATCATGCGGGTGCCGGTCGCCGCGACCGGATGCCCGAGGGAGCAGCCGGACCCGTTGACGTTCGTGATCTCGGGATCCAGCCCGAGCGCCTTGCAGGCCGCGACGGGGACCGATGCAAACGCCTCGTTGATCTCGGCGAGGTCGACGTCGTCGATCGTCATCCCCGCCCGCTCGAGCGCCTTCGGGATCGCGACGATCGGTCCGAGACCGGTGTCGCGCGGCGCCAACCCGGCCGACGCCCAGCTGCGAATGCGCGCCAGCGGCGCCAAACCGTTCGCGTGCGCGTAGTCGCTGGAGGTGAGCACCAGCGCGGCGCCGGCGTCGTTCAGGCCTGACGCGTTGCCGGCCGTCACGCCGAAGCCTTCGATCTCCGGGTGCAACGGCTTGAGGTTGGCGAGCTTCTCGGCGGTCGAGTCGCGACGCGGGTGCTCGTCGGTGTCGAAGACCTTGCGCGAGCCGTCG
The DNA here is from genome assembly GCA_046727335.1 of Actinomycetota bacterium. Taxonomy (GTDB): domain Bacteria; phylum Actinomycetota; class Acidimicrobiia; order IMCC26256; family PALSA-610; genus JBKPCL01. Next base: position 3,697 of record JBKPCL010000146.1, read on the forward strand.
CGGAGCGTCACTTCGATCGGCGCGATCTCTTCTTCGAGCCGGCCTTCGTCGATCGCGGCGATCGCCCGCTGGTGCGAACGCAGCGCCCACGCGTCCATGTCGTGGCGCGTGAGCCCATACGACTTGGCGGTGTTGTGGCCGACGGTGATCGACATGTCGAAGGCGGGCGCGTCCGGCTCCGCGGGATGGCTCGGCGACATCCAGGGCGCCGTGTCGTCGGTGCCGAGGAGCCGCTTCATGACTGTTGGCGCGCTCGAGATCGACTCGGCGCCGCCGGCGATGACGACGCGGTCCATGCCCGCAATGATGCTGGCCGCGCCGCCCTGGACCGACGCCATGCCCGACGCGCAGTGCCGGTTCAACGCGACGCCGGGCACCTCCGTGAGCCCGAGCTCGATCGCGGCGTAGCGGGCGATGTCGCCGCCGCCTTGGAGCACTTCGCCCAGTTGCAGGTCGTCGACCTCGTTGGCAGGAATGCCCGACCGCTTCAGCGCTTCGCCGACCGCGTACTTCGCCAGGTCGAACGCGCTGACGTCGACCAGCGTTCCCTTGCGCGCGGTGCCGATCGCAGTGCGGGCCGCGGCGACGATGACGGCATCGGGCATGACTTCCCCTCCGAGCGGCTGACCAGTGCAGCGAGCGTACCTGAGCCCCCTCTCAACCTGCGCCTGTTGTGCACATGAGGTGTGGAGAAGTGACGCAAGTTGGCGGTCACGGCACGAGCCGCGGCTCGGCCGTCGCCTGGACGCGTACTTCGAAGCGGTCACCGCCCATGAAGATGCGCAGTAACGAGAACGGCACGTCGTCGCGCAGGATGACCGTCACTCGATCACCCGCCAGGTCGACCTCCTGTGCGTCGAGCGAGGCCGCCCGCGGCGACGTTGCCAGCGATTCGTATGCGAGCTCGCGTACCCGCGCTTCGTCGAGGTGCACCGTCCCCGCCCGGAGGTCGCCTTCGTCGACGCCGTTCGCCGCGGCGGTCGCCGCCGCGTCGGCCATGGCGGACAGCTCACGCCGCACCGCGATCGCGCGCCACAAGTCGAGGCCGATACCGCCGAGGAACATCACCGCGACGCAGAGACCCAGCACCCACAAAGTGACCGTCCCGCGCTGGTCTTCATGTCGGTTTCGCATCACCTCTGCACCTGCTCACCTGCTGCGGTAGTCCTCGATGCGCCGGGTCGACGTCGCGGTGTACGTCCATCCCGCAACGCGTGCCATTCCCGGGACGTCGATCGCCGGCATCCGAACACGAACGTCGACGCGAACGAGGCTGCCGCGCGACTCGCCCGCGGCGACGACCCGAACGTCGACATCGCGGTCGTCGACGCCGTGATCTCCCGCGATCGAGCGTGCGACCAGCTCGGCCGCCATCGGACTCGCGTTCGGCCAATCGCGCGCGAGGGCCCGCGCCGCCTCGCGGGCCGCCACCGTCGCCACATGCCGCCGCTCCGCCCAGCCGGGCAGCGTCGCGACGAGCACGACCACAGGCAACAAGAGGAGCGCAACGGCCGCGACCCATTCCAGCGCCACAAATCCGCCACAGTCCCGCCGTCTCACGGGTCAGCCTTCCTGTTCGGCGGCCGCATGCAGGTCCATGCGCCAGTCGGGCACGAGCACGGGAAGCCAGGACCGCATTGACACATGTGCCTCTGCGACGACACGCGCACCGTCCCGCCGGCAACGCACCTCGACGACCGCAACCGGCGCGCGCACCAGATCCGAGAGCACGTCGCGAGCACGCTGCTCGCAGACCGAAACCGGCGCATCGATCGGCACCGCGGCACGGACGCCCTCGTCGAGCGCGTCGCGCACCGCGCCGCGCGCGTACACGTCGACGAGCAAGTTGGCGATCAACACGAGCAGCACCAGCGACAACGCAACCGCCAGGACGTACTGGATGGTCGCGAAGCCTTGCTCTCGGTCGCTCGAGGAGCTGCGACGCCGGCGCACTCAGTGAATGAGCTGGCCGCGGATCCAGTTGACGATATCGACACCGAGCCCTTGGAGCACGGTCCAAATCGCAACCAACGCCAGCACACCCAGCGCGGCATTGCCGAGCAGTTCGGCCGTCGTCATTCCCTCCTCGGAACGTCGCACGCGCGCGAGCAGGTACCAGTACAGCAACACGAGGATTCCTCCCTAGTCAGTGATGTCCGAGCACGATGGATGGCAGAGGCGCGGCGATGAACAGCAGCATGATCGGTGCGAGGATGCCGATCGTGGGGACGAGCATCGCGGCTCGTCGCTTCACCGCGTCTTTGTGCAGCTGCTCGCGCCGAGCGTCGCGGATGTCCTCGCTGAGCGCGAGCAGCCCGGCCGCGAGATCGACGCCGCGCTCGACGCCGGCCGCGAGCAGGTGATAGGTGCGCGCCGCGCTCGGCTCGGCGGTGAGTTCGGCGGCGCGCCGCAGCGCGTCGGCCTCGCCCATTCCGCTGCGCGTCCACATCAGTACGTCGGCGAGTTCGCTCACGAACACACCGCGCCCTCGATCGACGATCCGTTGTATCGCCTGCATCACTCCTGCGCCGGTGCGCGCGTGCATCGCGAGCAACTGGTTGACGGTGTAGAGCTCCAAGCGAAGGCGCGCCGCGCGCGCCTCGATCGCCCGTTCCATCTTGCGTCGCCAACGGGTGAGGCCGAGCATGAGCCCGGCGCCGCCCGCGAGCAACGCCGCCAAGGGAACACGCGAAAGCAGACCCACGCCGGCGGCGGCCAGCGCCGCAACGGCGCACGCGTGACCGACTTGCCGGACGCGCGCCTCGTCCGGCGTCATCTCGAAGTAGCCGGCCTGACGAAGCACGCGAGCGAGATGGTCGTCGCCTCGTTGCTCGAACACACGACCGAGACGGGTGAGCAGCGCCCGCACCGGTTCGCCGAGCGCACCACCCAGGCCCGAAGACTTCCCCCCGAGCTGGGCGCGACCCGGGCCCGCGTCGGGCGCGTGCCCGAGCGCCGTGCGTGCGACGATTGCGTACGGCCGCACGCGGTGCCGTAGGCGCGCCGGACGCGGGACGAGCACCGCCGCGACCGCCGACGTTCCCAGGCCGACCGCGAGCAACGCGAGCAATTCGCGCGCCGTCACGCGGCCACTTCCGCTCGTGCGAACACGCGCTCTTCACTGTGTTCACGCCCGAGCCGTCCAAGGACGACGACGCCCACTGCGCTCAGCACGGCGGCGACGCCAACCGTGAGCACGCCCGCGCTCGATTGGTAGAAGTCGCGGAACGCCCCCGGACGCGCGGTCAGCGCGACCAGCACGAGCCACGGCAGCACGACGACCGCGCGCGCGTTGATGCGCATTTCCAGGCTCTCGGTGTCGAGCTCGTCGACGAGCTTCAGGTCTCTGGTCGTCGCGTCGGTCAGGTCAACGAGGATGCTGCGCACGATCGGACCGCCGCGTTCGTGCGCGAGCAGCAAGACCTCGAGCACTCGGTCGCTCGTCGGATCGGCGAGATCTTCCTTGATGAGTTCGAGCGCGGGTCCCGTCCCGAGCACGCGGGCCAGCTCGGGAAACCGGGCGAACGCGAGGCGCAACGGCTCGGGACCGTCCGCAGCGAGCGCGTTGACCGACTGCGTCAGGGAACGGCCGGCCGCCATCGAGGCGACGAGATCGCGCAACCCATCGGGCCACGCCCGCTGCACTTCGCTCATCCGGATGCGGCGCCGCCGTCCGAGGTACGCGCGCGGCAACATCGCGACGACACCGGCCGGTACGAGTCCGACGACCACGGAACCCGTCAGTGCGGTGAAGACCAAGAGCGCAACGAGTCCGGCACCGACACACGCGGTCCAAAAGCGCGCCGGGCTCGTCTGCAGACCCGCTTGCTGGAGCCAGGCGCGGCTGCGCTCAACCCGGGCCGAGATCCGCCCGGAATGGATCCGACCGCGCGGCAGCGTTCCCAAGAGCGCGCCGGCCAAGAACGAGCACGCGAGACCGGTCAGGAGCGCCGCGAGCAGCGTCACGATGCCGGCCTCCCGTGCTCGATCAGCGATCGCAGCCGCACGCCCCGAGGCAACACGCGGTCCACGCGAGCCTCGAGCGAGGGCGGCAGCGCGCCGGTCCATTCGAGTGGTGCGCCGAGGCCGTCGCGCACGAAGATCGGCTCGCACGTCTGGTCGTCGGCCAGCGTCGGCACGACGGCAGTGATCTCCGTGACTTGCCGCCGGGCGCGTTCGTCGGTGCCAGCGGCGTCTTCGCGGTCGACGTGCACGACAAGGTCGAGCGCCTCGACGAACACCTTGCGCACGATCCGCTCCGTCACGTTCTCGCCGGCCATGAGTGCGGCATTCACGAGGGCGTTGATCGCGTCGACCGCGGAGTTGGCGTGGACGGTGCAGAGGAAGCCGCAACCGGCGTTGACGGCCCGGGTGAGCTCGAACGCCTCGGCACCGCGCACTTCACCGACGACGATGCGATCCGGCCTCATCGCGAGGACGAACTTCACCAGCGCGCGAAGGTCGATCTCACCGCTGCCGTCGAGACCCGGCAGCCGCACCTCGTAATAGGTGCCGTGCATGATCGGCACCGCGAGCTCGCGGATCTCCTCACAACATCGCACGCAGTGCACGGCCGGGACGGCGGACATCAACGCTGCCGCGAGTGTCGTCTTGCCGGCGCCCGGCTCACCGGAGATCGTGATCCGGCTGCGCATCTGCATGACCGCCCACAGAAACGCGGCCGCCTGCGACGTGAGCGCGTCCCGCGCCACCAGCTCGTCGAGCGTCACGTCCCGAACCGTGTACCGACGGACGGTCGCGGACAGCCGGTCGGCGATGGGTGGAATCGCGGCGGTGAGGCGCGCGGTGCCGTCGAGCACCCGCGCTTGCACGAGTGGCTGCTTCGCGTTCAGCTGCCGCTCGGTCGTGGCGAGCAAGCGGTCGAGGATCTGGCGGTTCTCGTCCTCGGTGGTCGGCTCCGCGAGGCCGCGCAAGCGACCGCTCGCGTCGAGGTACGTCACGCGCGCGCCTTCGACGAAGATCTCTTCGACGTCGCGTCGGGCCAGGAGCTCGGTCAGCGGCCCGAGGTCCGTGATCGAACGCAACACGCGCCGGCCCATCGCGGCCGCGTCACCGAGCGGCACCTCGTCGCCGAGACGCGTCCGCCGCTGGTAGTCGTCGATCGCCCGGTCGATCTCGGCCTGGACGTCGGAGAGCTGCCGCTCGGGATCGAGGCGGCGACGTTCGACACCGGCGAGCGCGTCGCGGCGAATCACGTCGTACGCGTCCGTCCGCATCGTCAGGAGGCCTTGTCGAGGATCGACCGGGGATCGACCGCAGCGTGCTCGGTGAATTCGCGACGCGGTGCGGCGTGCACGAGCTCGGCAACGTCTTCGATCGCACGCGTGAACGGCCCGCGGCCCACGAGCTCGCCACTCCATGCGCCCGCGCTGACCCGAGCGTCGTGAGGAACGAGGACCACGTCCACGGTCGGAAGGTTCTGCTGCAGCTCTTCGACGAGCTCGCCGCGGCGGAACCGCGATCGCGGCACGCGGTTCACGGCGACGACGGTCGGAACGCCGGCCGCGAATTGTTCGGCGTCGACGTACCAGCGCAAGAAGCGAGCGATCCCAACGGGACTCGCATCGCAGACGCCGACGACGGCGTCGGCCTCGGCGAGCATGGCGCGGGCGACAGCGAATCGGCCGCGAGCCGACGGTCCGATGTCTTCGAGCAGGCCGACGCCGTCCACGACGACGAGGTCGAGCTCGTCGGCCAGGCGATCGACGACGCGCAGCACCTCGCCGGGCCGGACCTGCGCCCAGCCGGACGGATTCGGCAGTCCGCCCACGACGTGCACACCGGGTCGCGGATCGATGAAGACGTTCGCGCCGACGTCATCCCGGCCGTGCTCCACCGCATCGATGGCCGTGCGCAGATTCGGTTCGATCGGCAAGCCGAGCCGCTGAGCGACGGCGGGTGCGACGTCGTCGGCGTCGATGAGCGCGGTCCGCGCGCGTCGATGCAACGCGACGGCGAGCTGGATCGCGATCTCGGTGCGGCCGACGCCCGGTGGTCCTCCTACGGCGGTGAGACGCGCCGTACGAGTCGCGACCGCGTTGATCGGGGTCGGTTCGTCACCGCGCCCACGCGCGAGCTCGGCGACGACGCCTGCGAACGCGGCGGAGCCGGCGTCCGACTCGATCACCGCGTCGACTTCGAGGTCGAGCAGATGACGGCGGCCGGCCGGCTCTTCCCGGTCGAAGACGCCGAGGACCGCCCGGCCGCGCGCATGGACATCCGCGACGAGTGCCCGGCTCAACGAGACCCAACGATGACCGACGACGAGCACGTCGTAGTCCTCGTCGAGTGCGGCGCGCGGCTCGACGACCAGACTCCTGACGCGGGCGCCACCATGGTCACAGAAGTGGCGATGCAGCTCCTCCACCCACGCTTCGGGCGTGAACACCAACGCGACTTCGGGCTCGGTCACTTGCCGCCGCCGTTCGACCCAACGCCGTTCGACGAGGCCTGCGCCGTCGGCAGGAACGGCTGGACGGAGTTCGCGGGTGATGCGCCCGTCGCGCGAACCAGCGTGACGGCGGAGACTTCGAGCGCGCTCGCAATGCGCCCCGCCGACTCTGGATCGACAGCAACACTGACGGTGACGTCGTTGCTCGTCCCGAGTGGGCCGCTTCCTCGACCGTCGACGCCGACGACGGTCACGCCGGTCACGACGTAGCCGGATCGGCCCGTGTCGTGCTCGACCGCAAGCATGTCGACGCGGTCGCCGCTCGTCAGCTTGCCGCCGACCGCGCGAGCGCGGGCGAGCGGAAAGCTCATGACGCGAGTCGCGACACCACTCGCGGCCGGTCGAACCGCTTCGCGCGAGACCAGCGACCCTTTGTGCAGCGGCGCGCTCGCGACCTGACCCCGCACTCGGTCGAGCTCCTTGCCCGCCACGAGCGACGACAGCACCGCCTCATCCGCGTGAATGTGGGCGACACGCACCGCGCCGTCGCCGATGACGGTGCCGGGCGCCAGATCGGTCGCTGCGACCAGGACAGGCTGGGTGCGATCTGCGGCGCGCACGACATTCATCGTCAACAACGCGCCGAGCAGGCCCGCCAAGACCATGACGACATGGCCCGTCGAGACCCGGCTGGCGAATGCACGCCGACGTGGCCGCGCCGAGCGCGTTGATTCCCGAGACGCCCCGTCGTGCGCCACCGCCTGTCCCTCCACTCAGGCGGTCCCCCTTGCCGCCGTGCATGAGACCAGACGCGCACGCTCGCGACAAGCTGGTAATTGCTGGAAGTCCACCCGCGTCGTCGGCGGCGCGTCCCGCGTGTTCGGTTGCGCGAGATCATCAAGGGTTGTCCGGAGCGCGGCTAACGTTGCCCGCCCATGGAGGACGTGGACGACCTGCGAGCGGCGGCCACCGAAGGAGTGGGTCGCGATCTCGACCAGGCGGCCGCGGCGGCGCCTCCGATCCTCACGACCGCGATGGCTGCCGAGCTGCTCCACGTGCACGTCGAGTACCTGCGCCGCATGGTGCGCGAGGGTCGCATCCCCGCGCACCGCTTCCCTGGCGGCCGCGAGATCAGGTTCCTCCGCGACGAGCTCATCGACTGGGTGCGCGCGCAACCCGGTGAGGATCGTTCACCCAGCGCCGAGGAGCGGGCGCGCCAGTGACCACAGTCGACGACACGCTCCTGAAAGGGAAGGTCGCCGTCGTCACGGGCGCGAATTCCGGGATCGGCAAGGAGACGGCCGTCGCGCTCGCCCAGCGAGGCGCGCACGTGGTCGTCGCGGCGCGCAACGCGCCTAGGGCAGGGGCAGCCGTCAAAGAGGTCAAGGCGCGGACCGGTGCGGCGGACCGGGCCGACACCTTGCCGCTCGACCTCGCCTCGTTCGACGCGGTGCGGTCCTTCGCCGACGAGTTCCGCACCCGCTACGGCCGTCTCGACATCCTCGTCAACAACGCGGGCGTCATCCTGCGCGAGCGGCACGTCACCGTCGACGCGCACGAGATGCAGTTCCAGGTAAACCACCTTGGCCACTTCCTCCTCACCAATCTGCTGCGCGATCTCCTCGCCGAGAGCGACGAAGGACGCTTGGTCAACGTCGCGTCTGAAGCACATCGGTCCGCGCGGCGCGGCCTGAAGTTCGACGACCTCGAGTGGGAGCGCCGTCGCTACGGCATCGGCTTCGGTGTGTACGCGGCGACGAAGCTGATGAACATCCTGTTCACGAGAGAGCTCGACCGCCGGCTCGCCGACACCAACGTGACCGCGAATGCAGTGCATCCCGGATTCGTCGGCAGCAACTTTGCACGCGACGGCGATGCCGGCCGGCTCGGTGACATCGTGATGCGCATCGCGCGTCCGCTCGCGTTGTCGCCCGAGAAGGGTGCCGAGACGTCGATCTACGTCGCGTCGTCGCCCGAGGTCGACGGCGTCAGCGGCCAGTACTTCACGAAGTCGCGGGTCGCCGTGCCCGCCCGCCACGCGCGTGACGACGCCGCCGCTGCCCGGCTCTGGACCGTGAGCGAGACGCTCACCGCGGCCTGACCGTCAACCGTCGGGGAGCGCGATCCAGAGCACGCTGCGAAGGGGCACGAGCACTGCCGCGCCGTCGTCGTTCACGGTCACGAAGTCGCGGCTCGCGGTGATCCGGCCGGCGATGCCGTCCGGCCGTTGGCGCGTGCCGAGCATGACCTCAGGGACGGCCTCGCGCGCGATGACGACCTCGCGGAAAGCGGAGCGCGCCGTCCCGCGAATCCCGCCCGTCGCCGGGTGGTGGACGACTCGGAGTTCGAACGGCGCGTCGTCCAGGAGCTGCACGTCGACGCGCCCGAACTGGCCTCGCAGCGCGCACCGATCGGGACCGACCTCCACGATCACGCCGGAGAATGTGCGGTCACCGAATCCCACGGCGACGCGATCGCCCGCGTGCATGCGATCGCGCAACCATTCGACGAGTGTGAGGTTGCGGCGCCACGCTTCGACGGCGTCGTGCGTCGCGGCCTCTTCCTCCGCGCGCCACTCGTCGCGCATCGCGGCGCCGACGTGTGCGAGATCGGGATGCTGGAAGGGATCGAACGCGGCCGTCATGCGGCCGGCGACCCTAGGAGACGCAGGCGCAGCCGACCGAAGGGGAGGCGGAGCTGGAGTCGACCAGTATTAGCGCTACCGAAGTCGCGCGGCCGCGGCCGTGCGGTACCGACTCGTCGAGTGCTCCTCGTCCGTGTCGAAACGCGGGATCACCTCGTCGCCGAACAGCTTGATCGAGCGCTCGAGCAGCTCGTGCGGGTACACCGAGCCCGACGGCCCCATGATGATCTGGTCGACACCGATGTCGGCCCACTTCTGGAGCCCGTACACGCAGTCGTCGGGCGTGCCGACGATGCTCGCGCCGACCTGGAAGCCCTGCTCGATCTGGTCGAGCGTCGGGTCGGGAATCTCTTGCGGCCATTCGGGCACGAACGACGGCTTCGGGAACGTGTCCAGGTAGTGGAACACGAGCGTCTGTTGACGGCCGTTCCCTGAGTGCGTCATCCAATTGCGCGCCTCGTCGCGGTCTTCGAGGCACATGAAGCTGGTCGTGACCGCGACGTTGTCGTTGACGTAGTCGCCCACTGGCTCGGCGCGCACGATGTTCTTCTTGTAGAGCTCGACGAGCGGCGCCATCTTCTCGGGCGAGCCGCCGGTGAAGCACAACACGCCGAGCCCCATCTGCGCGGCCTTCTCGAACGTGCTCGGATTGCCGGCTGCGACCCACATCGGCGGGTGCGGCTTGATGTACGGCTTGGGCAACACGTTGCGCTCGGGCATCGAGAAGAAGCGGCCGTCGAACGAGTACGGCTCGTCCTTCCACATGCGCTTGAACTCGACGATCGCCTCGTCGAACATGTCGCGCGTCAGCTCGGGATCCGTGATCCCGAACCCACCCATCTCGGTGGTCGACGAGCCTCGACCGGTGCCGAACTCGAAGCGACCGCTCGAGACGTGGTCCATCATCGCGACACGTTCCGCGACCCGGGCCGGGTGGTTGACCGGCGGGGTGATGTTGATGATGCCGCTGCCGACGTGCAGACGTTCGGTGCGGGCAAGCACCCACGGCATGAGCACCTCGTTCGCCGAGATGTGCGAGTACTCGGCGAGGAAGTGGTGCTCGGTGAACCAGGCGTATTTCCACAGATGCTGGTCGGCGATCTCGCAGAGCCGGATCTCGCTCATGAGCCGGTCGTGCTCGGCATCGGGATTGGCGGCTCGGACGTCTCTGTGGACGAATCCGCCGAGGAACAGGCCGAATTCCATGCTGCGTCGCTCCCCCGGTCGTGGCGCTCGGGCGTTTTTAGAACGTGTTCTAAATCCTAGACGGTGGCCGCGTGAAAGTCCAGGGGTCGTTCGCCCGCTGTGTTTGGCGCGTTTGCGGCCGTAAATGACCGTTTTCGCGCCAGATACGAAGCGGTGCATCGTGCGCCGCGTCTAGCTCGAAGGTTTGTGACGCCGGCACTCACCCGGCAATCGCTCGCGACACTTCCGCCGAGATCCGGACCGTCGCGCGCGGTGCCGCGTCAAAGGGCTGCAACTGCGGACCGCTCTGTCCGTAGGCGCCGAGCAGCAACGACGTGGTCGAGAACGCCTCCTCGATGTTGCACGGATCGGTCGAGACCGCGGGGACGTCCGTGACGCGCACGATCGGGCCCACCTTCACTTTGGCCGCAGCGGCGAGGGCCGTGACGCGACGATCGGCATCGCGAACTGCCGCGGTCAACGCCTTCCCGAGGAGTGCTTCACACGTACTCGAGCTGAACAACACGCCCGACTGCGGATCAGCGAACTGTTCCGAGCGAAGCACTTTCTTGACCGCACTGACGACACTGTCGCCCATCGCGCGCACCTGGCCGGCGGGCATCTCGACCCTGACGTAGCCGCCGTTGCCTCCAAACGTGACCTGCTCGACCTCGACGTGCGACGCGGGGATGTGCAGGACGGCGAGCGCCCTGACGATCGCGCCACGCAGGTCGGAGAGCGGCGGCGGTGCCGTCGGAACCGTGACGCCACCCGAGCTCGAACTCGAGCTGGAACTGAAGCTGACGTCGCCCGGTGAGACGAAGACGAACGCGGTGTCGGCCGCGGCTTCGGCTTCGGCCGAACCCTTGGCCGCGACGGTGCGGGTCGCGTGGCCGTCGAGCGCGAAGGTGACCGTCACTTGTTCGTGGAGCTCGACTTCCGGCGCGGCGTCGAGCGAGGTCGGCTGCGGGATCGCACTGAGCGGCGGCACGGGTCGTCCGCAGGGTGCGGCGCCCAGTGCCGGCGCGAAGAGCGAGATCGCGCCGGTCAGACCGGGCGACGCGTCTCCTTCGGTGACGTCGACGATCGATCCGAGCCGGACGTTGGCCGCGTCGGCCAACGCTCCCGCCCGCAGCGTCGCGGCGCGGATCGCGTCGGGGCGGGCGCGGCCCAGTGCCGCGGCGCAGTCGTTGACGGAGAACACCAGGCTCGTCACATCTCCCGGGACGACGCGCCGGACGGCATCGGCGACGTCGTGCGCGACCTTCGGAAGCTTGTGTACGTCGACGCGGATCTCGGCGGCCTGTGAGGAGGAGCCGAGGATCGACGCCTCGACGAACGAGACCGCCGCGTCGTCGATCCCGAGCCGGTGTACTGCGTCGCGGATCGCGCCGTGATTGGCGTCTGAGATCGACGGCGTGGACGAGTCGCTGATCTCAGGATTGGCGGCCACGACGACAACCGCGTTGTCGGCCGGCACGGTGACGCTCGCGGTCCCGAAGGTCGTCAAACCGGGCGCCGAGCCGGTTGACGCCATCGGTCCCGCGGCCGACAAGCCGGACCGCACCGAGACGTCGCGCGTGCCGCTGCTACATCCCGCGGCGACGATCGCTGCCAACGCAGCCGCCGCGCCGATACGAAGACCCCGCACCTTGCCTCCCGTGCTTCCTCGTTGCGATTCTTGCAGGTCACGGTTGTGGCTCGGTTGCGGTCTTCGACATCCCCGAAGCTGTCTCACCCCGTTGGTACCGTCGCCGGCATGACGGTTCCCGAACCCGTCGGCCGCGTTCTCGGGACCGACGATGCGACGCCCCTCGAGTTCTGGGTCGCGCTCGCCCCCGGTCAGTACCTCCAGCTCGACGACGTCGTCACCTGCCAGCGACCGGTGCCGGGCCGCGACGAGCCGGTGCGCGTCTCCGGCATCGTCACCCAGGTGCGAGCGCGCCATGAAGGTGCGCGCTTCGATTCCGATGTCTTCCTCATCGAGGACGGCGTGCTTCCCGCCGAGTCGGTCGAAGCCGCGCACGTGATGACGACTCGCGTCGAGCCCGAGGTCTTCGTGCCGCCGCTGCCCGGCGCCGAAGTCCGGCGCGCCGACGGTGCGGAGCGGGAGGAAGCCCTCTTCTTCGACGGCATGGAGAAGAAGCTGCCGATCGGTATCGGCCGCGACGGCCGCCCCCTCTATGCGAACCTCGACTTTCTCGACGGCACCCGCGGCGCGCACGTCAACATCTCCGGGATCTCGGGCGTCGCGACGAAGACGACCTACGCCACGTTCCTGCTCTATTCCTTGTTCAACAGCGGTGTGCTCGCCGAGGACGCGCTGAACACCCGGGCGCTGATCTTCAACGTCAAAGGCGAGGATCTGCTGTTCCTCGACCACGACAACACCGCCCTCGACGACGCCAGTCGCGACCGCTACCGGACACTCGGGTTGCTTCCCGGCGCGTTCAAGTCGCTGGCGGTCCACGCGCCGCCGCGCATCGGCGATCGCAACGCCGCGCCTGATGTCAGCAACCGCACCCAAGGGGTCCAGGCCTTCTTCTGGACTATCGCCGAGTTCGTCGAGGAGGAACTTCTGCCGTTTGTGTTCGTCGACTCCGAAGACGATCGTCAGCAGTACACGATGGTGGTGCACAACGTGACTGCGGCGTTGCACCGCGAAGGCACCCGCGTCGACGACGGCGGATGGCGAATCGACGGCACGACGTTGCGGACGTATCGGGAGCTCGTCGACTTCATCGCCCAGCGCGTGACCGACGGGGACGATCAGGTGCGGCGGGAATGGGCCGGAGCCGCGACCGGCATGGGCACGATCAACGCGTTCGTGCGACGGCTCCTCTCCTCGCAGCGGGCGCTCGATCGGCTCGTGCGCGCTGACGTGCACGCCGGTGCGGAGCATCGCATCCGCACCGAGGATGCACAGGTGACGGTCGTCGACCTCCACAATCTGCCGGATCGGGCGCAGCGCTTCGTCGTCGGTGTCACACTGCGGCGCGCGTTCGACGAGAAGGAGCAGCGCGGCGCCCAGCGCCCGTTGCTGTTCATCGTGCTCGACGAGCTGAACAAGTACGCGCCGCGCGACGGCGACTCGCCGATCAAGGAGATCCTGCTCGACGTCGCCGAGCGCGGACGATCCCTCGGGATCGTGCTCATCGGCGCGCAGCAGACGGCCAGCGAGATCGAGCGACGCGTGATCGCGAACTCGTCCTTGCGCGTCGTTGGCAGGCTGGATCCCGCCGAAGCGACGCGTCCCGAGTACGGCTTCCTGCCGTCGGCGCACCAAAAGCGGGCGACGATCGCGAAGCCCGGAACCATGTTCGTCATGCAACCCGAGATTCCGCTCCCGCTGGTCGTCGAGTTCCCGTTCCCCGCATGGGCGACGCGCCCGTCGGAGCGGGAAGCCGGCGCCAATCCGGCCGCAACCGGTGCCGCCGCGGTGCCCGAGGATCCGTTCGAGGGATTGCCCGGAGACGGCCGGTGAAGATCTTGCACACCTCGGACTGGCACGTCGGCAAGACGCTGCGCGGCGTGTCACGGCTCGAGGAGCATCGTGCGGTCCTCGCCGAAGGCGCGGACGTGGCGGCAAGCGAGCGCGTCGATCTGGTGCTCGTCACCGGCGACCTCTTCGAGTCGGCTGCCCCGCTTCCCGAAGTGCAGCGTGTGGTGTGGGACGCGCTGCTGCGGTTTCGGCAGACGGGCGCGCGGGTCGTGGCAATCGGCGGCAACCATGACAACCAACCCGCCTTCGATGCGTGGGCGCCCGTCTTCGCGGCAGCAGGCATCACGGTGCTCGGTCATGCGACGCGTGCCGAACGTGGCGCGCTCCTGGCCTTCGACACGCCAGCCGGCGAACCGGTGCGGCTCGTCCTCCTTCCCTTCGTCTCCCAGCGCTTCGCCGTCCGTACCGAGCAGCTGCTGGAGCTCGACGCCGCCCAGGCGGCGGGACGGTATGCCGAGCGCATGCGGCTGTTGATCGAAGCGCTCTGTGCCGGCTTCACCGGAGACGCCGTCAATCTGCTGGCCGCGCACTGTTTTGTTCGAGGCGGCAAGCTCGGAGGTGGCGAGCGCGACGCGCAGACGATCTTCGACTACGGCGTCGAGGCCGTGCACCTTCCGGCGACCGCGAACTACGTCGCGCTGGGGCACCTGCATCGCACCCAGCCGATCGCGGCACGCGCGCCGGCCTGGTACGCCGGTTCCCCGATCCAGGTCGACTTCGGTGAGGAGCGTGACACGAAGCACGTGCTGCTCGTCGAAACCGCGCCGGGCGTTCCGGCGCGGGTCGAGCGGCGCGCGCTGACGACCGGGTGGACGCTGCGGACACTCGAAGGAACGCTCGCCGAGATCGAGGCCCTGGCGCCGACGGTCGGAGATGCGTGGTTGCGTGTCGTGGTGAAGGAGCCGGCGCGTGCCGGGCTCGGTGACGAGATCCGCCGCCTGCTGCCGCAGGCCGTCGACATCCGCGTCAGCGTGCCCGTGCCCGCGGGAGCCAAGCGTGCGGTCGAGCACGCCGGACGTACTCCGGGCGATCTGTTCGGGATGTACCTCTCGCAGCACGCGATCGACGATCCGCGCCTGCAGGCCTTGTTCGGCCGTCTCTATGAGGACGAGCTCCAAGAAGTGGCGTCCTGATGCGTCCCGTCTCGCTCTACATCGAAGGCTTCGCGGCGTTCCGCGAGCAGACGACGCTCGACTTCGACGGGCTCGATTTTTTCGCACTCATCGGACCGACGGGAGCAGGGAAGTCGTCGGTGATCGACGCGATGTGTTTCGCGCTGTACGGCAGCGTCCCGCGCTACGACGACGACCGTGTCGTCGGCAAGGCGGTCAGTCTCGGCAAGACGCACGCCAAGGTGTCGCTGACCTTCGACGTCGGCGAAGGTCGCTATCGCGCCACACGAGTCGTGCGGGTGCGCAACGGCAAAGCATCAACACCGGAAGCGCTGCTCGAGCGCGTCGACGCGGATGGCACCGCCGAGCTCCTCGCCGGGCGAGCGAGCGAGATGCGAGCCGCCGTCGAGCAGCTGCTCGGCCTCCCGTTCGCCCATTTCACGAAGTGCGTCGTGCTGCCCCAGGGCGAGTTCGCGCGGTTCTTGCACGATGAGCCGGCCAAACGACAGGAGCTGCTCGCGCGCCTGCTCGACCTCGAGGTCTACAAGCGCGTCGGCCAGCGGGCGCGCTCCATCGCGGATGAGGCCGCGCATGCGGTCAAGCTCCACGAAGCGCAGCTCGACGAGTGCTCGTTCGCCACCGAGGACGCCGCGGCCGCGGCCCAGACCCGGGTCGGCGGGCTCACGCAACTTCTCGACGAGGTCGACAGGGCAATGCCGCCCGATCATGCCGACGCCGAGACGATCAGAACGGCCGAGGAACGGGCGGCTCGCGTGCGCGCCCTACGCCGCCACTGCGCGGCTGTGCATGTGCCTGAGGCGGTCACGTCGCTCGCCGCCGATGCCGAGGCGGCGAGAGACGACCTCGCCAAGGCCGAGCACGCGGCGCGACAAGCGCAATCCGACGTCGACGAGCTGCAACAACGCGCCGGCGCGCTTCCCGACCGACAAAGGCTTGTGCGGGCGGTCGATGCGCATGCCGCGAAACCGGAGCTCGAGGGCGCGCTGGCCGCGGCCGAACGCGCGGTGGCCGAGGCCGCCGATGCGCTGCATCGCAGTACGGAAGCCCTGTCGCACGCCGACGCGCAACACGAGCAGGCGCAAGCCGAGCTGGACGAGCAGCGCGCCGCCCACGCCGCGCACACGCTCGCCGCTGCGCTCGTCGTCGGTGAGCCGTGCCCGGTGTGCGAGCAGCCGGTGGGCAAACGGCCGCGCCGCCGCGCGTTACGTGCGCTCGATGCAGTCGAGTCCCGCCTTGCCGAGGCGCGCACCCTGGTCGACCATGCCCGGCGTATCGAACGACACGCGACGCGCGAACACGAACGAGCCAAGGCCCGCGTGCAAGCCGCGCGCGCGAACGTCGTCGCGGTCGATGAGATCATCGCCGAACACCCCGACATCGACGCGATCCGAGCCATGCTCGCCGAGGTCGAGACCGTGAACGATGCACTCGAAGCCGGTCGGAAGGCCGACGCGCACGCGCGCCAGGACGAGCAGTCGGTGCGCAAGCACTGCTCGCAGCTGGAGCAGCGACTCGGCACGCTGCGAGCGGACGTGCACGCCCAGCGCGATCCGCTCGTGGAACTTGGCCCGCCGCCGATCGGTGACGACCTCGCCGCCGGCTGGGAATCGCTCGCACGATGGGCGTCGGAACAGCGACCCGAACTTGATACGCAAGCCACCGCCGAGGACGAACGGGCGGCGACTGCGCACGCGGCGCGCCGTGCCCGACTCGAGCAGCTGCTCGGGGTTGCGTCCGCGCACGGCGTCTCGGCCGGACACGACTTGCCCGGGCTTCGGGACGCGGTCGTCGGCGCAATTGCGGACGCTCGCATCGAGGCGGCACGTATCGCCGACGCGATTGCTCGCGCAGCGAAGCTGCGCGAGCAGATCGACGCCGCGGCCGAGGAGCGCGATGTCGCCGCCCTTCTCGCGTTGCAACTGCGAGCCGACCACTTCGAGCGATGGCTCGTCGGCGAGGCGCTCGATCGGTTGGTCGAAGGCGCGTCGCGCACGCTGTACGACCTGAGCAACGGCGCCTACTCGTTGACGTGCGAGGACGGCGGCGAGTTCGCGGTCATCGACCATCGCAACGCCGACGAACCTCGATCCGTTCGCACCTTGTCCGGCGGCGAGACGTTCCAGGCCGCGCTCGCCCTGGCTCTGGCACTCGCGGACGAGCTCAGCGCGCTCGCCACGACCGGCGAGGCGCGGCTCGATGCGATCTTCCTCGACGAAGGGTTCGGCACGCTCGACGCCGAGACGCTGGAGAGTGTCGCGGGCACGATCGAGGCGCTCGGATCGAGTGGCCGCATGGTCGGTGTGGTCACGCACGTGCCGGGGTTGGCGGATCGCGTTCCCGTCCGCTTCCGCGTCTCGAGCGGTCCCCGCGGCGCGTCGGTCGTGCGGGAGGAGCTGTGAAGTTCACGGTCGACCCTTGGGACCCGTCGTACGGTGGCTCACTCGAGATCGATGCCTCGCAATCGGACGCGCCGGTTGTGACCGATGTCGAACTCCCACCCGCGCGCTGGGCACCCTTGACTCCGACGGCGGGAACCCGGGCACCGGAAGCGATCGTGTTCATCGACGGCGTTCGCCGGCTCGAGGCGCGCACGTGGGTCGAGGAGCCAGGCGGCGACGCGAGCGCGGGGATCTTCGCGTCATTCGCCGCCGGCGCGGTGCGGTGCGACGGGCGCGCCGAGATCATCGATGCCGTCGTCGGGCGTGGCATCTACGCGCCATCGGCGGCGCTGCTCGATGTCGCAACGACAGCCGGGCTCTTCACCGCCCATCGCACTGCCGAGTCGCGGCCGGAAGCGCTCACGTACGCCGTGCACGAGGACATGAGCGAAGCGGAGATTCGCGTCGCCGAGCGGGCGCGGCGGCGCGGCGACGAGCTGCTCGTGCTCGACGGGCCGCTGCGGAAGCGAGGCCATGTGCCCGATGCCGTCGGCCTCGTGAAGTCGCATTACGTGCGCTATCTCCCTCCCGAGTTGGATCGGATTGTGGGCGCGCTCGCGCCCGGAGCCCGTACGCCGGTGTTCCGTGTCGACGCCCAGCCGTTCAGCCGGCACTCGTGGTACACCCGGTTGCCGGGTCCGCCGGGAGGACCGTGGGCCGGGGTCGTGCGGTGCGAGGCCACGGGCGCACTCGCGGCCGATGCCGTCACCAACTTGGCCGACATGGTGACCGTCGCGCTTCCCAGGTTCGCGTCGACGCCCCACAAGGATCCCCGGGCTCCGCAGAACTTGTTTCCCATCGCCGGACTCGAACGGGAGCTCCGCCACCGGCTGGGGGACGCCCACCTCATCTACCGGGCGCTGCGGCGAGCCAGCCACGTGCCGGTCGCCGTCTGAAGCGTCCGTTTCCGACCGACTCGCGGCGGGAACAGTCGTTCGGACGCCGCGACCCCGGGAGGCAAACGTGATCGATACCGCCGTCAGCACCGTCGCCAAAGGCGCAGCCGAGCAGGTGAAAGACGCGGCCGAGCAGGTGTGGGAGGACATTCAGCAGCGCATCGCCCCACCGAAGCCGAAGAAGCGCCGGCGCACGTGGTTGTGGATCGCCATCACGTTCGCCGGACTCGCGGGCCTGGCATACCTCGCCTCCCGTCTGCTCCGCGAGGGTGGCGAAGACAGGTACGGACCGGCGCCCGATGCATTCGGCGAAGCCGTCCTCGAAGAGCGAGCCCTGTTCGAAGAGAGCCACACGCCAGTGCCGACACCCGGCGCCTGAGCGTTCGCGTGCGATACTCCCGCGCCGATGGGCGCGGGTTCCAATACGTCATGGCCTGACCTGTCCTGGCTGACAGAGTCGCATCGCGCGTTGCGCCGCGAGTTCGGCGAGTTGGTCGCACAGCTCACCGCAGCGCGGCCCGGCGCGGTCGCGGGGGCGGACGTCGACGCGTTGTGGGACATGCTGACGGGTCACGAGCGCGCCGAGGAAGCGCTCGTGTGGCCGGCGTTGACTGCCGCGCGTCCGGAGCTCGCGACCGAGCTCGACGCGTTCGCCTCCGAGCACGACACGCTCGAGCGACTGGTCGCGCGCCTCGACGACGCGCTCGCGGGCCGAGGGTCGCTGCCGCTCACGGCCGGCGCGATCGCAACGAACCTTGCCGCGCAGCTGAACGGCCACCTCGCACGCGAGGAGGAGCGCATCCTGCCCGTGTTGCGTGCGACGTTTACCGCGTCGCAGTGGTCCGAGCTGACGTCCCGGCTCGAGGCGGCGGCGGGAATCGAACCCGCGTAGAAGGTTTTGCAGACCTCTGCCTGGGCCACTCGGCTACGCCGCCGGAACACGTCAATGTACTCGACAAGCTGACGATAGAGTCAGCCTTCGCCCATTGCCGCCTCCACTCTCGATGGAGCACCGATGACCGCTCGACCGCTCGGCCGACTGTTGGGAGTCGGCGCCGCGGCGCCCTCACTTCGCCTGTCGGCGCGTGACGTCGGCGCGGCATGGGGACGTGGCGGACGCGGCCAGGTCGCGATCTGCGCGGCCGACGAAGACAC
>JBKPCL010000147.1:0-5546 GCA_046727335.1 Actinomycetota bacterium
CTGCCTTCGAGAATGTCGGTTCCGGGCACGAGCCCGACGCCGCGCTGACTCGGAGTACGAGAGAGGTCGTACGCGCCGAAGATCAGGTTCGCACCGAGGAAGCGGTCGACGGCGTGGTGCCTGTCTCTCATGCGGAGCAGCGTCACCGCGGCGAGGTGCGCGCCGGCGGATTCGCCGCCGATGAGCAGTCGATCAGCGCCGAACTCGTCGGCCGCGTGCTCGAGCAACCAGCACGCCGCCGCCTCGCAGTCGTCCGGGCCCGACGGATATGGGTGCTCGGGCGCGAGCCGATAGTCGACGCTCACAACCGCGAGGTCACACCGGTCGACGATGATCTCGTGCAGCGCGTCCATCATCTCGGGTGAGCCCGCCATCCACGCGCCACCATGGATGTGCAAGAGCACCCCTCGTGGCTGCTCATGCGTGAACGTACGGAGTCGGATCGGCCCGGCAGGTCCATCGATCGTGCGATCTACTGCCCGCGCCGACGGCGGGCCGCCCAATTGAGCGCTTCGCTGCGCGGCTACCCGCGCCTCGACCGGCAGCGTCGCCGCGTCGGGATCCCGCCACGGAATCGACGCGATGAACGCCGCGGCTTCGTCCCGAAACTGTGGTCGCAGCGCCTCGAGTTCCTCGTCCCAGAGCGGCACGGCCGTGGAGCCTACGTCGGCTTCGGGTCGACCGTCCTCTCACACGATGAGCGCCCAGACGCGCTTCCGAGCAGGCATTCTGCATGGGTGACGGCGATACAAGTTCTCTGGTTGCTTGCGCTGTTCGAGAAAGCGGGAATCGATGTCTGGATCGATGGCGGTTGGGGTGTCGACGCCCTGCTTGGTCGACAGACGCGTCCGCACGCGGATCTTGATCTCGTCGTTGCGAACGATTCCGTTGCTGCGCTTCGGTCGCTGTTGGAACAGCATGGATTCGAAGTAGTGCGGGATTGGCAGCCCACGGCACTCGCGCTCCGACATTCGGACGGACGTGAGGTCGATCTGCATCCGGTCGAGCCAACCCCCGACGGCGGCGGCGACCAAGTGCAGCTCGATGGCGTGGGCCGCTGGTACTACGAACCGCCTGTCAGCGGAACGATCAACGGCGTCGGAGTCCGCTGCTGTTCGCTGTCGACGCAGTTACGGGCACACGTTGGCTATGAACCGGACGACAACGACCGCGCCGACATGCAAGCGCTGAACGAAGAGTTCGGAGTCACCCTTCCCCCACCTTACGATCGAAGTACCTGAGGAAGAATCTGGGCTCGCCGGCGTCGTCCGCAACGGCGTGACGAAGACGGTGACGGTGACAATCAAGAATGACTTCGTCGTGGAGCCCGACGAGTCGTTCACGATCACGTTGAGCAACGTCTCGAGCGGCGCCACGCTGACGACGGCGGTTGGGACGGGAACGATCCTCAACGACGACTGACGGACGGGCGCCAATGCCGTAGCATGCCGGCCGGAGGTGCCCATGGTCGCGCCTGAATTCAGCCAGCTTCGGCCGCTGGAACGCCGGATCCTGCGGCTGTCGTCGGAGGGCATCACCGACGGCGAGATCGCGTTGCGGTTCCGCCGCAGTCCGCAGTTCGTGCGCCGCGTCATGGAATTCGCCCACCTTCCGCGCACCGGCCGGCCCGAACGTCCCGATGGCGGCCTGCGTCCGCTCGAGGAACGGATCCTCTGGTGGCGCCAGCAGGGGGCGAACTACGCCGACATCGGCTCCCGATTCCACCGCAGCCCGCAGTTCATCGAGCGAGTCGAAGCAATCGCGCGCTACAAACTCGCCGCAAACTGAGACGCCACGGAACGACACAGTCGCGGGGCTGGAATCGATGAACGACTCGATGCATCGCGTGGTGCTGGTCGATCTCCCGATCGACCTCTGGAACCGTGCCCGGCAGCACGGCGACGCGCTGCGGCGTGAGTTCGCGTTCATCGCGGCCGAAGGTCGTGAGGACACCGACCTCGCGCGCCGCCTGTTGACGCTCGCCGAGATCTCGGATCGGCGCTACGCCACGCTCAATCCCGACGCGGAAGCCCTCGTCGAGGCCGCGTTGCGGCGCGGTGAATCGTTCATCACTGTCGAGGTTTCAGTTCCGCCCGACTTCAAAGATCACATCATCGAGTCGGTGCCGGTGCTCCTCGAGGTCGATCAGTACTGCCGCAGCGGAGACCTCTTGACCCTTGCGATCACCGATGACCTCCGGGCGTACTGGACGTGGTACCTCGGTGAGTTCATCCGCCAGATCGATGGGAACGAGCCGATTCCATGGTCGGCTCCCGACGGTGACAGCTGACCAACTCTGACCGTTGTCACGCTCAGACAGTGCTCGTACGATCCATCCGTGACCGCGGATGGGCGGCGGCCGTGGTTCGGGCTTCGCCGCAGTCGCTGTGTTCTCGTGGGCCTCGCGTCGACGGTCGTCTTCGCCGCGTGTGATTGGACGTCGTACCTCGACGGCGCGTCGCACTCCTCGTTCAATCCCGGCGCCGACATCACTGCTGCGAACGCGTCGACGCTCACGAAGGTGTGGACATGGACGCCCGACGCCGCGACTCGACCGGGACAGCCGTCGGCCGGTCTCTATGCGTCGCCGAGTGTGGCGCACGGCCGCATCTACATCGGCTCGAACACCGGAGACTTCTACGCAATCAGCGAATCAACCGGGACAGTGGTCTGGAAGCGCTTCATCGGCTTTCAGCCGAGTATCACGTGCATGGCGATCGGGTTCGTCTCGACGGCGAGTGTCGTCGACGAGCCGGACGGTCACGGCGGCACCATCCCGGTCGTCTATGTGGCCAGCCCTGACGGCTACCTCTATGCCCTGAACGGCAACGACGGCTCGATCCGCTGGCGGAGCCTCGTCGTGCTTCCGTCCACGACGACGAACGACGCGTTCAACTGGTCGTCTCCCACCGTCTTCAACGACCGCATCTACCTCGGCTTTTCGTCGAACTGCGACACGCCGTTCATCCGCGGCGGCGTGAAGATGTTCGACAAGCTGACCGGTGCCAACCTCGCGACGTGGTACGGCGTCCCGGACGGCAGCAAGGGCGGGGGCGTGTGGACGAGCGTGGCGGCCGACGACACCGCTGTGTACGCGTCGACGGGCTCCGCCGACCCGGGTGTGACGGCCGATTCGAACTCGATCGTCAAGCTCGACGCCGCGACGCTTCAGGAACTCGCGGTCTTTCATCCGCCCGCGAGCGACCTTAACGCGGCCGGCGACCCCGACTTCGGCTCGTCGCCGATCCGGTTTGCGGCGACGCTCAACGGCGTGCTCACCGACCTGGTCGGCGCGTGCAACAAGGACGGCTTCTTCTACGCGCTCCGCACGTCGGACATGAGCCTGGTGTGGAAGCGGAAGGTCTGTACCGCGACCGCGGATGGCGGCGATGCGTGCATCGGCAACGGCGCGTTCGATGGCGATCGGCTGTTCCTGCCGAGCAACAACACCACACTCGGCACCACGGCGTTCCAGGGCGCGGTCCGATCGCTCGACCCCGCGACCGGAAACACCGTCTGGGAGCGCGGCCTTTCGGCGAATGTTCCGGGCGCGATCTCGTTGAACGGTGGCGATGTCCTCGTCGCCGCGACCCACGACTTCATTCCGAGTGGCCTGCCGCAGCACGCGTACCTCTTGAACGCGTCGACGGGCGACGTGATCAGGACGCTCGACAACAACAACGCGAAGGAGTTCTCGCAGCCGACCTTCGTCGACGACTATCTCCTGTTGCCGACGTCGAACCACGTGTACGCGTACAAGCTGCCCTGAGCGAATGCTGTCGCCCGGCGATCTCGTGCTGTGCTCGGGCACACTTCCGCGGGACGCGGCCTTCCGAGAGCGGGTCGAGGCCGCGGCCGCGAGCGGCTTCAGCGGCATCTCCCTGTGGGGCCGGGACTACTCCCGCGCGCGCCACGAAGGCTGGAGCGACGCCGACCTTCGGCTCCTCCTCGACGATCACGGACTCGCGGTGGCCGAACTCGACCCGGCGTGGTGGTGGCTGCCCGGCGCGGCCGAGATCGTCGTTCCCTCCGACGTCGATACACAGGACGTGTTCGGTTACGGAGAGGGCGAACTGTTCGCCATCGCCGACGCGGTCGGGGCGCGGTCGATCAACGCCGTCGACGTGTTCGGCGGCGACTGGACTCTCGACGCCGCAGCCGAGGCGCTCGCGGGTTTGTGCGACCGCGCCGCCGACCACGGCTTGCTCGTGCACGTCGAGTTCCTGCCCTGGTCGCGCATCGCCGACATCGGAACGGCGTGGGAGATCGTGCAAGCGGCGGATCGACCGAACGCGGGCATCGCGGTCGACGCCTGGCACTTCTTCCGAAGCAATGCCGACGAGAAGGCCCTGCGTGCCATTCCCGGCGACAAGATCCTCGGCGTTCAACTGGATGACGGACCCGCCACGGCCGAGCCGAACCTCGTCCACGCGACGCTGCACGACCGCAGGCTTCCCGGCGCCGGCGAATTCGACCTGTCAGGCCTGATCGCGGCGCTACGCGACGTCGGTGCGCGCGCGCCGTTCGGCGTCGAGGTGTTCTCCGACGAGTTGCACGCGCTCGGCGCGGTCGAGGCAGCTCGCCGGGCGGGTGACGCGACGCGCCGGGTCCTCGCAGGTGGTGCGACTCCATGAGAGCGTTCCGGTTCGGTGTGATCACGTCACATGCCGTCGACGGACGTGCGTGGCGAGAGCGCGCGCGTCGCGCTGAAGCGCTCGGCTATTCGACGCTGTTCATGCCCGACCATTTCCAGGACCAGTGGGCGCCGCTCGTGGGGCTCACGATCGCGGCCGAGGCGACGGAACGTCTCAACGTCGGCACGCTCGTGTTCGCCAACGACTACCGGCATCCCGTGGTGCTTGCCAAGGAAATCGCGACGCTCGATCTCGCGACGCAGGGTCGCGTCGAGGTCGGCCTCGGGGCGGGCTGGAAGCGCAGCGACTACGACGAGGCGGGTCTCGCGTACGACTCGCCAGGGATTCGCATCGATCGGCTCGCCGAAGCGCTCGAAGTGATGCGCGCGTTGTGGGCCTCTGCCGATCCGGTGCACTTCACGGGCAAGCACTACTCGATCGACGGCGTCGTCGGAACTCCACGTCCGCATCGCGCCCGGCCGACCGTCTGCATCGGCGGGGGCGGCCGTCGGATGTTGTCGCTGGCGGCGCGCGGCGCGGACGTCGTCGCGGTCAACGCAACGATGTCGTCGGGAGCGCTCGACGCCAACGTTGCAGCGACAGCATCACCACGCGCGTTCGACGAAAAGCTCTCGTGGGTGCGCGCGGCCGCGGGCGACCGAGTCGACGAGATCGAACTGCAGTGTCACTGTCCCTTCGTGGTCGTCACCGATGATCGCGAATCTGTCTTGCGCGCCATCGCGCCCGCGTTCGGCTCCACCGACGACGACGCGCTCGATCTGCCGCTGTGCCTCGTCGGCACCGTCGACGAGATCTGCGAGACGATCGAGCGCCGTCGGCTGCGATGGGGATTCACGTACTGGGTCGTCCCCGACGACGCGATGGAAGCGTTCGCGCCCGTCGTTGCGACGC
>JBKPCL010000148.1:0-5623 GCA_046727335.1 Actinomycetota bacterium
CCAGGCCGCGGCACCGAGCACGATCTCGACCGCCAGCCCGGCCGCGCCGACGACACACCCTGCACCCACGATGAGCGCATCGTCGAAGATGATGCCGAGCGAGATGATCACGACGCCGAGCGCGGGCAGCGTGTCGAGGCCCGAGAACGGCGGGGCCACGAACGCGCCAACGATCAGCACGAGCACGATGACGCCGAGCAGCGATTTCGCGGGACGGCTCTTCAGCAGGCGCGCGCCCCGGGGTCGGGTGAACCGTTCGAACCAGCGAATGCGACGCACGATGAACCGGATCGCCTTGCCCGTCGTTGCCGCGCCCAGTTCTCGACGCGCCGCCCACCCGGGCAGCCACAGCTCGTCTCGCCCGATGATCATCTGCAATGCCACGAGCGCGGCCACGACTTCGAACACGTGCGTGATGCCACCGGTAGGCACCGGCAACGCGGGGATGAACAACAGCAGCAAGAGCACTACCGCGAAGCTCTTCTCGTCGACGAGCGCGGTGATGCTCCCGACGGTCTTCGGCTCGTCGCTCTCGAGCCAGGACTCGAGCAGTTGGCTGAAGGGTTGTTCGGCTTGTCGTGCCACGCGTACGGTCACTCGCGTTCAGACGCCGGACCGGGCCTCGACCTTCCCGGCCGCGACGGCCGCGGCGAGGGTGGCGTGGTCGCGCTCGTTCTGGTCGGCGTATGTCTCGGCAAAGTCGGCGACGGCGTTGTCGAACCTGGACGAGTTGCCGAGGTAGGCGGACATCGCGACTCGGTCGCCGGCGCGCGCGTGGGCCCGGGCGAGCGTCCAGCCACAGAATTGGGCGTACACACCCATGCTGCGAGGGTTCATCGCTTCGATCGCGGCTGACACTTTCCAGTCTCGGAGCTGGCGTACGTAGTAGTCCTCTTCCCGGCCGGCGACGGTTTGCGCGCGCAACCACCCGAGGAAGATGTCACTCGAAGCCTGCATGAGGTGTTGACCGGCGACGACGCGCTCCCCGTGGTGGGAGTACGCCGATGCGCCTGCGTACTCGGCCAGCGCCGACGCCTCGGCTTGTTTCGCCTGCAGCAACAGGACTTCGCGTTCGATTCGCCCCTCGAAGAGCAGGATCCATGCTCGGGTGCCGACGCTACCTACCCCGACCACCTTGTGTGCCATGTCGGCGAGTTCGAAATGATCGAGGAGGTGTCGCCGGTCGGATTGGAGAGTGTCGCGATACGTGATGAAGAGATGACGGAGCTCGCCAATGAGTGAATTGATGTCCATCATCGTCAGCTCGTCGATGGGGACAACCAAAGGTGGATTGCTGATGATCCGGCGCTTTCCGCCGG
Organism: Actinomycetota bacterium; assembly: GCA_046727335.1. Lineage (GTDB taxonomy): Bacteria > Actinomycetota > Acidimicrobiia > IMCC26256 > PALSA-610 > JBKPCL01. Next base: position 1,320 of record JBKPCL010000148.1, read on the forward strand.
ACTCCGTGGTGAGCTTTGCGATGGCCTGGAGGCTGTCGCGAGTGCGGGCCTTGGCGAGCAGCTTCTCTGCCGCTTGGATGTTGGCCTTGTCCCGCTTCAGCTTGCGAGCGGTGAGCGAGGACTTGAAGTCGCGTATCGCGTCCTCGATGTTGAGATGCGCGTACCAGACCTCGAGAATCGTCTGGGTTGCGAAGCCACCCATCGCCGTTCGGTAACTCTCGACGCCGGCAAGCGCGACCTTGCGGCATTGCTTTGCGGTGAATCCGTTCTCCCGGCCTGCTACCACCAAGCTCGCGGCGAGCCGCTTGACATCCCATTCGAAAGGGCCCGGCAGTGTCTCGTCGAAGTCGTTGATGTCGAAGACCAACCGACGCTCGGGCGAGGCGTATGCGCCGAAGTTGGACAGGTGCGCATCGCCGCAGAGTTGCGTGCGGAGATTCGATGTCGGGGTGATGGAGAGGTCGGCGGCCATGACGGCCGCGGCCCCGCGGTAGAAGTTGAACGGCGAAACCAGCATCCGGCCATACCGAATCGGTACGAGTTCGGGGACGCGGGTTTGCGCCTGGCTCAGCAGCAATGCCACGGGATCGCGCGACGCGGCCGGTCGGAAGTCCGCGTGCGCCTCGAGCGGAGCCACTTCCCGCGCGGCCTTGCCGAGCGCGGAACGCTGCTCACGACTCGGGCGGTCCGCGTCGGCGCCGTTTCGTTCCGACCCCGTGGCGGCGTCGCTCGGCATCGCAGTTCGCTTGGTTGTCGTCGTCATGATGACGCACCTCCGCCAGCGCCCCGCCCGGAGCGGACGCGCATGAGTCAACCACCACCCGTACCCGAGGGCCACCGCTAGCGTCACCGCGATGGCCGCACCATCCTCCAGCATCGACCTCACTGGACGCGTGGCGATCGTGACCGGTGCGTCACGAGGGATCGGCAGGGGACTTGCCATCGGGCTCGCGCGGCGGGGCGCGGCGGTCGTGTGCGCAGCGCGCACCGTCGAGTCTCAGGCCGACGGCCTGCCGGGATCCATCCACGACACCGTCGCGATGATCGACGCGGCGGGTGGGCAAGCCCATCCCGTTCGCTGCGACATCGGGAGCGCGGACGACATTCGTCGACTCGTCGACGCGTCGATCGAGACATACGGCCGGATCGACGTGCTCGTGAACAACGCCATGACACCCACTCGAGCCCCGTTCGACTCGTCTTCGCTCGAACAATGGGATGACTCGATGCGCGTCAACGTCCGGAGCCTCTACCTGTTCTGCAAAGCGGTCGTGCCGCACATGGCCCGCTCGGGCGGTGGCAGCATCATCAACATTTCTTCCGGCGGTGCAGCGCACGAGTCGACGCCGTTCATGCCGCCGGGATACGTCATCTACGCGGTCGCCAAGGCCGCGATGGAGCGCTTCTCGACGGCATTGGCTCCCGAACTGCGGCCGCTGGGCGTCTCGATCAACGCGCTGCGTCCCGGCGCGGTGAAGACGGAGCACTCGGTGTATGAGCTGGGACCCGAGTTCGACTTCTCCGGATGGGGTACGCCTGAAGACGTGGTGCCCGCCGTGCTGTTTCTGGCGGCGCAGGTCGACTCGGACTTCACGGGGCGCGTGCTCGATTCCACACAGTTCGGCAAGGCATGGCCGTGACTCGTCGGGCGGCTCAAGACAGTGACGTCCGAACGCACGATGGTGAGCGCATGAACTTTGGCAGCGAATCGACAACCGATGAGGTGCTCGATGGGGTCGATCTCTCGGATCGATGGGTGCTCGTCACCGGCGCATCGGCCGGACTGGGCCAGGAGACCGCGCGGGCAGTCGCTGCTCACGGTGGGAATGTCGTGCTCGGCGTGCGGGACCTGGCCAAGGGCGAGCGCGCGGCTGAGCCTGTACGCGCCGCCGCCGCCGACAACGGCGCGATCGTCGAGCTCCGCCAAGTCGACTTGGCGTCGCTGGCGTCGGTCCGCGCCTTCACCGATGGCGTCGTCTCCGACCACCGCCGTCTCGACGTGCTCATTGCCAACGCCGGCGTGATGGCAACGCCCGAGGGTCGTACTGCTGACGGCTTCGAGGCCCAGTTCGGCACGAACCATCTCGGTCACTTCGTACTCGTGAACCGACTGCGCCCGTTGCTCGCGGGCGCTCCGGCCCGCGTGGTGATCCTGTCTTCGGCGGGGCACCGCTTCAGCGACGTCGTGCTCGATGACATCAACTTCGACAGAACCCCGTACGACCCGTGGCAGGCGTATGGTCGCTCGAAGACCGCCAACATTCTCCTTGCCGTCGAGCTGGACCGGCGTGGACGCGACGTTGGTCAGCGGGCGTGTGCAGTCCACCCCGGGACGATCATGACGGAGCTCGGGCGCTACTTGACCGAGGAGACGTTCGCGGCGCTGCCGGCGGCGCGCGCCGGACAAGAGACCGTATGGAAGTCGGTGCCCGCCGGCGCGGCAACGAGCGTCTGGGCCGGATTCGTCGCCGACGCCGACGCGATCGGTGGGCGCTACTGCGAGGACTGCCACGTCGCGCAGTTGGCGGGAGATCCAACCGTCCGCGGTGGTGTGAGTGCCTACGCGCTCGATCCCGACACCGCGAAGGCGTTATGGGCTCGCTCGGAAGATCTGGTAGGCGAGTCGTTCCCGGACTGACGTTGGTGGGAGCACCCCACTCGGACGGGAGAAGGCGCCCTTGTCACGTCGCGTTGCCTCTGGTCGAATCGGCGCGATGGGCGGGCTTGTCCTTCGGGCATGGGTCGCGTGGAGACGCGGGGCGCCGGGACTCGCAGCGCTGACGCTGCTCGTCGCGGTCGGCACCGCCGCAGTGCTCATACCAGCTGCTGGCGCGCGACGAGCCGCATCCGTGGCGACCCGCTTCGAACGCGACACTGCCACGAGCGACGTTGCAGTGCAGTTCTTCTCCGGCGCGGCGGCGGGCGCCAAGGCGATCGAGTCGCTTCCCGACGTGGCCGCCAGCTCGCGCATCGCGGCGATGTCGGTGTTCCCGAACGCGCGCGACTACCTCCCGCTGTTCGCCAGCATCGACGGAAGCGCGTGGTTTCGTTCCGATACGGGCCTCGTCGTGGCTGGACGGCGCGCCGATCCGCGCAGACCCGACGAACTGATGCTCTCCGAATCTCACGCGCGTCAGCTCAGGGCACGGGTGGGGAGTGTCCGGCATTTCGTCTCGTTGACACCTTCCGAGGGCGCACGCTGTTTGCGCGGTGAGGATCCGAGCTGCGACCGGGTATTCGCACATCCCGGTGGCCCTCGAATCACGTTACGCGTTGTTGGGGTTGTTCGGACCAGTACCGACATCGCGAATCGGGCGAGCGACCTTTCAATCTCGATGCTCACACCTGCCTTCTACGAGCGCTATTCGCGGCGTGTGGACAGCAGCTTGGGTGTGCTCGTCCGGCTGCGGAACGGCATCTCGGTCAACGCCTTTACCAAGCACGCTCGTGCCGCGTTTCCCACCGGCGTCGAGGCGGGCTTCCAGCCGCGTAACGACGCGCCGGTGCGTGACGCGACACACGTCCTCGCCGTTGGTCTGCTGATCTTCGCGCTCGTCGCGGGAGTGGCAGCGGCGGTTGCGATCTCGCAGGCCATCGCGCGCCAACAGGCAGTATGGCTGGCCGATGGATCGACATTGCGCGCGATCGGCAGCACTTCAGCGAACCGCATCGCCGACGCGACGATGCCGCTCTTACCGATCGCGGTTGGTGGCGTCGCGCTCGGCACTCTGGCTTCCTATCTCGCGTCGCCGTGGATGCCGATCGGGCTTGCGCGTCGCGCGGAGGCGGCGCCCGGTTTGAACTTCGATACCACCGTGCTGGTCTGGGGCGCAGCGATCGCGATCGTGCTCGTCCTCGTGTGCGCCGGCGCCATCGCCGCTCGGGCAGTGCGGCGCTCCCTCACGCGGCGGCGTCGGCGAACCGGGGGCGCTCGTGTGGCATCACTCGGTCTCGGGCCGCCGGCAACTGTCGGCCTCCAGATGGCTTGTTCACCCGAGCAGGGCGATCGCGCGGTGCCGGTGCGTTCCGCGGTTCTCGGGATCGCCGCCGCGGTCGCGGGAGTCGTCGCGGTCATGGCTTTCGCCGCAGGACTGAGCCACCTCGAGCACACCCCGAAGCTGTACGGCTGGACCGCGGACATCGCGGGCGTCAACCCCGGGGACACCGCGACGGATCAAGCGCGCGTTGTCACCGCGTTGCGACGAGACCGCGCTATTGAAGCCGTGTCCGAGTTCTGGGGCCAGGTCGAACTGCGCGTGAGCGGGCGAACCGTGCTGGCGCAGAGCATCCGCCCGGTCTTCGGC
>JBKPCL010000149.1:0-6422 GCA_046727335.1 Actinomycetota bacterium
CGATGCCGTCGGCGCGTACTTCGCCGACGACGGCGAGTACACGGACATGCCGACACCGGCGGACGACGTCGCGCGGGGTCCGGAGCAGATCGCGGCTCGGCTGCGGCTCGGATTGGAGCCACTGTCATCGATTTCGCACGACGTGGAAACGATCGTGTGCGAGGGCGACACCGTCGTCACCGAGCACGTCGAGCACTGGGAATGGCCTACCGGTGAGCGCGCGTCGTTGCCGTTCGTGTCGGTCCAGCAGATTCGGGACGGCAAGTTCATCCGCTGGTGGGACTACTGGGACCTCGCGACGCTGATGAACAACGCGCCGGCGTGGTGGGTCGAGCACATCATGACGAAGTCGGCGGAGCTCGGGTTGCGATCCGAATGACGGTCTCGCCAACCGGACGAGCCGGCCCGTTCCCGCCACCACCACGCGCCTTCCGAGCCGTCAACGCGGTGCTCAATCCGGTGAAGCGGCAACTGTTCCCGCTCACCTCGGAGTCGGTGATCGGAGCCGCGCGCAAGCGCACCACACTGGCGGACTTCGGCGACGATCGCTTCCGCGAACCCCTCGGTGTCCTCATCGAGTCGCTCGAACACGATGCGCGTCTTCACGCGATCGGCCGCATGTCAGCGCGCCGGCAACTCGTCGACCTCTTGTCGACACGACTACGCGTGCACGATCTGCTCGAGCGACACCCGGAGATCCTCGAGACACCCGTCGAGCGGCCGATCATCATCCTCGGCCTGCCGCGCACCGGCACGACCGTCCTCCAGCGGCTGCTCGCGCAAGACCGCGGCCTTCGATCGCTCCCCTATTGGGAAGCGATGTCTCCGCTGCCCGCGGGTGATGCCGCCCAACGACCGGACCCGAGCGTCCCGGATCCACGCATTCGGAAGGCCGAGCAGGGCCTCAAGATCCTCCATTACGCCGCGCCGCTCATGCTCTCGATGCACGAGATGGAGGCCGAGGCGCCCGACGAAGAGATCTGGTTGCTGGCGGTCGACTTCGCCACGATGTTGTTCGAGGCGTCCTACCGCGTGCCGGGATGGCGCGACTGGTATTGCGCGCACGACCAGACCGCCGGTTATCGCTTCCTGTCCACGATGCTGCAGGTCCTGCAGTGGTTCCGGCCCGGCGAGCGGTGGCTGCTCAAGTCACCGCAGCACCTCGAGCAGATCCCTGTCCTGTTGTCGGTCTTCCCTGACGCGACGATCGTGCAGACCCATCGTGATCCGACGAACGTCACCGCGAGCCTCTGCTCGATGGAGACGTATGGCCGGAGGATGAACAGCCGTGACATCGACGCGCATGACGTCGGCGCCTATTGGTCGGCCCGGATCGAACGGATGCTGCGGGCGAGCATCGACGATCGACCGGACGACGATGCTCGATTCACCGACGTGCAGTTCCGGGCGCTGATGGCCGACCCGATCGCGACCGTCAAGCGCATCTACGAGGTCGCGGCTCGGGAACTCACGCCCGAAGCGGAGGCGAGCATGAGGGCATACCTCGACGCGAACCCGAGAGGAAAGCACGGCGCCCACACCTACCGCCTCGAGGACTACGGACTCGATGCTGCAGCCCTGCGAAACCAGTTGAGGTTCTACACCGAGCGTTTCGACGTACCGCTCGAACCCTGACCCCACGAACCGGCGTGGCCAAAAGGCCTGTCAGGGCCGTCACTCACGCCAGTTCGTGCGCTCAGTCCTGCTTGTGGGCGATGGCTTGCCCGAGCTCGAGCTTTGTCATGCGTGACCGGCCCCTGACGCCGAGCTTGCGCGCCCGCTCGAGCAGTTCGTCTTTCGAGTGGCCCTCGACGTCGACGCCGCCCGCCGTCTCGCCCCGTGGCCGTTGGCCACCGCCTTTGGCAGAAGGGTCTGATGGACCTTTGTGGCGCTTCGGCTCCCAGTGGTCGCCGACCTTCTCGAACGAGTGCTTGAGTGCCGCGTACGCCGCGCGGTGTGCGCGGCTCCTCGTCACCGCCGTACGTCTCGTGCGCCGAGTCCAGAGTCTTCGCGTACGTCTCCTGTGCCTTCTTCGGCGAGCGCTTCAAAGTGTCCGGTAGGTCTTCCGTGGATGTTGGCATAGCGTCTCCCCTGCGAGTTGCTCGCTCGGGTTTACCCGGTCTTTGGGATCGGGTACCGGCCGACACGCCGGCACGACGCGCGAAGGAGACGCATGGCGGCTGAGGGGTATCACGAACCGATCGAGTGGATATCGAGCGCGGCCGTTGAACGGCACCGCGCCATCCATTCGCTGATGGAGGAGCTCGAAGCGGTCGACTGGTACGACCAGCGCGTCGACGCGACGCACGATGAGGCGCTCCGAGAAGTCCTCGCGCACAACCGCGACGAGGAAAAGGAGCACGCAGCCATGACGCTCGAATGGCTCCGTCGACACGACTCCAGGTGGAATGACGTGCTGCGCACCTACCTCTTCACCGAGGAATCGATCGTTCAGGTCGAGGCGGAGGCTGAAGCCGAGGATCTCACCGCGCCCAGCGACCTGCAGATCGGCGACCTGCGAGAAGAGGCGAACCGATGAACCACCTACTGCGTGAGCTGGCGCCCGTCTCCGACGAGTCATGGGGTGAGATCTCCAACGAGGCGACGCGCACGCTCAAGCATTTCCTCACGGCGCGGCGACTCGTCGATTTCTCGGGACCACGCGGCTGGGAGCACGAGGTTGCGCCGCGCGCGCACGTCGAAGCCGTCGCCGACGCACCCGCCGGTGTGCGCGCCCGTATGCGCAGCGTCCAGCCGCTCGTCGAATACCGAGTTGAGTTCGCGATCGACCGCGCCCAGCTCGAAGCAATCGATCGTGGAGCGCGAGACGCCGATCTCGACACAGTGCGCGATGCGGCTCGACGTCTGGCGCTCGCGGAGGACGATGCGGTGTTCCACGGCAACTCGGCCGCGCTCATCACCGGCATGGCCGACGCGTCGCCTCACGCGGCCCTTCCCATCGCGGATGACTATGCCGACTACCCGCGGACTGTCGCCCGCGCCGTGGCGGTGTTGCAGATTGCCGGTGTCGCCGGGCCGTACGCGGTCGCGCTCGGCCCTCGCTGCTTCACGGGCGTGATCGAGAGCACGGAGATGGGTGGATACCCGGTGCTCGAGCACCTTCGGTTGATTGCCGGCGGTCCCGTGCTGTGGGCTCCGGCCGTCGACGGCGCGGTGGTGCTGTCGCAGCGCGGTGGCGATTTCGAACTGACCGTCGGCCAGGACGCATCGATCGGCTATCTCGACCACAACGAGGTGAGCGTCCGGCTCTACCTCGAGGAGTCCTTCACCTTCCAGGTGTTGAATCCCGAATCTGCCGTCCACTTGTCGTACGGCTGAACTGGAAGCCGGCGCAGGATCGCCGCGTCTCCCGACAGCACGACGTACTCCACGTTGCGCAGATGCGACACGCGGCCGACCTTCTCGCCGCGCGGATTGTGGATGCCGATCTGGGCGCCGACGTACCGCTTCGAGTCGAACGCGAGGGTGACGGCGGGCTCCCCGCGCGCCTCGCACATCGCTTCGAGCTCCTCGATCGTGATCCACGCCTCGTTGTTGTACGACACCGCGACCACTGCGGCATCGAGGCCGGCAATCATGCCGGCGAGCGCGTCGGGCATCGCGCGGCGATCGTTGAACACACTCTTCGTACGGGGCTCGCGCGCATCCGCGCGCTTGCACGCGACGCCGTAGTGCTCCGGCTCGTCTCCCGCGACCAGCGTCTCCCAGATGTGGTAGTTCGTGAAATACCGATGCTGGTTGTACGGCGGGTCGAGGTACACCAGGTCGGCGGATCCAAGCTCGCGCAGGACCTCGCAGGCATCGCCACGCACCGCTCGTCCCGGCCCGGCGAGCAGCTCAGGGGCGCGTAGCTGCAAGGGTTGGTACGAGCGCGGAGCCCACTGCTTCACGTACGCCATCTGCACCCCGGTCGTCGAATCAACTCGGTCCGCGGCTTCGATCAAGCTCGTCAGCAACACCGGAGACAGCCAACTGTCGCAGTAGTCGCGTTCGATTGCCTCGCGGATTGCGTCGATTCGCCGCCCGTTGTGCGGTTGGAAGAACCGTGAGTCGCGGCAGAACGTCTGCGTGAAGTACCCGTCGACGTCCGGCCGGGCGCAGAGATCAGCGAGCGCGTCGTCGAGTTCCGACTGGTCGATGTTCTGACCGTCGAGCTCGACGTAGCACTGCGCGAACACCTCGGAGTAGCGCGCGGTGTCGACGGCGGTCACATGGGCGCCCCGACGCTTGAATTCCTGCGCAACGCGCGTCGTGCCGGTGAACAGGTCGACGGCGGTGCACGCGCCGACTGCGTGGCAGATCTCGCCGAGCACCGGCACGAGACGACGCTTCGAACCGATGTACTTGATCATGTGGGCCAGCAGTCTGGCGTCAGGTCGGCTCGGAGCGGAGGATCCCCATCGCGAAGTACTGCGCGGCGCCGCCATACGCCTGGGCGAGCGCGGTGCGCGCGCCGTCGACCTGATGCTCGCCTGCGAGCCCTCGAACCTGGAGTGCAGCCTCAGCGAACCGCAACATGCCCGACGCGCCGATCGGGTTGGACGACAAGACCCCACCCGAGGGGTTCACGGGGAAGCTGCCGGTGAGCTCGGTGTCGCCGTTCTCGACCATCTTCCAGCCTTCGCCCGGCCCGGCGATGTCGTGGCCCTCGAGCCACATCGGCTCGTACCAGCTGAACGGGACGTACAGCTCGGCGATGTCGATCTCCTGGCGCGGCACGCTGATGTTCGCCTGCGCATACACGTCCTGCGCACACTCGACTCCCGCACGCGGACGAACGGGATCCCGGCCCGGAAACGTTCCGAGCTCGCTGCGCACCGCGGTCGCCTCGACCCACGCGGCCGGCTTCGACGCGCGCCGTCCGCCGGTCTCGTCGGTCAGAACTACCGCGCAAGCACCGTCGGACGACGGGCACGACTCGAGGAACCGCAACGGGTCCCACAGCATCGGAGACTCTTTGACCTTCTCGATGCTGATGTCTTCGATCCGGAGATGGGCGTACGGGTTCTTCAGTGCGTTGAGGCGGTCCTTCACCGCGACCTGCCACCCGATGTACTCGGGCGCCCCGGTTTGCTCGATGTACGCGCGGATCCAGGGTGCGAACGCACCCCCAGCGCCGATGCCTCGGCTGCGACCGCCCGCGAGACCCCACTGGGCGTTGCCTTCCGACTGCTTCTCCCACGCGACCGCGAGCACGCGCTCGTGGATGCGCGACTGGATGAGATGCGAGCCGACGATGAACGTCGTTCCGCCGACACTCCCCGCGGTGTGGACTCGGAGCAACGGCTTGCCGTTGGCGCCGAGCGCATCGGCGAGAAACAGTTCGGGCTGGACGATCCCTTCGAATGCGTCGGGCGCTTTGCCGATCACGACGGCGTCGATGTCGGCGAGCGTGCACTCGGCGTCGGCGAGCGCGCGATCGACGGCCTCGCGCAACAGGCCCGGGATCGAGACGTCGTCGCGGCGTTTCGCGTGGTGCGTCTGCCCGACGCCGACCACTGCGCATCGTTCGGCCATCCCTATTCTCCTTCGAGGAGACAGACGAGGTTGTGTTGCAAGACCTGCCCGCCCGTCGCGTGTGCCAGCCCGCGGGTGGCGTCGCCATCGATGACGCGGGACGCGACCTCGATGATGCGAATGAGTCCGGTCGCCATGACGGGATTTGCCGCGAGCGGTCCACCGGACGGATTCACCTCGGCGTTCGCGTCGAGGCCGAGCGCGTCGCGCAAGATGAGCTCCTGCGGAGTGAAGGTCGCGCTCAACTCCGCGACGTCGAGTGGACCGCCGTCGTAGCCGGCCTTGCGGGCGGCAAGCGTCGTCGATGGCGAGACGGTGAGGTCGCGCATGCCGGGCTGGTGGACTTCGATGCGATGGTCGAGCCCGCGGATCCATGCGGGACGCTCGCACAACTCACGCGCCCGGTCGCCGCGCGCCAGCACGACTGCAGCCGCGGCGTCGGAGATCGGTGGCAGATCATGCCGGCGGAGCGGTGCGCTCACGTAGGGCTGCGCGAGCAGCGCGTCGACGTCGTCGTCGCCGGTTACCTGCGCGTTCGGATTGCTCCGTGCGTTGCGGCGGCTGCGGACGGCGACTTCGGCGAAGTCCCGCTCCGTGGCCTTGCCCGCATCGAGCAGCGCGCGGGCTTGGATGGCCGCCAGCGAGACCGGATCGACGCCGAGCGGCGCGAGGTAGTACGGGTCGAGCTGTTGCGCCCAGACCTCGCTCGGTTTGGACGGCGACGACTTCCCCGAGCCGAAGATGAGCGCAGTGTCGATGTCGCCATGCTGCAGGCGGACCCACGCTTCGTAGAGCGCCCACGCGCCGTCCATCTCGACATGCGACTCGGCAATCGGCGGCCACGCGCCCGCGGCTTCGAGGTTGCTGACGAACGCGAACGGTCC
>JBKPCL010000150.1:0-12848 GCA_046727335.1 Actinomycetota bacterium
GGTGGAACGGAGGTTCGGTCCGTCCGATCCGGGAAAGAGGTTCAGGTCCGTGGTGTCCTGGCCGATGTCGGCAGGAGACGGCGAACCGTCCGTCTTCCGCCGACCCGCCGCAAACGACGGAATTCCGCCGGAATGCTGGCAATGGTCCCGACGAGTAACGATTGACACGATCTTTCCGGGCAGAACACGCGAGAACCCCTGTTTGGACGAACCGAACGAAGGTTTCCTACCCTGCGAGCCACCCCCTGAGGGGTGAATCGGTAGGGCGGTGGCTCCCTTCGTCCGGACGCTGGATCTGACCTTTTTCGCCCTGACCGATTCGTGACAACGAGCCCAAGACCCCCGAGCCAAGGCTGGACAATGACCAAGGTGGACAACATGCAGGCGCACGACGACGACGCGCTTCTCACCCCGTCGGAGGTGGCCGCGATGTTTCGCGTCAACCCGAAGACGGTCACTCGGTGGGCGCGCGCCGGCAAGATCTCTGCGATCCGGACGCTCGGTGGGCACCGCCGTTTCCGGGCCAGCGAGATTCGTCAATTCCTCGACCAGGTCGAGGACGGCGAGCGCATCTGAGTCACGGCGCCTGCGACCGGCAGGCGTCGCACTCAGTTTTCTTCTCGCGAGTGGCCGGGACCGGCGTCGATCCGGTGACCCCGCGCTTTTCAGGCGCGTGCTCTGCCAACTGAGCTACCCGGCCGGGTACATGTCTATGGGTCGGCTAGCGCTTCGCCTCCCGACTCTATTGGTCGACTCTCGCCTCCGCCTCCCCTGCGGTCGGCTACGGCTTCGTCTTCCTGGTCGGCTTCGCTGACGCCTCCTGGCGAGCGGTCCTGACGGGATTTGAACCCGCGGCCTCCGCCTTGACAGGGCGGCGTGCACTCCAAACTGCACCACAGGACCATGCTTATGGGTCGGCTAGCGCTTCGCCTCCCGACTCTATTGGTCGACTCTCGCCTCCGCCTCCCCTGCGGTCGGCTACGGCTTCGTCTTCCTGGTCGGCTCCGCTGACGCCTCCCGGCTACAAGTGCCCCCAGGGGAGTTCGAATCCCCGTTACCGCCTTGAAAGGGCGGCGTCCTAGGCCACTAGACGATGGGGGCTCGCCTCCACTGGAGACTGACGAGGCTAGCAGGAGGATCCTCGCCTCGACCCAGGACGCGCGTACCGTCTTCGCGTGCGTCCCCCGGTTGCCGCCATCGTTGCCATCGTTGCCGTCACCGGCTCGGCGTGTTCGGGTGTCTCGCACCGCGCCGGCGGGTCACACGGGAGTCCGTGCCCGCTGTTCGCCGAGCTCGACCGCACTGCACGGGCCGTTGGCAAGGCTGACGTCTCCGACCCCGGTCAGTTCCAGCAGACGCTGGATACCGCCACCAAGCACTACGCGGCGACGGCCCGCGAATTGCGGAAGGTGGTGCCTGTTCGCCTCCGAAGCGACGTGGACCGCCTCGAGGCGGCGGTCGAGCAGTACCGATTCGGGGACGCCGCAACCGCCCGCCGCCACCTCGATGACTATGCGGCGCGGACGTGTGGTAAATCCCCATTGTCCGGCTGACGCCGTTGGCGGATGCCGCTCCGCGCCGGTCCCCTTACCGGCGTGAACCGAGCCAGCCCTGAGAGGGGGCGCAATGCAACTGTCGCGGAAGCGCACGACGTTCGGAGTCGTCGCCGTCGCTGTCACCGTCGTGCTCGCAGCCTGCGGTAGCAGCTCCAAATCATCGTCGAAGGGCACGACCACTACGTCCTCAGGCGGAAGTTCATCGTTGGTGATCGTCTCGGCGACGTCCTTCACGAGTGACTTCTCGCAGATGGCGAAACTGAAGGCACTGGCGAGCCAGGGCAAGGGCAAGATTGCCGTCCTTCTCCCCGACACGCAGTCGTCTGCGCGTTATGTCTCGTACGACGCGCCCCTCCTCACGAGAGCCTTCAAGGCCGCGGGCTTGAGCTCGTCCGACTTCTCGGTGCAGAACGCGCAGGGCAGCGCGGCCACCATGCAGACGCAAGCCGAAGCCGCGATCACCAACGGCGCGAGTGTGATCCTCGTCGACCCCCTCGATTCTGGGAGCGGCGCCGCGATCGAGAGGAATGCCCAGTCGAAAGGCGTGAAGACCATCGACTACGACCGGCTCACACTGAACGGCTCATCCTCGTACTACGTGAGCTTCAACAACGTCAACGTCGGCAAGCTCATCGGCCAGGGGTTCGTGGACTGCGTGAAGGCCTGGAACGTCGCCAGCCCGAAAGTACTTGTGATGAACGGCGACCCGACCGACAACAACGCGTCTCTGTTCTCGCAGGGCTACCACTCGGTCCTCGATCCGTTGTTCAGCAACGGCACTTACACGAAGGTTGCCGAGCCTGCAGGGACGTGGGACAACCAGAAGGCGTTGACGATCTTCCAGCAACAGCAGACAGCGCACCCGAACATCAACGCGGTCGTGACACCGAACGACGGCGTGGCCAACTCGGTGATCTCGGGGTTGAAGACCTTGAACACTCCCGCGAAGAAGGTGCCGACGACGGGTCAGGACGCCACGCTGCAAGGACTGCAGAACATCCTGGCCGGCTACCAGTGCATGACCGTGTACAAGCCGATCTATGTGGAGGCGCAGGCTGCCGCCGCGCTCGCGCTCTACTTGCGTGCGGGAAAGACGCCACCGTCGGAGTTGGTCAACGACAAGTCCAACAACAAGACGGTCGAGGTACCGTCGGTCCTCCTCGTACCGATCACCGTGAACACGAGCAACATGGCGTCGACGGTTGTCAAGGACAACTTCGTCCCGGCGTCACAGCTGTGCGCGGGGCCCTACGCCAACGCGTGTTCGGCTGCCGGCATCAAGTGACGGACCAGTGAAACCGATGGCCATAGGCTGAGCCTGTGACGGACGGCGGCGCGTCGACGACGATCGACACCGGCAAAAGCCGGCAGACCGATCGACGCGACACGCCGCCGTTGCTCGAGATGCGCAAGGTCGGAAAGCGCTTCGGCGCGGTACGGGCGCTCACCGACGTCGACTTCGTTGCCCCCGCCGGGGCCGTGACAGCGCTCGCCGGCGACAACGGCGCCGGCAAGTCGGTACTCGTGAAGTGCATCGCCGGCATCCACATGCCCGACAGCGGGGAGATTCTGTGGGAGGGCAAGCCGGTCCACATCCGGACTCCTCGCGACGCGGCTGCGCTCGGCGTCGAGACCGTGTACCAAGACCTCGCCCTGTGCGACAACCTCGACATCGTGCAGAACATGTACCTCGGACGCGAGCGGACGCACGCGGGGCTGCTCGACGAAGAGAGCATGGAGCTCGGCGCGCGCGACACGTTGGCGAGCCTCTCGGTCACGACCGTCCGTTCGATCCGCCAGCCCGTGGCGTCGCTGTCCGGCGGCCAGCGGCAGGCGGTCGCCATCGCCCGAGCGGTGCTCTGGAACTCGAGGCTCGTGATCATGGACGAGCCGACGGCCGCTCTCGGTGTCGCGCAAACCAAGATGGTGCTCGGCCTCGTCCGCGATCTGGCGAATCGCGGCCTGGCGGTCGTCCTCATCTCGCACAACATGAACGACGTGTTCCAGGTCGCGGATCGCGTTGCGATCCTGCATCTCGGGCACATGGTCGCGAGTGGGCCGATCGCGGAGTTCGACGCCCCCTCGGTCGTCGAGTACATGACGTTCGGCAAGACGACTCGTACGCCCGAACCGAACGTAGGACAGGTGTAGCGATGGCCAGGGTCGATCCCGACGCGACCGCCGAGAAGGAGGAGGCGCTCGCCGAGGTCGAAACCGGGCAAGTTCCGGCCGCAGTCCCTCCCGAGATCGTCGCCAACACGCTTCCCGAGTACGTCAAGGGTTGGATCGCGCGTGTCCGTGGCGGCGACGCCGGCGTTCTACCCGTTGTGGTCGGCCTGCTCATTGTCTCGGCGATCTTCCAATCGCTGAACTCGAAGTTCCTCTCGGCCGGCAACATCGTCAACCTGCTCGTGCAGGGATCGGTGTTCATGCTGCTCGCCATGGCCGAGGTCTGGGTGTTGCTGCTCGGCGAAATCGATCTGTCGGCCGGCTTCGTGGGCGGGGTCGGCGGGATCATCGTCGCCGAGCTCGTGTCGACACAGCACGGGAGCCGCTCGTGGTGGTTGGCGATTGCGGCGGCGCTCATCGTCTGCGCGCTCATCGGCGCGTTCCACGGCACGATCATCACGCGCCTGGGCCTGCCGTCGTTCGTCGTCACGTTGGCCGGCTTGCTCGGCTGGCAAGGCGTGATGCTGAGAATCCTCGGCAACGGCGGCACGCTTCCCATCAACAACAAGATCATCAACGACCTCGCCAACGCCAACCTCACGACCACTGGAGGCTGGATCGCCGCCGGTCTGATCGTCGCGGTCTATGGCGCGGTGACGTGGCGTCGAGACGCGCGCCGCCGCAAGCACGGTCTCGTCGCGCCTCCGGTGAGCTTCACATTGGTGAAGCTTCTGGCCGCGGCGCTCGCGGCCGCCGCGGTCGTGCTCATCTGCAACCACAACCGAGGCGTGCTCGAGCCGATTCGTGGCATGCCGTGGGTGATTCTCATCGTGCTGGGCGTGCTGGCGGTCTGGACGCTCCTGCTCGCGCGCACGAAGTTCGGCCGCGACATCTACGCGATCGGAGGGAACGCCGAAGCGGCGCGCCGGGCCGGTATCCCGCTCGCACGCGTCCGGACGCTGGCGTTCGTCCTCGCGTCGTTCACCGCCGGTATCGCGGGCATCATCTACGCGTCGCGGCTGCGGTCGGTGTCGACCAACCTCGACGGCGGCACGCTCGTCCTCTACGCGGTGGCGGCGGCCGTCATCGGCGGCACGAGTCTCTTCGGTGGCCGAGGCAAGATGATCCACGGCGTGCTCGGCGGCATCGTCATCGCCGCGATCGACAACGGCATGGGTCTGCAGGGTTTCAGTGCCGCGTCGAAGAACATCGTGACGGCGATCGTGCTACTGGCCGCGGTCACGATCGACTCGCTTGCCCGCCGCGGTGCTCGTACTACGAGTTAACCCGAGAAGTTAGATGTCGACGTGCGCCGCGGCTGCTTCGGTGCTCGCGCCCTCGACGGTCTCGGCGGCGAAGACGGGCGGTGGCTCTCGCCACGGCGACGGCAGCGTCCCCGCGCGGGCGACCTCGATCGTCCGCCACACGCGTTCCGGCGTGCAGGGAAGATCGATGTGCCGGACACCGAGATGGCTCAGTGCGTCGACGACCGCGTTCTGCACTGCGGGCGTCGAGCCGATCGTGCCTGATTCGCCGATGCCCTTGGCGCCGAGCTCGTTCAGCGGCGAGGGCGTCTCGGTGTTCGTCGCAGTGAAGGACGGCAGCTCCGCCGCGCTTGGCATCGCATAGTCGGCGAGGGTGGACGTCAACGGGTTGCCGTCAGCGTCGTAGACGTACTGCTCCCACAGCGCCTGGGCGATGCCTTGCGCGATGCCGCCGTGCTGCTGGCCGGTCACGAGCAAGGGATTGAGGATGCGGCCGCAATCGTCGACGGCGACATGTTGCAGGGGCTCGACCCGTCCCGTCTCCATGTCGACCTCGACCACCGCGACGTGCGCGCCGAACGGGAACGTCGCGCCGTCCTGCACGAAATCGAATGTTGCGACGAGTGGCGCAGCGGTGTCGGTGGCCGCGCGCGCCAGCCGGGCCCACTCGAGCGCGCTGGCGGGCACGCCTGCGACACCGAGCCGGCCGTCGTCGGTGAGCACGATGTCATCGGGGTTTGCTTCGAGCAGCTCGGCCGCGAGCTCGCGGGCATGCTCGAGCACCGCGTCGGTCGCGTGCAAGACCGCGGTCCCGCCGAGCTGCAGCGAGCGAGATCCGCCGGTGCCTGAGCCGCGGGGCACGGCCGCGGTGTCGGACTGCACGAACCGCACCCGCTCGAGCGGCAGCCCGAGACGATCGGCGACGATCATCGAGAACGCGGTCGCGTGACCTTGGCCGTGGGCGGACGTGCCGACCTGAATCGTCGCTCCACCATCGTCGTCGATCGCGACCGATGCGTACTCGCCTCCGCCACCGCCCGCGGTCACCTCG
Organism: Actinomycetota bacterium; assembly: GCA_046727335.1. GTDB lineage: Bacteria > Actinomycetota > Acidimicrobiia > IMCC26256 > PALSA-610 > JBKPCL01. The sequence continues at coordinate 6,042 of JBKPCL010000150.1, forward strand.
ACATACGCGCTCATGCCGATGCCGAGCTGGTGACGATCGCCGCGCGCGCGACGAGCGGACTGCTCGGCGCGCAGGTCGTCGTAGCCGGCAATGCGCAGCGCCTCCGTCAACGCGCGGTCGTAGTCGCCGCTGTCGTACGTCGTGCGCATCAGCGTCGTGTACGGGAACTCGGCGGGCTGCAGAAAGTTGCGCCGGCGGAGCTCGGCGGGATCGATGTCCAGCTCGTCGGCAGCCATGTCGATGATGCGTTCGAGCATCGCCGCGGCCTCGGGCCGACCGGCCCCGCGGAACGCGCCCATCGGTGTGGTGTTGGTGAGCGCGACGACCGCGTGAAAGTCGATGTTGGGAATGCGGTAGACGCCTTGCGCCATCATGCGCGTCGGGCCGAGCGCGAGCGCGCCACCGAATCCGGCGTAGGCGCCTGCGTCGCCGACGATGCGGCAGCGCAGGCCGGTGATCGTGCCGTCGCGTGTGCAGCCGAGCTCGACGTACTGGATCTGGCCGCGGCCATGCGGCATCGCGACGAGGTTCTCTGAGCGCGTCTCGACCCATTTCACGGGCCGCTGGAGACGGCGGGCCGCGGCGATCACGACGACGTGCTCGGCCGCGAGTCCGGGCTTGCCGCCAAACGCGCCACCGACATTGGGTGCGACGACGCGCACGCGTTCGCTCGGCAGTCCGAACGCGTTGGTGACCCGCGTCGCGGTGCCGTGGGGCATCTGTGTCGAGACGTAGACCGTGACGTCGTGTTCGTCGTTCTCCGACCCGGGAACGACCGCGATCGCGTTCCCCTCCATGGGCATCACCGCTATGCGTTGATTCTCGAAGCGGCCGCGCACGACGACGTCGGCGTCGCCGAGTGGATCGGCTGGTGGTCGCGGCCGGGTGCCCGCCGCTCGATTCGTGCCGAGCTCTTCGAACTGGAGCGGCGCGTTGGGGAGGAGCGCAGCCTCGGGATCGATCACCGCGGGGAGCTCGTCGTATTCGACGACGACGGCTTCGGCAGCGTCGAGGGCGGCCTGTCTCGTGTCGGCAACGACGGCAGCGACCGTGTCGCCGACGAAGCGGACCTTCTCGTCTGCGAGCGGCATGCGAACGCACCTGTCGTTGACGACCATGAGCCCTTCGTACGGCGGCAATTCGAGGTTGCGCGCGGTGTAGACGGCGGCGACTCCAGGCATCGCGGCCGCGGCTTCGATGTCGATGTCGCGGATGCGGGCGTGCGCGACGGGCGAGCGCACGAACACCAGCTCCAGCGCGCCGTCGAGCGGCAGATCGTCGACGAAGGTCGCCACACCCGTGAGCAAGGCCGGGTCCTCGACGCGGCGGACGGCGGTTCCGAGGATCGATCCGGGCACGAGTCACTGTACCGAGACGGGCCGTATCCTGACCTCATGGCCGACAAGCGTCACCGCGTCTCGATCACATATTGCGTTCCTTGAAATTATGAGGAGCGCGCCGTGAGCGCGACCCACGATTTGCTGAGCCACTACCAGCACGTCATCCACGAGCTGGCGCTCGTCACCGGCAGCAAAGGCGTGTTCGACGTCGTGGTGGACGGTGAGCTGATCTACTCGAAGCACGCCGAGGGCCGGCACGCGGCCGCGGGCGAGGTGCTCGAACGCTTCCGTGCCTTCATCGGTCCGAAGATCCGCGAGTACGAAACGTGAACGAGCGTCGACGGCAAGCGGTCAGCGGAACTTGACGTAGTTGTTGAAGTCGACATCGCTCAGGGCCGGTCGGACATCCGTGGATGCGCCGATCTGGTGCAGCGCGCCGACGAAGTCGACGTAGCGGTAATACGTCCAAGCGTCCGTGTCCTTGCGGATGTCCACGAACGTCGTTCCGCGCAGTTCGAGGCTGAGATATGTCGGTGGAATATTGAGGAACGGACCGGTATGAGTGCAGCGAAACCGCCAGGGCACCGCCACGAGAAGGTCGGAGGTTGCGTACGCCTGCGTCCGTGTGAGGTCCGAACCGTGCAACTCGACCGCGAACGGCGCGGGCTCCTGCGGCGTCAGCTGCTTCTCGAAGCACTTGCGCACATCGCGTTCAACCTGCTCAATGGCTTTCGCAGCGAGCTCGTCACCCTTGGTCGGCATCGTGGCTCCTCATGGCCCCGGAGGTTGGTAGAGACGCCCGTCCGGTAGCACCCCGCCCTCCCACTCGGCCGGTGCGACGCAGACGACTTTGTTGATGTTCGTTGGGCACCAGTTCACGCTCGGAAACGTGATCTCTCCTAACAGTGTGCCAATCGTCGCGTAGGTGATGACCTTCTGATAGTCCTCGTGACCGACGACCCACATGCCGTGCGCGTCGTTCCGAGACCCGGGTGAAGGCGGTGATGCGTATCCCGGATCCGTTGGGGGGTCCCGCGTGATCCGGCTCTTCAGCGGATAGCCACCTGCGGCGGGCGTAGCGATCACCAAGGACACGTGACCGCCCTCCGCGTTGTCGGCGGCCCGCCACAGAATCCAGCACTGGAACCAAGGACCTTGGCAGATCCAGTAGATGTCGATCGGCCAGAAACGCGATTGCGCGCCAGCGTTCGCAGGTGGGTCCTGTCCCGGCGCAAGGTCGAGAGAGACTTCAATCGATCTGGTGAGCGCATCACGCAGAATGGCTTCGGGATCGCCCTGATATCCGATCCAGAAGCCGGTTGGAATCACGGCCGGTTGCTTTGCCCAGTGGCCGCTTTGACTCGGTTGCATTCCGAACCAGCCCTGGTTCAGCACCGCAACTCGACCGTCGCGATTGAGCCCGTCCTTGGCAAGACTCGTTGAGTCGAACCCGGCGAGAGCCGAGAGGTACACGTTCGGATTCCTGAGATCCAGGAGGATTTGTCTTCGGGTCGCTCGATCGGCGAGACGATTTTCGAAGACGGAGAAGTATGGGCCCTTGTCGAGGATGTAGGGCATCGGTCCGCCGGTCATGCGCACCCCCACTGTTCACTTGGTCACGGCGTGCGGAACGCAACGATGGCAAGGCGAAGGCGAACGCGCAAGGTTTCCCGCGCTACGGGTCTGGTTCGACGCGAGCACGGAAGAGATCGATTCGCTCCTGCATTCCCTTGATTTGGCGGTTCCCGAGGGCCTCGAAGGACCATGGAAGCCCGCGCGCCACCCCGACGACGTCCGATGTCACGAGCACTTCACCGGGCTCCGCGAGGTCCACGACACGGAAGGCGAGCGTCACGCTGAGACCGAGCAAGTCGCCGTCGACTTGTGTCGGTTCGCCCGCGGTCAAGGCGATCTTGACGCGAAGAGGCGACATCAGCCCATCGCTGCGACTGCCGGTGAAGTCTTCCTGAAGGGCAATGGCGCAACGGAGCGCGCCGTTGACTGAGAAGAACCATGCGCCAATGCCGTCGCCCGTATGTTTGAACTCGACACCGTCGTACTGCGCGAGCCGACGACGGATGATTTCGTCATGTTTCAGGAGCAGCGTCACATAGGCCCGGTCGCCCAACCGATCATTGAGCGTCGTCGAGGCGACGAGATCCGTGACGAGAATGACGCGCGTCCCGGCTCGCTCATCGTCAGTACCCGTCGTATCCCGCGTACGGAGTCGCAAGCGGTCACTGCCCGCGATCCGTGGACGTAGTGAGATCGTGTCGTACGCGACGCTCGCGACCTCGAGGAGGTCGTCGACGCGCCTGCCATCTGCCCGTGGTTGCGCACTGAGGATGCCGGCAAGCTCGAGCGCCGTCCTTCCGACCTCTGCTGCCGCGCCCGCTTCACGGGCGTCGACGAGTGCCCGTTCAAGCCACGAAGTGGCATCGTCGGGTTTCCCGACTGATGCCATGCCGAGCCCGACAACACGGGGAAGGAACGCCGGCCAGCCAGGCGTAAACCGCATGCCGCGTTCGTACAGCTCGATCAGCGTGTCGATCGCTCCGGGCACGAGCGACGGCATGTTGACAAGCGCGGCGAGCTCGACCTGGGCCGCGATTGCCCCGGCTCGGAAGCAGTCCGGCATGGGCGCGCCCGTGAAGAACCGGAATGGCGACCTCTCGAGGTCGGCCGTCGCGGCAGAAACGTCACCGGCGATCGCGTCGACCAACGGCCGATACCGACGGCTACCGCGCTGGCCGGTCGCGTCGAGTTCGTCGAGCGCGGCGTGCGCGCCGGATCGATCGCCGCGGTGAGCGCGCGCGGCGGCAAGTGTTGGGAAGAGGATCGTTGGTGTGAACCAGAACTCTGCTCTTCGGTATGCGCGCTTCGAGGTCTCACCGTGGAATTCGATCGTCGCCGACCGCCCTCGGCTGGTCGACACTGAGGCAGCGATCGCTGAGGCCAACGAGTACTCGGCGTGGTTCTCGGCGTTCCGCGACGCCTCGAGCGCTTGCGCCAAAAGCGAGTCGGCCTCGTCCAGCTCTGCCCGCAAGTACGCGACCAGGCCTCGACGCGCCAGACACCACGCGAGTGGACTCGTGTCCGCCAGGCGCGCCGCGCGCTCGGAGGCCGCGTCGAAATAAAGGCTCGCCTCGTCCAACTCGACAGCGCTGAGTCGCTGGAGCCCGATCGCGAACGCAACTTTGACATGCAGATCATCGTCGTCGATCTGAGCCGCCAACGCTTCCGCCGTATGGGCATGCCGGCGTGCGGTCGCGACCTCGTTCATCGGCGCGTACAGCTCGCACTCAAGGGCGTGGACCTCGGCGCGGATCGCGGGCTCGCGGTCACCAGCGGCGTCGAGAAACTGGTCCAGGCTTGCGAGACTCTGCATGTTCGCCGGGCGAAGGGCGGACGTCAGGACACGAAGTCGCGCGAGGTGGACCAGCGCGCGTCCCCACGTCGTTATCGCGTTGCATGACCGAGCCGTGTCGGTCGCATCGGTCAAATGCACGACGCCGGTCTCACGATCTCCTGCGGTGAGAGACGTGTGGCCGGCCTGGAATTGGAGCTCCGCCAACTCTTGTTCCGTGATGCCGCATCGTTCACCCGCTTCGAGCGCGGCAGCGGCATAGCGGGCAGCTGCGCGCCACGCGCCGACGTGTGCAGAGCGCTCGAGGGCCTCCCGGCACACTTCGAGCATCCGTTCCGGGTCCGCCCGATCGGAAGCGCGCACGAGGTGGTGTGCGACCACGCTCACGTCGAACCCGCGCCCTTGGAGGCGGTCCGCCACCAAGAGATGGCGTGCCGAGCGTTCCGGACCGGCCGGCCAGTGGTACACGAGCTGGCGAAGCTGCGGGTGATCAAACCAATAACGCTCGTCGTCGGCGATGAGCACCTGATATGCCGCTGCCTCGTCGATGAGCGCATCGACTGCCTCCGTGTCGAAATCCGACACACAAGCGAGTAGCGACAACTCGGCGCCGTCCCCGAGGAAGGCGGCATTGAGAACCATCTCGCGGCAGGGTGGACTCACTGCCTCGAAGCGCGTCCACAGCTCGTGGTCGAGATCCGTCGGGCCGAGGAGGTTCACAACCGCGGACTCGGTAATCGACGCATCATGTTCGCGGATTCGAGCGAGAACAGATCGCAGGACCAGGGGGTGGCCTGAGGTCGCGTCGATGAGCCGGTCGACAATGGCGGTGGTCGGTTCGTGACCCAGCCATTCCGCAATGAGCTCGCGGCACTCGTGCTCATCGAGAGGACTGATGCCGATCTCGGTCGTTCGGTGGTCACGTCGAAGTCGTTGAACGAAGGTCCCCGCGGTGGTCGCGAGATCCGGCGGACGGGATGTCAGGGCGAAGAGCAGGGAGGCGCGTTGAGCTATGGCGTCGTCAGCTGCTACGCCGAGGAGGTGCCGCAGCAGCCCCAGTGTGGCGTCGTCAATCCAGTGGACATCTTCGACAATGAGCATGGTGGGTCTTGCGTTCGCAGATTCGAGCAAGAGCCTGCGCGCCGCGAGGAACAACCAAAGATGCGCGTCGCCCTCGCCGCGTTGCTTCTCGCTCTCGGTCGTCGTCAGGAATGCGGTTCCACGCCCGAAGGCCTCGAACGGATCGATCTCCGCGCCGCGACGGAGTTCGCCGAACGCGGTCGCGAGCGGCAGATACGGCACAGCCACGTCCTCTTGGCACGCACCGATCAGAACTTGGGTACCGGCGGCGACGGCGTTGGGCACGAACTCATCGAGAAGCCTCGACTTGCCGATGCCAGCGTCGCCCGTGAGGAGCAGGACTTGCGGCAGGCCGCTGCTGGCGGCCTCGAGCGCTCTTTCCAGCACGCCCAGCTCGCTCGCGCGTCCGACAAAGGCGTCAGTGTGAGGACCTGCCCTCGCGCTGTTCTCAAGGCCAATGGATGGAGGTCGTCCACGTCGCCCCGGCGTGACTCGTAGCGTCGGCCCGCCGGCGGCGATCCCGGGAGGTTCGTCGTCTGACCCGCCTGAGTCCTCAGAGACTTCGACGTTGTCGATTGCGCTGCCGGCCTTGGCGACTCGCGCGCGGAGTCCAAATCCGCCTAGATCAGGCCACCGGGGAAGGGGCTCGCTGCGCAGCACGAGCGCTTCGAGTTCGAGGAGTTGCGGACTCGGATCCGCGCCAAGTTGTTCCCCGAGCGTTTCTCGCAAACGCGTGCAGACGCGTAGCGCTTCTGCCGCTCTGCCGGCGCGCGCGAGTGCGAGGACGCGCAATGCCCACAGAGACTCGCGAAGGGGGTAGCGCGCCGACCACACTTCCAACTCTCCGACGAGGCCGGACATCTCGTTCGCGCCAATTGCGGTCGCTGCCCAGGCTTCAACGGCCTCCAGTCGCGCTTCCTCCAGCCGCGCGATCTCACTGGTTGTCCACGGTTCGGTCGCGAACTCCTCGTAAGCACTGCCGCGCCACATGCCCAGGGCGTCGGCCAATGCACGCATCGC
>JBKPCL010000151.1:0-9635 GCA_046727335.1 Actinomycetota bacterium
CGAGCCGCGAGCCGCTGTCCGTCGTCGTCATCGGCGCCGGACCGGCCGGCCTCACGGCGGCCTATCAGCTCATGAAGGCCGGACATGCGGCCGACGTGACGATCCTCGAAGGGGACACCGTCGTCGGGGGCATCAGCCGCACGGTCGAACGCGACGGCTGGCGGTTCGACATCGGCGGCCATCGCTTCTTCACCAAGGTGAAGGCCGTCGACGACTTGTGGTGGGAGATCCTCGGCGCGGAGAACTTCCTCCACCGTGGGCGCCAGAGCCGAATCTTCTATCGCGGGAAGTTCTACGACTATCCGCTCGTGCCGATGAACGCACTCCGCAACCTGGGCCCCGTCGAAGCGACGCGCTGCGTTGCGTCGTACCTCTGGGTACGCGTGCGTCCGCCGAAGAATCACGACACGCTCGAGGGTTTCATCGTCGGACGGTTCGGTTGGCGCCTCTACGAACACTTCTTCAAGACGTACAACGAGAAGGTGTGGGGCGTCCCCGCCTCGGAGCTGTCCGCGGACTGGGGCGCGCAGCGCATCAAGAATCTTTCACTCTTCCGAGCGGTGTGGGAGGCGCTGAAGCCGCGGTCTCGTCGCGCGCAACGGGACAAGTCGAAGGTCGTCACCACGCTGATCGAAGAGTTCAACTATCCGAAGTACGGGCCCGGCATGATGTGGGACGTCGCGGCCGACAAGGTGACGGCCGCGGGGACTCGCATCGAGTTCCAACGCACGGTGACCCGTGTCTCGCACGCCGACGGTGAAGCGTACGAAGTCGTCGCCGTCGACCGCGACGACAAAGAACACCACTACCCGTGCACGCACGTCATCTCGTCGATGCCGATGGGCGCGTTGTGCCGCACGATGGAACCGGAGGTCGACGACGCCACCCGCGCGGCGGCAGACGACGTGCACTACCGCGACTTCATGACGGTCGCGCTCGTCGTCCCCCAGGAGTATTCGTTCAGCGACAACTGGATCTACATCCACGATCCGGACGTGCAGGTCGGCCGAGTGCAGAACTTCGGCTCGTGGTCGCCCTACTTGGTGAAGGAAGGCCGCACGTGCCTCGGGCTCGAGTTCTGGGTCAACGAAGGTGACGACATGTGGCGCAAGCCCGATGCCCAGTTGATCGAGCAGGGCAAGCACGAGCTCCACCAGTTGGGCCTCATCGCGGACCCGTCGGTCGTCGAAGCGGGCTACGTCGTGCGCATGCCGAAGGCGTATCCCGTGTACGACGAGGACTACGAGGCCAACGTGACGATCATGCGCAAGTGGCTCGACGTCAACGTCCCCAATGTGTTCCCCTGCGGCCGCAACGGCATGCACAAGTACAACAACCAGGATCACTCGATGCTGACCGCGATGCTGTCCGTCGAGAACATTCTCGGCGCCAACCACGACGTCTGGACGGTCAACGTCGAGGCTGAGTACCACGAGGAACGTGTCGACGACGGTGACCGAGCAGGCACCGGGCGAGCCGCGCCGCGGTTGCCTCGGCGTTCACTCGGTCGCGCCTGACCGGCAGGCTCACGTAGCCTCTGCCGTCGTGGCGTCGCGCACCGACACCGCGAACCGTCAGCACTTCCCTTCGTCCGTGACGAGCGCAGCCTCCTTGGGCTATCACCCGGCGCTCGACGGCATCCGGGCGCTCGCGGTGCTCGCCGTCATCGCGTATCACGACAACTACTCGTGGGCGCGGGGCGGTTTCCTCGGAGTCGACACGTTCTTCGTCCTCTCGGGCTTTCTGATCACGACGCTGCTCGTGCTCGAGTTCCGCCGTACCACGACGATCGGGTTCGCCGCATTCTGGGCGCGCCGGGCGCGCCGCCTGCTCCCCGCCCTGCTGCTCGTGTTGTGCTTCGTCGCCCTGTACACCCACCGTGTCGCCGTTCCGTGGCAGCGGAGCAGCATCCGCGGCGACATGCTGGCGAGCCTGCTGTACGTCGCGAACTGGCGCTTCATCTTCGATCAGCAGGGTTACTTCCAGCTCTTCTCGGCCGCGTCTCCGCTGCGTCACATGTGGTCGCTCGCGATCGAGGAGCAGTACTACCTCGTGTGGCCGCTGATCGTGCTCGGCTGCCTGCGCGTCGCTCGCGGGTCCCTGCGTGTGCTCGCCTGGGTGTGCGTCGGCGGCGCGGTCGCGTCGCTCGTTGCCATGCGCGTGCTCTTCTCCCCGAGCGATCCGTCGCGGGCGTACTACGGCACCGACACTCGCGCCCACACGATCCTGATCGGTGCGCTGCTCGCCGTCGTCCTGGTCGCGTCGCCGCCGAGCCCTCGCACCCGACGGTTGCTCGCGATCGCGGCGGTCCCCGCCGTGGTTGCCCTTTTCGTCGCGTACGGGCGGACGTCGGGGTCCAGCGCGCTGTACTACCGCGGGGGCTCAGCGATCTTCGCCGTCGTCGTCGCATTCGTGATTGCCGGCGCGCTGCAGCCCGGACCGTTGTCCGCGGTGCTCTCGGTTCGGCCGTTGGTCTGGATCGGTCGGATCTCCTACGGGCTCTACCTCTGGCACTGGCTGGTCGACGTGTGGCTCGTTCCGTCGCGCGTGCATCTTGGCCCCAACGCGCTGAACCTGCTGCGGCTCGCGGTGACCTTCGCGGCCGCGACCGCGTCGTACTTCTTGGTGGAGCGCCCGATCCGCGAGCGCACGGTGCGGCCGCACGTGACGGCCGTCGCGTTCGCGCCGGCTGTTGCCGCGGTCGCCGGCATCGTGCTGATCTCGGCGACCGGCGCGTCCGCGCAACCGGACTTACCCGCGGCGGTCCCTCCGACCGCGGTGCCGGCACCCCGCGTCGTCTCGGCCCGTGCGCCCGCGGGCCCGCCGCCGAAGTTCATTTGGGGGTATGGCGACCCGTTGATCTGCGGCCCACCCCGCGCGAACGAGACCCGTGAGGCTTTCGAGGCCGAACGTCGCCTCGGGCAGCTGGCGCTGCCCGCGTCGGCGGCGCGTGCGCGCATTCTGTTGGTCGGCGATTCCACTGCGTGCAGCCTGTGGCCCGGTTTGCGCGCGGTTGGCGAGGGACAGTCGATCGCGACCGATCAGGGATCGGTGTTCGGGTGCGGTGTCGCGAGTGACGAGATCACCACCACCCGCCACGAGGCGATCACACCGCACTCGAACCGATGTCACGACCTCGTCGACTGGACGGAAGGAAACGCGCTCGTGCGCGCGCAACCGACGGTCGTCGTGTGGATGAGCATTTGGGAGAAGTCCGACCTCGTGGTCGGTGGTCGTACCGTCGTCGCCGGCAGCCGGGCATGGGAGACGGAGATCATGGCGCGCATGGATGCCGCGTTGGCGCGTCTCACGTCGGGGGGAGCGCGCGTGGTGCTGGTCACCGAGGCGGCGCCGGCACCAAATCCCGCGCAAGGGACGCAACTCACGGATCCGAAAGCAGATGATGCCGGTTACGTGCGGTTGAACGCGCTGCTGCGTCGCTTCGAGGCGCGGCATCCCGACACCGTCACGCTCGTCGACCTTGCCGCCAAGGTGTGTCCGCATGGGCCGCCGTGTCCCGAGCGAGTCGACGGAATGCACGCTCGCCCGGACGGCCGTCACTTCACGCCCGCGGCGGCGACCTGGGCCGCGCGCTGGCTCGTGTCGCAGATGTTCCGAAGCGTTCGATGACGACGGTCCTCACGCCAACCGTCGAGACGCACGAGACTCGACCCGCTCGACGATGGATGCGCGTTGTGCTCGCCGCGCCGGCGTACCTGCCCGCCGTCATCATCGCGATTGCGGGCTGGTCGCACCGCTGGATGGACGAGGACGCCTTCATCAACCTACGGATCGTCGATCAGGTGTTTGCCGGGCACGGTCCGGTGTTCAACGCGGGTGAGCGCGTCGAGGCCGGGACGAGCCCACTGTGGATCGGGATCCTCGTCGTCGCGCGCGGCGTGTTCAGCGCCGTTGCCAGCGTTCCGTGGATCACCCTGGTCGCGAGCCTCGTCGTCGCGGTCGTGGCCTTCGCGCTCGGCGGTCACGCTGCCCGCGTGCTGCACCGCGGCCGCGACGGTGTGGTCCTGCCCATCGGCCTGCTCCTCGTCGCGTCGGTCGCGGTGGTGTGGGACTTCTCAACGTCCGGTCTCGAGATGGGCCTCGTCTGGCTCTGGCTCGCTGCGAGCTGGCTCGCGCTCGTTTCCGTTGCGCGGGCGGACGCCATCGGAGGGCGCAAACGGTTCGCGTTCGGCGTGGTCCTCGGCCTCGCGCCGCTCGTGCGCCCCGAGCTCGGGCTCATGATGGTGTGTCTGTTGGTGGCGTGGTTCGTACTCGTGCGGCCACGACGGATCGTGTTCGACGTCGTCGCGATCTTCTCGCTCCCGGTCGCGTACGAGATCTTCCGGATGGGTTACTACGCCGAGGTGGTGCCCAACTCGGCCTTGGCCAAGGACGCCGGCGGCTTCCACATGAGCCAGGGCTGGTCTTACGCGCAGGACTTCGTCACGCCGTATCGCCTGTGGGTGTCGTTCGCCGTGATTGTCGCCACGATCGTCATTCGTCAGGTGACCGAGCGCGATCGCCGCATCGCGATCGCGACCGCGGCGATGCTCGTCGCCGCGGTCCTCGACGCGTTCTACATCATCGCCGTGGGCGGTGATTACATGCACGGCCGGCTGCTGCTGCCCGCGTTCTTCGCGCTCGCATTGCCCGCGTCCATCCTGTTGCGAACGGACCGCGAGCGCGTGCTCACGCTCGTGGTCGGGGGTGTCGCCGCAGCGTGGGCTGTCGCGAGCGTGATCGCGTTTCGTCCGCCGCCCGTGCCCCAGTCGTATCTGCTGTCGCCGGTCGCCGACTGGCGCGCGGTGACGGGCGCCAAGGTGGTGCCGAAGGATGCCGCATTCGGCCTCGACGGACGGCAAGCGGCCGCCGCTTACGGACGGGGTGTGCGCGGCTACTTCCGGATCACGGACAAACGCCCCCGCCCCGGCAAAGAACGCGACGCGTTCGTGTTGACGCTGGGATCCATCGGAGTCCCCGCGTACCACGCGGGCACGCACATCTGGGTCGTGGACATTGGTGGCCTGGCCGAGCCGCTCGCGGCGCGCGCCAAGCCCATTCCCGGGCGCGTGGCCGGGCACCGCAAGCAAGTCGACGATGCCTGGTACGACGCGCGCTTCGGCGCCGCAACCGGCAGCGCAAAGGTGATCGCGGCGCGGCGCGCGCTCGCGTGCGGCCCGCTCGCCGGATTGCTCGACGCGGTCGACGACAAGTTGACGATCGGGCGCTTCTTCTCCAACATCTGGCACAGCATCGACTACTCGCGGTTGACGGTGCCCTACAACCCGGTCGACGCGGAGCGGAAGTGGTGCCGATGACTGCGGTCGTCCGCATTCCTTGCTGCTCGCTTCGGTTCGTGCGAAGGTGAGTTGTGGGTCCCGAGGTCTCCACTCCGCACGTCCAGCAGACGTCGGCCGGTCCTGCCCACGACCGCTACCCGTGCTTCGACGGCATCCGCGCGATCGCGGCCCTGATGGTGATCGTGTACCACGCGGTGTTCTTCGCGACCTGGTTCGACACGCCAGGAGGGCGGTTCCTGTGGAACCTGAACGCCGGCGTCTGGGCGTTCTTCGCGACCTCGGGCTTCCTGTTGTATCGGCCGTTCGCGGCCGCGCATCTCGATGACGGTTCGCACGTCGCGATCGGGAAGTACGCGCTTCGGCGCGTCGCGCGCATTTATCCCGCGTATTGGGCCGTGCTCGCCTTCTTCACGTTCGTGGTGCACCGGGCGACCATCAAGGGCGTCGACGGCTTCTTCCAAAACGTCACCCTGACGCAGACCTACGTGCGAGCACGCAACCCCTTCTTGGTCGGCCTGCCGCCGGCGTGGAGTCTCGTCGTCGAGATGACGTTCTATGCGTTTCTTCCGTTGTACGCGCTCGCGATCGGCGGCTTCGCTCGTCGGTGGCGGCCGCTCGCGACCGAGCTGGTGGGCGTCGCCGTCCTGATCGCTCTCGGCATCGCGGCAATCGTCGCTGTGGCCGAGGGTTATGACGCGCCCTGGATCACGGTGCTGCCCCAGCACATCGCGGCGTTCGCGCTGGGAATGCTCCTGGCGGTGCTCAGCACGCACCAACTCAGCAGTCGCGCCCGCTCGAGCCTCGACGTGATCGGTCGCGCCTCCTGGGCATGGTGGACGGCCGCGCTCGTCGCGTTCGTCGCGATCCCACTCGTGTTCCGAGTCGAACCGTTCACCATCATGAGTCCTGCCCAAACCATCGGGCTCAACCTGTGCCAGACGCTGTTGGGCTTCTGCCTGGTGGTGCCGGCCGTGTTCGGTCCGCAGAGCCAGGGCGCGATTCGACATCTGCTGCGTTCCCGAACGCTGACGTTCCTCGGGCTGATCAGCTACGGCTTGTACCTCTGGCACTGGTGGGTGCTGCAGATCGTGCAAGAGGACTGGCTCGGCTGGCCGCTGCGGGACGGCAACTGGGTTGTCGTGTTCCTCCTCGGACTCCCGATCGTCGTGGCGGCGGCGACGGCGAGCTGGTATCTGCTCGAACGCCCCGTCCTGCGCTGGGCGCGATCGGTCGGTCGACCCGGCCGAGCGCGGCCGGATGTCGCGCCCGCAGAGCGTCGGCCTGCGATGCGCGACGCCTGACCCGTCCGTTGCCCGTGCAGCCCCGCACAGAGTCGCGCCCGGGCGACGTGGATGTACCGAGTGGTACTGCACCCTCGCGTGCGCGCCAGCGTTCCGTTGCGTCGTCGCGGGCGGCGCTCGCCGAGTGGGGCGTCTATCTCCTGACCGTCGCCCTCGTCCTGTGGCCCGGGATACTCCATGCCCGTGACGAGCTGCTCGGCGGCAGCGACGACGCGCGCTATTACGCGTGGCTCGGCTGGCGCATGGGTCGGCTGATCGCGCACGGCCATCTCGTGCCCGTACGCATCGCCGACGTGATCTCTCCGTTCGGCCTCGACCTGAGGCTGCTCGACGGGTACCTGCCGTCGTACGTCTCGGGCCTGTTCAACGTCGTGGTCGGGCCTGTGCTCGCCTACAACCTGACGTTCGTCGCGGGCGCGCTGCTGAACATCGTCGCGGCGCGCTCCCTCGCTAGGAGGCTGACCTCGCGACGGCTGGTGCAGACGATCACTGCCGTCGCGTTCCTGACCGCGCCGCCGATCGCGATCAGCGTGCAGCTCGGGCTGCTGCCGCTGTTCTGGGCGTTCACGGTCCCGCTCCTCATCGGCGACGCGATCGACGTTGCACGCGGTGACCGGGGCGTGAGGCCGGTGCGGCTCGCGATCCTGCTCGCTATCGCGTACTTGTGCAGCGTGTACTTCCTCGTCTTTGCCGGTCTTGCCTACGGCGTGATCGTCGGCATCGCCGCGCTGCGTCGTCGAAGTTGGCGAATTCCACTTGCCACCGCGGGCGCGATTGCACTTGCCGTCATCGTGCTGCTCCCGTTTGTCGTCACGCGCCTCAGATTCGACCGCGCGGAGGCGAAGGCCGGCGGGACGACGGAGCTGCTGGCCGACAGCAACCTCTATTCCGCCGATGCCGTCTCGATCGTGGCGCAGCCGACGCGTTCGACGTTCCTCTTCCCGAGACCGTCGGTCGTCGACCGCGGTCTCGCGCGCCTCCCCAACCCGAACTACGCGCTCGAGGCCACCATCTTCCCGGGACTGCTGTTGCTCGCGGGCTTCGTGGGGTTCGTCATCGCTTCCCGCTCGTCATTGCGCCTCCCGTTGACGGTCGCCGCGGTCTTGACGTGGCTGCTCGCGCTCGGCCCGTCGCTGAAGTACGGCGGTCATTTCCTGTGGAAGCACGGCGGCGCGCCGGTCTCGTGGCTGCCCTATCGATTGCTGCTCGCGGTCCCCGCGCTCGGGTCGCTGCGCGCGCCGATCCGGGCCGGATATGTGCTCGTGGGGTTGTGCGCGGCGGGGACGGCGGCGATGCTCCATCAGCTCCTCTCGGACGCGCCGCGGCGGGCGATCGCAGTGGCACTCGGCTCTGCCGCGCTGCTCGCCACGAACCTGTTGATCCCGCTGCCGACGGTCACGATGAACACCACGGTGCGCTCGGAGGACGCGTTTCGCGAAATGCGACGGCTCGCGCGTCCGGGCGACACGGTGCTCAGGGTCCCGAGCGATTGCGATCCGAGTTTCGTCAGCTATCAAGTCGTGCACCACACGCCGGTCGTCGGCTGCGCGGGGTCGTTCGCGGCGAACCCCTGGCGATCCAAACTCATCGCGTATACGCGGTCCACGGCCATCACGAAGCTCCGGTGCGACCGTACGCAGTACGGACGCATCGAGACGCGTGCACACCCCTTGCCGCCGTTCGGCCCGGGCGACCTTGTCCAGCTGCGGCGCGAGTTCGGTGTGCGCTTCGTCGTCGTGGATCGCTCGTTGCTCCGCTTCGGGTGTCCGGCCGTGAGCGCGGCGGTCCCGTTCTTGGAACGACATCGGTCGCTCGGAGGCGGCGACCGCTTCGAAGTGCTGGATCTCTCGGCGCCCGCCCGCTAGCGCGGCGCAGCACAGCGCAGGTAGAGCTTGTACCCGTTGCCGAAGTCGCTTCTCAGGCAGAACTCTTGATGTAGCACCCGAGCGGGACCGGGGTCGCCAGGCTTCATCGACGCGTTCGGTTCGTCCCACGAGAGCCACCGATCGGACGCGATGAACGCATCGGCCCGACGCATCTCTTCGGTGAGGCGTGTCCCTTGTCGGTTCGTGAGCCCCGGTTCGAACTCGATCGAGTAGGTACCGGGCAGATAGCGCGGCAAGAGGTAATACAAGAAGCTGTCGACGTACGGCACGCGCCGCATGTCGCTGTTGCCGACGATGATCCGACTGCCCGGTGCGACGTCCCGGTCGACGGCCTGCAAGAGCCGCGTGATGCTCGCGGCAAAGCGTCGGTCGCTGCCGACGTAGAACGTGCGGCCGTCGTGCTCGAGGGCGATCGTGTCGCCTCGACCGAACGAGTCTTGTACCAGCGCGACGTACCGTCGGGCGGTGTAGGTCGGCAACAGGAGCGCGCCAACCGCGATCACCGACACGCCGGCGATCAACCCGGCACGCGCGCCGGACCACCTCGGACGCGCGTGTGCGACGAGCTCGACGATCGCGGCGGGGATGAGCACGACGAGGACGCCGCTGACCCACGCGAAATGCGCCGAGTCAGCGCGCTGCAACGCCTGCGGGAACACGCCGACGCCGAACAGTGCGCCTGCGAGGAGCACGCGCGGCCGGAACGCGGTTGGCGTGCGACGCACCGCCCAGACCGAAACGCCAACGAGTGCGATCGCGACAGCCGCGAGCAGCACGAACCACGCGAACAGCTGCTGCGGGGGCGTCAGCCTCGGGAGTGGCCACCAACGGTCGACGGCGACGATGACGCGGGCGACACCCTGGAGGTGATTCGGATCGGGGGGCACGGGGAGTCGGCGTGCCGCGCGGAGATGCCACAGTGGATCGACCAACATTCCGCGCCAGACGGTTCCCGGCCCCGCCTGTGCGACATGGATGCCATACGGCGCGAGCCCGAGCACCAGGCCGACGAGCGCGCGATTCATGACCGCGCGCGGGACGCGCCACAGTGCTGCCGTCCCGCCGAGCAGGATCGCGAGGCCAATGTCGACGCGATACAACAGCGCAACGCCGGCCAACACACCTCCGACGAGTGCCCATCGATTGGC
>JBKPCL010000152.1:0-8942 GCA_046727335.1 Actinomycetota bacterium
CTGTACATCTTGTTCGTCCCGGTCGTGATCCTCTGTCTGACCGCGGCATCGCTCGTCATGCATTCGGCGTTGAATTCGCTCCATAATCCCGGCCCCCACGGACTCACCGAGATGACCTACGCGTTCACGTCCATGGCGAACAACAACGGATCGGCGTTCGCGGGGCTGAACGGCAACACTCAGTGGTTCAACACGACGGGCGCATTCGCGATGCTCGTCGGGCGCTTCCTGCTCATGATTCCGGTCCTTGCGATCGCCGGGTCGCTGGCGCGCAAGCAGGCGGTGCCGCCGTCGGCCGGCACGTTCCCGACCAACACCGGCCTGTTCGCCGCCTTGCTGACCGGCGTCGTGGTCATCGTCGTGGGCCTCACCTATTTCCCGGTGGTCGCTCTCGGACCCGTCGTCGAGCACCTGGTCGGGAAGTTCTGAGGAGCGGACTGTGACTGCGACCCCCGAAGGCGCCCAGACCCTCGCACCACCGCCGGAGACCCGCCCGCCCAAGGTGCGGACGCGCCCGGCGGCGAGTTCGCTGTTCGACCCGGCAATCGTTCGCCGGGCGATCGTCGACTCGTTCATCAAGCTCAATCCGCGCCAGATGATGCGGAACCCCGTGATGTTCGTCGTCGAGATCGGCAGCGTCCTCACGACAATCCTCTTCTTCCAGAAACTGCCGTCGGCAACGGCGTCCGACAGCGTGTTCACCGGACTCGTCTCGGCCTGGCTGTGGTTCACGGTGCTGTTCGCCAACTTCGCCGAAGCGGTCGCCGAGGGACGCGGGAAGGCGCAGGCGGAGACATTGCGCAAGACGCGCTCAGAGACCGTCGCCCGCGTGCGTCAACCCGACGGTTCGGTCGTCGAACGGTCGTCGAGCGAACTCCAGATCGGCGACGAGTGCGTCGTGCCTGCGGGCGAGTTGATCCCCGGCGACGGCGAGGTCATCGAAGGCATCGCCTCGGTCGACGAGTCCGCGATCACCGGCGAGTCGGCCCCAGTGATTCGTGAGTCGGGTGGCGACCGTTCTGCTGTCACCGGCGGCACACGCGTCCTGTCCGACGAACTCATCGTGCGCATCACGTCGAAGCCAGGCGAGACGTTCCTCGACCGGATGATCGCACTGGTCGAGGGCGCGGAACGCCAGAAGACCCCGAACGAGATCGCGCTCAACATCCTGCTCGCCGGGCTCACCATCATCTTCTTGCTCGCCGTTGTGACGTTGCAGCCGTTCGCGATCTATTCCAAGGCGAGCCAGTCCTTGACGGTGCTCGTCGCCCTGCTCGTGTGCCTGATCCCGACCACGATCGGTGCGCTGCTCTCTGCAATCGGCATCGCGGGGATGGACCGGCTCGTGCAGCGCAACGTCCTGGCGATGAGCGGCCGAGCAGTAGAAGCGGCCGGTGACTGCTCGACCCTGCTCCTCGACAAGACGGGCACGATCACGTACGGCAACCGGCAGGCCTCGCAATTCCTCGTGGTCCCCGGCGTCGACGACCATGAGCTCGCGGACGCGGCGCTGCTGTCGAGCCTCGCCGACGAAACGCCTGAGGGCCGATCGATCGTGACGTTCGCAGAACAGCATTACGGGCTCACGCCGCGGGAGATCGCGCACGCCGAGCTCGTGCCGTTCACAGCCCAGACGCGCATGAGCGGAGTTGATCTCGACGGCACCTCTATCCGGAAGGGCGCGGCCGACTCGGTGCGGCGCTGGGTACAGGAGCAGGGCGGCGCGGTTCCCGACGAGCTCGAGACGATCGTCGACGGCATCGCGACGCAAGGCGGAACACCGCTGGTCGTCGCCAACGGTGCTCGGGTGCTCGGCGTCATCTACCTCAAGGACGTCGTCAAGCAAGGCATGAACGAACGGTTCGACGAGCTCCGCACCATGGGTATCCGCACCGTGATGATCACCGGTGACAACCCACGTACCGCGGCTGCGATCGCGACCGAAGCAGGAGTCGACGACTTCCTCGCCGAGGCCACACCCGAAGACAAGATGGCGTTGATCAAGCGCGAGCAGCTTGGCGGCTCGATGGTTGCGATGACGGGCGACGGCACGAACGACGCGCCCGCGCTCGCACAGGCTGACGTCGGCGTCGCGATGAACACCGGAACGCAGGCCGCGAAAGAGGCCGGCAACATGGTCGACCTCGACTCCAATCCCACGAAGCTCATCGAGATCGTCGAAATCGGCAAACAACTGCTGATCACACGAGGGTCGCTGACGACCTTCTCGATCGCGAACGACGTGGCGAAATACTTCGCCATCATCCCCGCGATGTTCCAGGGCGTCTTTCCCCAGCTCAAGACCTTGAACATCATGCGGCTCGACAACCCGCACTCGGCGATCCTCTCGGCCGTCATCTTCAATGCGCTGATCATCGTCGCCCTGATCCCGCTTGCGTTACGGGGTGTCAAGTTCCGGGCCATGAGTGCGGCTGCCGTCCTCCGCCGGAATCTCTTGATCTATGGAGTCGGTGGCCTCGTCGCTCCGTTCATCGGGATCAAGCTGATCGATCTCGTCATCTCGGCGATGGGAGTGCACTGATGCTCCGCCGGCAGCTGCTCACCGGACTCCTGATGACGATCGCGTTCCTCGTGCTCGTCGGGCTCCTGTATCCGTTGGCCATCACTGGCCTGTCGCAGGTCTTCTTCTCGAGACAAGCGAACGGGTCGTTCGTCGACCGCGGCGGCAAGGCGGTGGGATCGTCGCTCATCGGCCAGTCGTTCACCGGTGCCAACGGCAGGCCCTTGGCCCGCTACTTCCAGCCGCGGCCGTCGGCCGCGGGCAACGGATACGACGCGTTGGCAAGTGGCGGTAGCAACCTCGGGCCGTCGAACAAGGAGTTGCTCGAATCAGTCGCGCAACGGGTCAAGGCCTATCGCGCCTTCAACGGTCTTGGTCCGCGCCGGCCCGTTCCCGTGGACGCGGTGACGGCGTCGGCGTCCGGTCTGGACCCGCACATCTCGGTGGCAAACGCGCGCCTGCAGGCGCCTCGGGTCGCGCGCGCACGTAACCTTCCGCTCACGCGCGTGCTCGCATTGGTAGCGGCGCACACGCAGGACCGGCAGTGGGGATTCCTCGGTGAGAAGACCGTGAACGTGCTCGACTTGAATCTCGCACTCGATCGGCTGGGATAGGAGGCGGGCGCGGTGCCTCGGGGCAAGCTCCGCGTCTACCTCGGCGCCGCTCCGGGCGTCGGCAAGACGTTCGCGATGCTCAACGAGGGTCGCCGGCGTCACGCCCGCGGCACCGACGTCGTGGTCGGCTTCGTCGAGACGCACGGGCGACGGCTTACGGCCGCGCAGGTCGGCGATTTGGAGGTCGTCCCGCGCAAGCACGTCGAATACCGCGGGACGACATTCGAGGAGATGGACGTCGACGCGGTGCTGCGACGCAAGCCGCAAGTCGTGCTCGTCGACGAGCTCGCGCATACCAACATCCCCGGGTGCCGACATGAGAAGCGCTACCAGGACGTGCAGGAACTCCTGGATGCCGGCATCGACGTGGTGTCAACCGTCAACATCCAGCACCTCGAGTCGGTGAACGATGTCGTCGAGCGGATCACTGGTGTCGTCCAGCGGGAGACTCTGCCGGACGACATTCTCCGCCGCGCCGATCAAGTCGAGCTCGTGGACAGCACCCCCGAAGCACTTCGAAGGCGCATGGCGCACGGCAACATCTACGCGCCCGAGAAGATCGACGCCGCGCTGGCGAACTACTTCCGTCCCGGCAATCTCGGCGCGCTCCGAGAGCTGGCGTTGCTGTGGCTCGCCGACAAGGTCGACGAGGGCCTCCAGCAGTACATGGACGACCACGGCATCACCGCGGCATGGGAGACGCGCGAGAGAGTGGTCGTCGCGCTGACCGGCGCGCCCGGCGGTGACCATCTCATACGGCGCGCGGCGCGGATGGCGATGCGCGCAAAGGGCGACCTGCTCGGCGTGCACGTGCGCGCAGGTGAAGGGCTCGCCGGTCCGCCTCCGGGGCTCCTCGACGCGCACCGCAAGTTGCTCGAAGAGCTGGGCGGCACCTTCCACGAGATCGTCGACGCCGACCCCGCCGGCGGACTTGTCGGCTTCGCGCGCGCGGAACACGCGACCCAACTTGTACTCGGGTCTTCCCAGCGTTCCCGCTTCGCAGAGTTGCTGCACGGCTCCGTCATCAACAAGGTCGTGCGCGCGTCGGGTGACATCGACGTTCACGTGATCTCCACCCGGGCGCAGCCCGACGCGTCCGCGCGCCGTCCGCCGCGACGGCTGTCGATCGGGCTGTCGGCACGCCGGCAGGCGCTTGGCTTCGTGGTCGCGATCATCGGGTTGCCCGTGTTGACGTTCGTCCTGACGCGCGTTCGGAATCACTTGAGCCTGCCGAGTGAGCTCCTCCTCTATCTGCTGCTGGTCGTCCTGGTCGCGACGGTCGGCGGCGCGTTGCCGGCGCTCGCGGCGGCGGTCGCCGCATCGCTGCTCTTGAACTTCTATTTCACGCCGCCGATCCACACGTTCACCATCTCCGAAGGCGAGAACCTCTTCGCACTCCTCGTGTTCCTCGCAGTGGCAGCGGTCGTGAGCGCGCTCGTGTCGATCGCCGCGAGAAATTCTGTGGCAGCGGCGCGCAGCCGTACTGATGCAGAATCGTTGGTCCGCCTCGCCGGAGCACTCCTGAGCGAGCAAGACCCCGCGCCCGCGATCCTGGACCGACTGCTGACGACGTTCCGCTTGCGCGCCGTCTCGGTCCTGCAGCGTCACCCTTCTGACGACGGCGAATGGGTCGTCGTCGCGGCAGCGGGCGAGAGCGCCCCGAAGCGTCCGGAAGACGCCACAGGCACGGCGGGGCTGGGCAACGACGAGCTCGTCGCGTTCGTCGGTCCCGATCTCGACAACGATGAGCGCCGCTTGCTCAACGCGTTCATCGCCCAGCTCGCGGTCGCATTGCAGAGCCGCGACCTGCGCGCCGAGGCCGCCGAGGCGACGGCCCTCGCCGAAGCCGACGCCCTGCGTACCGCGCTGCTGCGCGCGGTGTCGCACGACCTGCGCACACCGCTCGCCTCGATCAAGGCGTCGGCAACCACGTTGCTCGCACGAGACCTCCACCTCGACTCGTCGACGGTTCGTCAGCTGCAGGAGACGATCAACGAGGAGGTCGACCGACTCGCCGAGCTGGTCACGAATCTGCTCGACATGAGCCGACTGCAGGCCGGCGTGCTGCGGCTCACCACTGCGAAGGTCGGCATCGACGAGATCGTGAGCCGAGCGCTCGTCAGCCTGGGATCGCGGGCGCGCTCTGTCGTCGTCGACGTCCCCGATTCGCTGCCGCGGGTGTGCGTCGATCCTGCGCTCGCCGAGCGGGCGGTCGCCAATGTGGTCGACAACGCGATCGCGTGGTCGCCGCCAGAAACGCCCGTCCGCATCGAAGCGGGAGCGATCCAGCGGCGGCTCATCCTCCGGGTGATCGACCGCGGTCCCGGCATCGCGCCCGGCGACCGCGATCGAGTCTTCCAGCCGTTCCAGCGCCTGACCGATCAGCCCTCCGACGGCGGCGTCGGCCTCGGCCTCGCCGTCGCCCGTGGGTTCACCGAAGCAGTCGGAGGCGAGCTCACCATCGAGGACACGCCACGTGGCGGCACGACGATGGTCTTCACGTTCGAGGTGACGCCGTGAGCGTCCGAGCGCCGAGCAAAGTGCTCGTGATCGAGGACGAGGCGCCGCTGCGCCGCGCGCTGTCGATCTTCTTGGAAGCGCACAACTATCACGTCGCGCTGGCGGCGACCGGAGTCGACGGTCTCGCCGCCGCGGCGCGAGACCACCCTGACGTCGTCATCCTCGATCTCGGGCTCCCCGACATGGACGGCGTCGACATCGCGCACGCGCTACGGGGCTGGAGCACAGTGCCGATCATCGTCCTGTCGGCGCGCGACGCCGAGCCCGTCAAGGTTGCCGCCCTCGACGCGGGCGCCGACGACTACGTGACCAAGCCGTTCGGTATGGACGAGTTCCTCGCGCGGCTTCGGGCGGCACTGCGTCGCGCGGCTCCGATCGACGAGGCGCCGATCGTCGTGACACCGGACTTCCGGATCGACCTCGCAATGAAACAGGTGTGGCGAGCGGACGAAGAGATCCATCTCACGCCGACGGAGTGGGCAATGGTCGAGATCCTTGTCCGCAACGGCGGAAAGCTGGTCACTCAGCGCCAACTCCTCAAACAGGTGTGGGGTCCCGACTACGACCGGGAAACGCACTACTTGCGCATTCACATGAGCGCGATCCGCCGCAAGCTCGAACCCGATCCGCCGCGGCCGCGCTACTTCATCACGGAACCGGGGATGGGCTACCGGTTCGTCGCCGACGACCAGGACGGAGCGGCCACATGATCGAGATACGCCGCAAGCCTCGTGACCCGGAAGACGGCGCGCAGTACGTCGGCCTCGCCATCGGCGTTCTCGGCGCGATCGTGCTGTCGGGACTTCTCACGCCCTTGCGCACCACGGTGTCGCCCGCGGACTTCGCGCTCGCGCTCGTCCTTCCCGTGCTGCTTGCGGCGGTCGTGGGAGGTCGCTGGGCGGGCGCGCTGTCGGCCATCGTCGCCGCGCTGTGCTTCGACTTCTTCTTCACAGAGCCGTACCTCTCGCTGCGAATAGCGAGCCGAAACGACATCACGACCTTCGTCGTCTTGCTGATCGTCGCCATGATCACCGCCGAAGTCGGCATCCGCGCACGCCGCGGCGGCGCGGCGGCGCGTGAGTCGCGGTCCGAGCTCGACCGCCTCTACCGCATCGCCGAGTTCTCGGCACGTGGTGGCGACGTCGATGACGTCGTGTCGGCGGTGCGCGCCGAGTTGATCGGCCTGTTCGATCTCGTGGAATGCGTATTCGAGGCGACAACGTCGGGAACGCAGCTGCCGCGCCTGGGCTCCAGAGGCGCACTGGAAGGTGCCGATCTCGTGCTGTACGGGCGAGACTTCGTCATCCCCGCCGGAGGGGTGGAGCTTCCCGTCGTCGGGCGCGGACATCAGTACGGCCGGCTCGTGCTGTTCGCGCACGAGGCGACGGAAGCTCCGATCGAGAAGCGGTTGGTCGCGGTCGCGATCGCGGACGAACTCGGCCTGACCTTCGCCGCCCAACCTACGGACGGCGCCGCTCGCTCATGACAAGTGTGTTTGGACGTGAGGTGTCAAGAAGTGTTCACGCCACGTCCAAACAGAGGCCGCGGCGGTCGAGGACGGGGCCGAGTAGGTCGACGAAGTTGTCCCAGTAGAAACGACGGCGGGCGTCGTCATCGATCGCGGCGGCGTCCATGCTGCGCTCGAACCGCGCGATCGGATTTCGTCCGCCCTCCACGTGCGGGAAGTCGGACGAGAACATGCAGACGCCGTCTCCGGCGTTGGCGATCGTCCACCCTGTGTCCTCGTGCGGGTACGGCGTCGCTCGGATCTGGCGCTGCACGTACTCGCTCGGCCGCAAGTCCATGCGTTGCAAGCGTTCCTCGTTCTTGCGGAACGCCTCGTGCGCGGAGTCGAGCATTCGCATCCAGCCGGGCACCCATGACGCGCCCAGCTCGATGACGCCGATCCGCAGCTCCGGATGCCGCTGCAGCACGCCGTCGATGATCAGCACGTTCAACGTCTGCATCACCGGGAGCGGGATCGACAGGTAGTCGATCGACTTGAAGTTCGTGTCGCCCCCGTGGAAGTCCGGCACCGGCGGCAAGCCGTTGTCGAAGAAGTCGGACGGCATCACGTTCTCGCCCGCGCCTGCGACATGCAGGACGACGGGGACGCCGGCCTCCGCGCACATCGCCCAGAGCGGCTCGAGCGCGACGTGACTCGGCGAATGACCGGTCGGATACTGGCCGATCCAGATCGCGGCGGTGCCGCCGTCGATCGCCTCCCGCGCGAGGGCGACCGCGGCGTCCATATCCCCGACCGGCACGACCGTCACCGGCAACAGCCGTGCGTCGACACTGCACCACTCGAGCGCGGCGCGCTGTTGGGCCCGTGCCAGCGCGACGGCGAGCTCGTGCTCGCCGTCGCGATCGAAACGCAGCACGTGCGGGCTCGTGAAGGTGTCGAACACGAGCTGGCTCGCGAATCCGAGAAGATCCAGCGCCGCCGGACGGTCTTCGGCGATGAAGGAGCCAGTCGCGGCGAGATTCTTCCGGAGCGTGATCTGCCCGGCGTCGTCAGCGCGATATGCCGGGTCGCGGTGCAGCTTCAGCGCGCGCTCGACATCGGTGTCGCGCTCCCCGACCGGATCCCAAACCCTCGGAAAGCGGTCACGAACACCGGGATCGAGATACGACTGGAGCCAATCGGCCGGTTCCATGATGTGCGAATCGGCGTCGTGCATTGGTCGCGTCGCGTACGGCACGACATGACGATACGCCGGTCAGGGTGAGGTCGTCTCGGCCGTCGGTTGCGGCGCCCGCTCCTCGGTCGCGGCATACGCCTCGTAGGCGCGCAAGTCGGCATCGGTCAATGGAGGCGGAGCGAAGCTCCGCGGCCAGAGTCGGTCGTAGCGCACGGCGTTGGCCTCCGCGGCGAGCAGCACAACTTGCGTCTGGAGATAGATCCACGCCAGCAGACCGAGAACGAGGGCGAACAGCCCGTACGACGCGCTGGCGCCGCGCACCGTGTGCTGGACGTACAAGCCGCCGATGAGCTGGAAGATCTCGTACCCGACCGCGGCGACGACGGCTCCGAGAAGATGAGCGCGCCACGGCACCTCGCGGGCCGTCAGCACGCGAAACGCGAGCAGGAACAGACCAACGTTCAAAATCAAAGGGATGACGATCGCGAGCACGCGCATCCACGCGTACACGCTGGCGCTCGCGATCGAGCCGATCGCCGTCGTCGCGAGCACGGCAATCCCGAGCGTCCCGAGGAGGCCGAGGCTCCGAGCGATGCGCGGAAAGAACCCGGGACGCGCGCGCATCGGCACCTCCCAGATGCG
>JBKPCL010000153.1:0-5465 GCA_046727335.1 Actinomycetota bacterium
GCGGCAACGACCGTGCGCGAGCATGGAGGCATGAAGGTGTCGACGCGCGGCGACTACGCGGCCCGGGCGTTGCTCTCGCTCGCGCTGCACGGGAGCGACCGTCCGACGTCAGTGAAAGAGATCGCGGAGCGGACGCATCTCCCGCAGCCGTACCTCGAGCAGATCCTCCTGTCGGTCAAGGGGGCCGGGCTCGTCCGCTCCAAGCGGGGCGTCGGCGGGGGCTATGTGCTCGCCCGGCCGCCCGAGCGGATCACGCTGGCCGACATCGTGGCCGCCGTCGAAGGACCGCAGCTTCCCCTCGCCGAACACCCCGACCACTGCGAAGGGCATTGCGTGCTCCAAGAGATCTGGGTCGGTGTCGACGAAGAGACGCGACGCGTGCTCGAACGCGTCACCCTGGCCGAGCTCGTCGAACGGACGATCGTCGGTCATCCCGACGCGGTCGCTACGCCGGCGCGCTGAGCTGGTCGAGCAGCGACCGCAATTCGTTCGGAAGCGGCTCTTCGAACTGCAGACGTTTTCCCGTCACCGGGTGATCGAACGCGAGTGACGCCGCGTGCAGGAACGGGCGATCCAGCACGAGAGGCTCACGGGCGCCGCCGTACGTGCCGTCACCGACAACCGGATGACCGATCGCCGCGAGATGCACACGAATCTGATGCGTGCGGCCGGTCTCCAAGTGGCAATCGAGCAACGTGCACACGGGCCGGTCGAATTCCTCTCGGACCGCGTATTCCGTGCGAGCGGGCTTGCCGGCGTCGCGAACTGCCATGCGCGTGCGGCGCGCGGCCGAGCGGCCGATCGGTGCATCGATGACGCCGCGGCGCGACGCGAGATGTCCCCACACCAACGCGACGTACGAACGCTCGACGGCGCGGTTGGCGAGTTCGGTGACGAGCGCGTCGTAGGCACGCGGGGAACGCGCCACGACCAGCAGTCCGCTCGTGTCACGATCCAGCCGGTGCACGATCCCGGGCCGGTACGGATCACCGACGCCGGCAATGTCCGGAAACTGCGCGAGCAGCCCGTTGACCAGTGTGCCGTCGATGTGCCCCGCTCCGGGGTGCACGACGAGGTCGGCCGGTTTCGCGACGACCACCACGTCATCGTCGACATACCGAACCGTGACGGGCACGTTGGGATCGGGCTGGGGCACGACCTCGACCGCCGGTTCGGACAGCAGTTCGACGACGTTGCCGCTGTGCAACCGATGGCTCTTGGCGACAGGGTTGCCGTCGACGAGGACCTCGTGTCGTTCGAGCAGCGTTTGGACTTGCGACCGTTGCCATCCGGTGAGCAGCGCGATCGCTCGGTCGACGCGCTCGCCGTCGAGCGACGCCGGGATGCGCAGCTCGTCAGCCACGCGCGGCGTGCTCGGGCGGGAAGACCGCGCGCACGACGAGCAGGATGGCGCCGATCGTGATGCACGAGTCGGCGACGTTGAACAGCGGCCACCATCCGATCTTCACGAAGTCCACGACATTGCCGCGCAAGAAGCCGGGCGATCGGACGAAGCGGTCGACGAGGTTGCCCAGCGCGCCGCCCAGTACCAAGACGAGGCCGATGAGCACCACCCGATCGGTCGCGCGTCGTACCGCGCGCACGAGCACGACGGCGACGACGATCGCCGCGATCGCGAGCAGCGGCGTCAGGCCCTGAAAGCGCGAGAACGCGCTCCCGGAGTTGCGCGCGACGCTGAACTCGATCGTGTCACCGACGATGTGCACGGGACGGTCGGACGCCGCGGCAACGGCCCATGACTTGGTGAGCTGGTCGACCGCGACGATCGCGCCGACTGCGATCGCGACCCACACGCCGCGGACATGAACGATTGCGCTGTCGCGCGGCTGCTCAGCGGCGGCGCTCACCACGGGCTTTGCACTTCACACATTGCTCGGCCCACGGGATCACTTCCAGACGCGCGACCGGGATGCGGTCGCCACAGGTGACGCAGAGACCGTAGGTGCCGTTCGCCATGCGGGCGAGCGCGCGCTCGATGTCGTCGACGGTCTGGCGCGCGGTCGCGGACAGGGCCAGATCGCGCTCGCGCTCGACACTGACCGTGTCACCCTCGCCCGATTCCTCGTCGAACTGTGTGTCGCCTTGTTCGCGCTCGGTTGCGAGCACGTCGGCCTCGGCCTGGAGCTCCTCGGCTTGGCGGCCGTGACGATCGCGCTCTTCTTCGAGTCGCTCCTTGAGCTTCGCGAGCGTGCTGGGCGCGAGCGGCGGCGGCAGTTTCTTGGGCGGCGGCGGCTTGGGCGCGGGGACGGCTTTGGCCGCCTTCGCCGGCGCCGGCTTCGTCGCCGCGGCCTTGGCCGGCGCCTTGGCCGGAGCGGTCTTCTTGGCGCCGGCCTTGGCCGCGGCGGCTGAGCTGGCCTTGGCGGGCGACGTCTTGGCGACCTTCGCGGGCGCCTTCTTGGCGGCGACGGGCTTCTTCGCCGGCACCTTCTTCGCGGCCGCCTTCTTCGCGGCCCCCTTCTTCGCGGGCGCGGCCTTCTTCGCCGCCGGTTTCTTGGCCGCGGTCGCCGACCTCGACGCGCCCTTCCCGGCCGCCTTCTTGGCCGGCGCGGCCTTCTTGGCGGATTGCTTCTTCGCGACCGGCTTGCGGGCGGTCTTCTTGGCGGTCGGGTGCGCGCTGGTCGTCTTCGCGGCGCTCGACTTCTTCGCCGGGGTGGCCTTCTTCTCCGCGGTCGGCTTCGCCGTGGAGCGCGTCGATGTGGCCATCATGTCCTTCCGGGTGTGCTTCCGCAGGCGTTCGATCCGGGGCCACGGGCCCCGGAAGGCGCCGGATTGTAGCGTCAGCTTCCTGCGCCCTAGTACACCCAGACCGTCGCGCCCAAGGGCAGCACATTCGTCGCCCACATGAAGTCGATCGCGGCATTCGTGACCCGCACACAACCGTGCGAGGCCGGGTACGGCGGAACGCTCGAATACCCGTGCACCGCCACACCCCACCACGTGAAGTACTTCGGCCGGTACAGCGCGCCGAGCTCACCGACAGCGATGCCGTTCACCTGACGCAGGATCGTGAAGTACCCCTCGGGCGTGTGCGCGGTCTTGCGCACACCGTCGACGTAGAACGTCTGATCGGATCCCGTCGATGTGTCGAATACCCACTGGCCGACGCCGTTGCTCGCGACAATCAGCACCTGCCGGGCCTTGTCGATCTCGATGACGTAGCCCGACGGTGAGCGAGGCGTCGCGCGGCGCGCGCTGCGGAACGCGGCCTGCGTCGCGGCGTCGACGGCACCCGTGCGAGCGAGACCGAAGAGTTTCTGGAACGCCGTGACGGCGTGAGCGGTGTCGCTTCCGTAGAAGCCCGACGGTCCCGGCAGCCAGAAACCGAGGTTCAGCAGCTGGGTCTGCAAGTACGCGACGGCCGGGCCGCTCGCGCCGAACCCCATCTGCGCGACCTGGATCGGCGGCGGAGGAGGCGGCAGCGGCTTGTCAAGCGCGAGCAAGCGGTAGCCGTTGCCGGCGGGCATCCCAGTGATCTGGACGACGTGTTTCGTGGACTTCACCAAGCCCGACGCGCTGCCTTGGAAGTGCGCCGACCCGAACGAGAACACACCGCCGTCCTCGGCCGCGAGCCAGTACCCGTGCGGCGTGCCGTCGCGTGCGATGCCGACGACCGGTGCGACGAGGTGCATGCCACCCGTCGACCCGCGGAACTGCGCGTCGCCGAAACTGAAGACACCGCCGTCCCGCGCGACGAGCCAGTAGCCATTGCCGGTAGGGGTCGCGGCGATACCGACGACGGGTGCGTTCAACCGGATCCCGCCCGTCGAGCCGTGGAATCGCGCCGAGCCAAACGAGAAGACACCACCGTCCTCGCCGAGCAGCCAGTAGCCCTTCCCTCCCGGCCCGGCGACGATCGCCTTGACCGGAGCGCGCAAGGGTTTACCGCCCATCGAGCCGTAGAAGTGCGCGTCACCGAACGCGAACACTCCCCCGTCGCGCGCGACGAGCCAGTAGCCGTGACCGCTGGGGGTGCTCACCATGCCGGCGATCGGTTGGTTGAGGCGAAGGGCGCCGAGCGAGCCGTAGAAGCCCCCGCCGAACGAGAAGATGCCGCCGTCGACGCCGACCAGCCAGTACCCGGACCCGTTCGGCGTCGCGGCCATGGCGACGATCGGCTTCGTCAACGCCTTCCCGGAGGTCGAGCCGCGGAAGGGCGCGCTGCCGAACGCGAAGACGGTGTCGTCGTGACCGGTGAGCGCCGCGCCCGCAGGCACTCTTGGTGCGACCGCCGAGACGACGACGGCCCCGAACGACAGCACCACGAGTGACGCGCACGCAGCAAGGTGCGTGCGATACGTGCGCAGCCGCCCGGACATCGTCGGGAGACTAGCAACGCGCGGAGTTCAGACGACGGTTCGCGCGAAGCCCGTAGGTACTGTGTTCCTATGTTCCGTCCCGTCGACACGTCGCTTGATCTCGTCGAACTCGAGCGGCAAATCCTGGCGCGCTGGCGCGACGAGGACGTGTTCGGCGAGTCGCTCCGCCGGCGGCACGGATCACCGGAATGGGTCTTCTACGAGGGGCCGCCGACGGCGAACGGGCGGCCGGGGATCCACCACGTATGGGCCCGCCTCTTCAAGGACATCTACCCCCGGTTCCACACGATGCGCGGCAAGCACGTTGCGCGCAAGGGCGGCTGGGACTGTCACGGTCTGCCGGTCGAGGTCGAGGTCGAGAAGGAGCTCGGCTTCAACAACAAGCACGAGATCGAGGACTACGGCATCGAACGGTTCAACGCCCAGTGCCGCGCGTCGGTGCAGCGGTACGTCGAGGACTGGCAGTCGCTCACGAGCCGCATCGGCATGTGGCTCGACACCGCGGGCGCGTACTGGACGCTGTCGGACGAATACATCGAAAGCGTGTGGTGGCTGTTCGCGCAGATGTGGAAGGCCGGCTTCATCTACGAAGGGTTCAAGGTCGTCCCCTATTGCGGTCGCTGCGGGACGGCGCTGTCGAGCCACGAGCTCGCGCAGCCGGGTGCCTACCAGGACGTCACCGAGCCGTCCGTCTACGTGCGGTTCCCGCTCGTCGACCGCGACGTGGACCTGCTCGTGTGGACGACGACACCGTGGACCTTGCCGTCCAACACCGGTGCCGCGGTCGGGCCGCACGTGGAGTACGTGCGAGTCGCCGCACCCGAGGGTGGTCGCGATCTCGTGATGGCGCGCGACCGCGTCGCGGCCGTCCTCGGTGAGGACGCTCGGATCCTCGGCGACGTCGCGGTCGACGACCTGGTCGGCGCGCGATACGAGCGGCCCTTCGATCTCGCGGCGGTTGACGACGGCGGTCTTCGCGTCGTCGCCGACGAGTTCGTCACCGTCGAGGACGGCTCCGGCATCGTGCATCTCGCACCGGCGTTCGGCGAGGTCGACCGAGAGATCGGTGAACGTGAAGGCCTTCCGATCGTCAATCCCGTCGACGCCGCCGCGCGCTTCACGTCGGTC
>JBKPCL010000154.1:0-7714 GCA_046727335.1 Actinomycetota bacterium
ACGCCACACCGATCGGAATGGGTGATGGTGCATTGCCCGTGCCGTTGGAGGCGCTCGGCGCGGGCCAGGTGTACGTCGACCTCGTCTACCACCCACTCGAGACCCCGATGCTCCAAGCGGCCGAAGCACGGGGCGCCGCGATCGTCGACGGGCTTGGCATGCTCGTCCGGCAGGCAGCACTCCAAGTGGAGCGCTGGACAGGAATGCCCGCGCCGCTGCCAGAGATGAGGGCCGCGGTACGGGCCCATCTCTCCGAGATTCAGTCCCGACGTCAGCCGTAGCCATGCGCGCGTCGAAACAACGACGCTGGGCTCGCATCTGCCCCGGGGGTCGTTGTGCTCCAAGGAACGTTCGAAACGTTGCCGCTACCGGAAGTGCTCGGGCTGCTCGCGCGCTCACACAAGCGTGGTGCGCTCCTGCTCGAGGCCGGGCCGGCGTCGGGAGTCATCTTCGTCGAGGACGGCCGCTGTCGCGCGACCGAGTCACGCGACCAGCGCGGCGCGGTCGAACACGCGCCCGAGCTGCTCGTGCGACTGGTCGACTTGTGCTTCGCGGTCGCGCGCCAGGGCAACGGCTCGTTCAAGTTCGCGACTGATGAAGCGCCCGAATGGGAATGCAGCGAAGCCGTCGATCTCGAAGTCGCGATCGACGAGCTCGAGCACCTGCTCGTCGAGTGGCGCGACATCCAGGAAGCCATCCCGTCACTCGAAGCGCGCGTCCGGCTGTCCGAAGACCTCGGTGTCGACGAGCTGCGTGTCGGGCGCGATCGGTGGCGTCTGCTCGTCGCCATCGACGGCGGACGCACGGTCCGTGATCTCGTGCAGCGGACGACGCGACCGATCCTCGAGGTCTGTCACGAGCTCGTCGAGCTCCTCGACGCTCGCGCGATCACGATCAGCGAGACCGCGAGTACGGCCGCGCAGCCGTCCACCTCGACCTCGACGCGTCGGTCGGGCAAGGCAGCGAGCGTGCCGCGCAAGAAGGACGACGCCGCGTTGCTCCAAGTCGCCGAGCCGTACGGGCCGGGCGTCGAGGCGCCGCATCCTGGACCGGCAACGGCCACCGCAGAGACGGACGCGCCGGTCAACGCCAAGGGCGAATTCCTGCGCGTCTTCTCCGCGTTGCGCGACGCCTGACCGCACCCGACTTCCTGAAACTGCGCCCAGCGGTACATCCAATACAGCGGAGCGCGCGCACTGCCGATAACGGGGCGTTGCCGCGGAGGAGGCTGGTGTGTCAGAGGATGACGGGACCCCGCTCGGCTCGCTGCTGATCGAGGAAGGGCTGCTCACCGAGGCGCAGTTGGACGCTGCGGTCGCCGAGCAAACCCGGACCGGCAAACCACTCGGCCGCCTGCTCATCGAATCCGGCACGATCTCCGAAGCCGAGCTCGTCCGCACCCTTGCCCGCCAAGTCGGGCTCGAGTTCGTCGATCTCGGAGATCGAGTCATCGACGGCTCGGTCGCCGGCCTCGTCAACGAATCGCTCGCGCGTCGATACCAGGCGATTCCGATCGGCTGGGAGGACGGCAAGCTCCTCGTGGCGATGGCCGACCCGTCGAACGTGTTCGCGGTCGACGACATCCGCGCGCTCGCCAGTGCCGAGGTACGCACCGTCGTCGCCACGGCGAGCCAGATCCTCGAGACGATCGACCATCTCTTCCGCATGGATGGCGAGGTCGACGCCGCGATGCAGGCCGCGACGGAGGACGCGGAGGACGACGCCGACATCTCGAAGATCTCCGAGCTGGTCGAGGACGCGCCGATCATCAAATTCGTCAACCTGCTCGTCAACCAAGCGGTGCAGGACCGTGCGTCTGACATCCACGTCGAGCCGACGGAGACCGATCTGCGCATCCGGTTCCGCATCGACGGTGTGCTCCACGAGGTGATGCACTCACCGCGCAGCATCCAAGGTGGCGTCATCAGTCGCCTCAAGGTCATGGCAGACATCAACATCGCCGAACGACGCGTCCCGCAGGACGGTCGCATCACCATGAAGGCCAACGGCCGCGCCATCGACTTGCGTGTCGCGACACTGCCGACGGTCTACGGCGAGAAGGTCGTCATGCGAATCCTGGACAAGGGACACGCCGTCTTGAATTTGGACGAGCTTGGTTTCCTGCCGGAGACACTTGAGCGCTTCGAGGAGTCGTATCGGAAGCCCTACGGGACGATTCTCGTCACAGGTCCGACCGGATCCGGTAAGTCGACGACCCTCTACGCGACCCTCAACCAACTCAACGAGTCGCACCGCAACATCATCACGGTCGAGGATCCCGTCGAGTACCGGCTCGCCGGCATCAATCAGATGCAAATCAACCCGAAAGCCGGCCTGACGTTCGCATCGGCGCTGCGATCGATTCTTCGTGGCGACCCTGACATCGTGCTCGTCGGTGAGATCCGCGATCGCGAGACAGCCGTGATCGGTATCGAAGCCGCGCTCACCGGTCACCTCGTGCTCTCGACGCTGCACACGAACGACGCCGCGTCCACGCCGATGCGTCTCGTCGAGATGGGCGTCGAGCCGTTCCTCGTTACCAGCGCGCTGGACTGCGTGGTCGCGCAGCGTCTCGCGCGCCGCCTCTGCGACAAGTGCAAGGACCCGTACCAGCCCGCCGAAGCGGAGCTAGTCGAAGCAGGATGGCCGGCGGAGGATCTGCACGACGGCGAGTGGCCCACGCTGTATCACGCGGTCGGTTGCAGCGTGTGTGGCAAGACCGGCTACCGCGGCCGTTTCGCCATTCACGAAGTGATGACGGTGAGCGAGGAGATCGAGCGTCTGATCATCGAGCGCCGTTCGAACGAGGACATCGAGAAGGTCGCCGTCATGCAGGGGATGATCACGCTGCGCGATGACGGTCTCCGCAAGGTCGGCATGGGCCAGACCTCCCTCGAAGAGATCTTCCGCGTCGTCGCGTGAGTGGGCGCGCCTTCGGCGCGCCGGGAGACGTTGCTTGCGGCTCTTGGCGCCTTCGGCGCCCATCCGCTGGGCCCCGGCTCGCTGCTCGGCGGGATACCCGCCTCGCGGGCGCTCGCCTCAAGAGGAAGAAAGCGGCGCAATCGCGGCCGGAGGGTTCAGCAGACGCCTCATCCCGCCGATACGGCACAGGAACACCCGCGCCCGCGCACAGGGGGAATCCCATCGATGCTGGCCAATCAAGCTCGACGATTCGGAGAAACGCTCGTCGAACGCCACGTCCTGTCGCGTGACTCCCTGGAGTCGGCGATCGACGAGGCGGAACGCAGCAACCAGCCGCTGCCGGCCGTGTTGTTGCGGCTCGGCCTTGTCGGGAGCAAGGACCTGACGGCCGCCCTCGCAGAGCAGATGGGGCTCCGGTTCGTCGACTTCCTCGACACGCCCATTCATCAAGATGCGCCGCTCACCCTTGCCGCGGACGTCGCGCGCAAGTGGCTCGCGGTGCCGGTCGACTTCGAAGGTCACAAGCTCGTCGTCGCGTTCGCCGAGCCCGCCGAAAACGAGGCGCTCGCGGCTATCGGCCACGCGACGAGTTACGAGATCATCCCCGCCGTCGCCGACCGCGCCGAGCTCCTGCGCGCGGTCGACATGATCTACGGCCCCGCGCCGGAGCAGCCGGCTGCAACCGCGCCTGACGGTACGCCGCCGGTGGCTGTCGGCGCCGAAGGTGTCCCGCGTGACGACGAGCTACACATCAACGACCTGCTCGAGCTCGTGCTGCAATGGGGCGGCTCGGATCTCCACCTCACGTCGGGCTCACCGCCGGTCATCCGTGTCAACGGTGACCTGCGACCCGTGAGCGAGCTGGCGGCACTCAATGGGTCTGAGATCCGCCAGATGGTGTTCACCATCCTCACCCAGAAGCAGCGGGAGAAGTTCGAGAACGACCTCGAGCTGGACACGTCGTACGCACTGCCCGGCAAGGGCCGCTTCCGCGTCAACGTGTTCCTGCAGCGTGACTCCGTCGGTTGCGTCATGCGCGCGATCCCGTACGAGATCGTCAACTTCGATGTCCTCGGCATCCCGCCCGCGGTGAAGCCCTGGGCGTACCTGCCGCGCGGACTGGTCCTCGTGACGGGCCCGACCGGTTCGGGCAAGTCGACGACGCTCGCGTCGCTGCTCGACATCGTGAACCGCGAGCGTGCGGTCCACATCATGACCGTCGAGGACCCGATCGAGTTCTTGCACCAGCACAAGCGGGCGCTGATCAACCAACGCGAGGTCGGAGAGGACACGCACTCCTTCGCCGATGCCCTCAAGCACGTACTGCGCCAGGACCCTGACGTCATCCTTGTTGGTGAAATGCGCGACCTCGAGACCATCTCCACCGCGCTGACCGCGGCGGAAACCGGCCACCTCGTGTTTGCCACGCTGCACACGCAGGACGCGCCGCAGTCGATCGACCGTGTGATCGACGTGTTTCCCGCACACCAGCAACAGCAGGTACGCGTGCAGCTCGCCGCCGCGCTGCAGGGCATCTGCACGCAGCAGCTGCTGCCGACTGCCGACGGCCGTAGTCGGACGGTCTCCTGCGAAGTGATGGTGGCAACGCCCGCGATCCGGAACCTCATCCGCGAGGGGAAGGTCCACCAGATCTATTCAATGCTGCAAGCGGGCGGGCGCTTCGGCATGGTCACCATGGACATGTCGCTGGCGCAGCTCGTGCGCAACCGCAGCATCTCGCTCGAGATCGCGCTCGAGCGATGCTCGAACGAAGAAGACCTCCACCGCCTCTTGAACGGGTGAATGACTGATGCCGGAGACGTACCAGTACAAGGTCAAGGACCGGGCCGGCAAGGTCATCGAGGGTTCCCTCGAGGCCGAGAACGCGCAGCTCGTCGTCGGGAAGCTCCGCGAGATGGGCTACGTGCCCATCGAGATCCAACAGCAGGGCGGCGCCGGTCTCAAGACCGAGCTGAAGATTCCCGGCCTCTCCGACCGGGTCAAGCTCAAGGACGTCGCGGTCTTCTCGCGCCAGTTCGCGACGATGATCAACTCCGGCCTTTCGCTGCTGCGGGCGCTCTACATCCTGGCCGAACAGACGGAGAACAAGGCACTTGCCGATGTCGTCGACCAGGTGCGGATGGACGTCGAACGCGGTTCCTCGCTCTCGCAGGCGCTGGCGAAGCACCCGAAGGTCTTCAACCGGCTCTACGTCGCGATGGTGCGCGCGGGTGAGATCGGTGGTGTCCTCGACAGTGTGCTCCTCCGCCTGGCGGACACGATCGAGAAGCAGGTCGAGCTTCGGCGCAAGGTCAAGTCGGCGATGACCTATCCCGCGGTTGTGGCGGTCCTTGTGCTCATCATCGTGACCGCGATGCTGCTCTTCATCATCCCGATGTTCGAAGGGCTCTACAAGGAGCTCGGCGGCACCTTGCCGGTCCCGACGCGCATCCTCATCAACATCTCGAAGATCGTGCGTACCTTCTGGTACCTGATCTTCGGCGTGGAGATCGCGGCCGTGTTCGCCTTCCGCAAGTGGATCAACTCGGAGGACGGCCGGAAGCGCTGGGACGTGATCAAGCTGAAGCTGCCGATCTTCGGCAAGCTCGTCCGCAAGACGGCGTTGGCGCGATTCAGCCGCACGCTGTCGGCGCTCGTCCGATCGGGTGTGCCGATCCTCGAGTCGCTCGACATCGTCGCCGAGACTTCGGGGAACTGGGTGATTGCCCAAGCAGTGTACGACACGCAGGCAGCGGTCAAGCGTGGTGACACGTTGTCACGTAACCTTGAGAATCACCCGGTGTTCCCGCCGATGGTCGTCCAGATGATGGCCGTCGGCGAAGAGACCGGAGCGCTCGACGAGATGCTCGACAAGATCGCCGACTTCTACGACCAGGAAGTCGAGGCGACGGTCGACGCGCTGACGTCACTGATCGAACCGCTCTTGATCGTCGTCATGGGTGTCTGCGTCGGCGGCATGGTGATCTCGCTCTATCTGCCGATGTTCAACATCATCAAGCTCATCAAGTGAGCCTCGCTCGACGCACGCGGCCGCGCCCGCGGTGGCGGGTCGTGGTGGTCGTGTGGCTCATCGCCGCGGCCGTCGTGGCGCTCCTCGCAGCACTGGGCATGGGGCTGCGGCGGCGGTCGTCGGTTCGCTCTTCGTTCTGGCAGCCTCACCCTCGTTCCGAGGCGGCGGACGCAGGGGCATGAGGTCATCTGGTCGTTACAGACAGCCGCGTGCTCGCTAGGAACCGGCACCCGGACTCCCTTTCCTGTTTGGCGCGAAAGCGACCGCATTTGACCGCGTTTGCTCCAAACACAGTGCGCGCTTACTACTCGGCGCAGACGGGGCCGATACCGATGTCATGACGCACGGTGCTCGACCATGACTGCGTGGACCTACATCTACGGCACCATTGCCGTCGCATGGATCGGGCGCGCGATTCAGGTCGGCATTCTGCGCAGACGTCGACCTCGAGCGCGACGTGTCAGCGCGACGTCACTCCTGCGCTGGAACCTGCGTCGCCAACGCAGGTCGAGGAGCTTTCGTAGTTTCCGCGGGTCGAAGTCGCGTCGCCCCGGCGATCACGAGGCCGATACCGCCGCCGAGCTGGAGCGTGACAAGAGCCCGCACCACATTGGCCGGGAGCGAGGACGGCAGCTGCGAGCGCACGAGATCGAGCACATCGCCGAGGCCCAGGCCGACGAACAGGACGACGCCCGCCACTAGGACCCACGGCGCGGCGGCTTCGACGCTTCTGCTTGCCGTCCGGAGGATTGCGATGACGGCGAGCGCCAACGCGATAGCGGGGATGACAATCGCGCCGAGCCGAGACGGCACCGAGTTGGCTGCGCTCGTCCAACCGGCAACGACATGCACGGTCCCGGCCCCGAGCATTGCGGTCAGGGCCACGATCACCGTTGCGCGCCACGCGCGTCGCGCCGCAACGACGATTGCGCCGACGAACGCAGCACTCAGGATGAACCACGCCCACCACGCGCCCGCGTGCACGAGCTGCGATTCGCCAACCACGGCGACGGCGCGGTCATCGACACGGAGCGGGATCCGCCACTGCATCGGGCCGTGGGCAACGTTGGAATCAGGCGCATGTGCCCGGTGGTCGTGCCATCGAACCGTGTGACCGCGGCCGATGCGCTGCCACGTCGGTTGCGCTGCCGCGTCGTACGAGCTCGGGACCCGACGCGTGGGATTCAACGTGCGGTTGAGGAAGGTCGCAGGCGACCTCGTGTTCTCGAACACTCCCGCCGGCCCGACGCGCAGATACGGCTCGCCGTCGTAGCCGAGGACGACGACGTCGGCGGTCGTCCCGTTGTGCAACTCGAGGCGCGTGCCCAGATCGACCACGCGGACGTCGATGCCGCTGATCGGAGGATCGATGCGAAGCACGCGGGCGCGGATGTCGGTCGGCTGTCGGCCGCCGAGGTCGTGCGCCGAGGCCGGCGGGGCGGTGCCGACGACGCCACCGGCCACGACCACCGCGACGAGGAAGGCGCGAATCGGACGCACGAGCTTCATGGTCGCGCTTGGCCTCACTCGTGACGGCATCACATGCGACGAGGCGTCAAATTCCGGAAAAGGGCGTCCGTCTGACCTGTCAAAGCTGTGCTCAAGGCGAGGCTATCGGACGCCCGATAACCGCTTGTGACGGGATCAGCACCGATGCCTTCCCGTTGTCCCGTAATCGACAAAAGGGGATACCCCAAGTGAGTTTCACTCGTTCCCTCATCGCCCGCCGGCGGGACGAGGAGGAAGGCTTCACGCTCATCG
>JBKPCL010000155.1:0-8367 GCA_046727335.1 Actinomycetota bacterium
CGCCGAGATCGCCTCACAACAGCGGGAGTTGGCGACCTTCTTGCTGTGGTTCTTCATTCCGCAGATCGTGCTGTACGGGCTCGGCGCGGTCGCCACCGGGTTGCTGTACGCGCGACGGTGGTTTTCCATCACGAGCGCGGCCCCGATTGGCAACACAGTGGTGATGGTCCTCGCGCTCGTGGCGTTCCGGATGGTCGCAGGCCCGGACGCGAGCCTCGACCTCTCGCTCGGTGCCAAGGTCGTGCTGGCGATCGCCGGTACCGGCGGCGTCATCGCGTTCGTCGGCGTCCTCGTCGTCGCCGCACGCGCGGCCGGCTTCTCGATGCGTCCGCGATGGGAGTTACGCGATCCCGCCGTGCGCGACCTCGTCCATCATTCGGCATGGGGCGTCTTGCTTCATTCGGGTGCCGGCCTGTTGCTCGGCGCCGCGATCATTGCCGGCAACGGTGTCGCCGGCGGCGTCGTCGCCTACCAGGTCGCGTTCGTCTTCTTCCTGGCGCCGTATGCAGTGCTCGCACAGCCGATCCACACCGCGATCCTCCCCGATCTCGCCAACGACGCGGGACGCGGCGACGTCGATGCATTCGCACGCGCGACGACGTGGGCCCTCGATCGGATGGCGGTACTCGTCGTCCCGGTCGCGGCGGCCCTGGTCGCGTTCGCGCTGCCGATCATGACCGTCGTCGCCTTCGGCCGAGCGACCGACACCGGGCCGGAACTGCTCGCCGCCGGACTCGCGTCGCTCGCCTTGGGCCTCTATCCGTACGGTGCGCTGTTGTTGTTCGCCCGCGCGTCGTACGCGCTCGGCGACAGTCGAACCCCTGCCATCGTCGCAATCGCGTCGGCCGTGGCCGGCGTCGGCGTCATGGTTGTCGGAAGTCGTGTCACGCACGGTGCCGCGCGCGTCGCGGTGCTTGGCGTGGGCCACAGCGCCGCGTACCTCCTCGGCGCGATCGTGCTTGGGATCATCCTGTCGCGCCGTACCGGTCACGCACTCGTGCCGCGACAGCTCGTTCCGGCGTGCGCCTGCGCTCTTCCGCTCGCACTCATCGGATGGGCCGTCGTACGTGAGCTCGCGCCGCAGGGACGGGTGGCGATCATTGCCGTCGTGGGACTCGTCGTCGCGGTCGGCGCGGTGTGTTACATCGTCGCCATGCGTCGCTGGTGGCGACCCGCGCCGGTGACCGACGGCCTGGTCAAAGCATGAGACGCCTGTTTCGCGTCGGTGGCATCGCGATCACCGCGCTCACGGCGTCGTCGCTCGGCGCCGTGTTCGCACCGAGCGCGCATGCCACGACCTCGACGACACCCGAACACGCCCAGCGCGTGCTGGTGCTGTCGCTTCCGAGCGTGTCGTGGGAAGACCTCGACCTCGCGCAACTGCCGAATCTTCGCCAGCTCTTCGAACAGGGTGCCGTCGCCGACCTGACGGTCCGGGGTGCCGCGCGCCATCCCACACCCGGGGACGGCTACGTCACGATCGGCGCCGGTGCTCGATCGGTCTCGCGCGCCCTCGAAGGCGGTCAGTGCTTCCAGGCCGACGAACGATTTCAGGGCGGCCCGGCTGGGGACGCGCTGGCGCTCCGCACCGGTCTGGAGACGTCGACGCTGGGACGCAACTCGGTGGTGTGCCTCGCGCAACCCGCCATCGTGTCTCGTAACGGTCATCTGCTCTACGACGCGCAGCCTGGCCTGCTCGGAGACACGCTTGCGAAGAACGGGGTGCAACGCGCGGTCATCGGCAACGCGGACGACGCCGAGCCGCCGCAGAACGACCTTTGGCAGCGCAGCGCCGGCCTCGCGCTCGCAGGCTCTGACGGCGTCGTGCCCGACGGCGCCGTCGGCGCCGACCTGCTCGTGCGCGACACCACGGCACCCTTCGGGCTTCGCACGAACTCGGCCCGAGTGCTCGACGCATTCGACCGGGCGTGGAACGGCCGAACCGTCGTGCTGGTCGAGGCGAGCGACCTCGCGCGGTTCGACGAGTATCACTCGCTGATGTCGCCCGCGGCGCGGGCGCCACTGGAGCAACGGTTGCTCGGTCAGTTCGATGCGCTCGTCGGCCGGCTGTTGCGACGCGTCGACGCGACGCACGACGCCGTCCTCGTGGTCGGGACCTCCGAGCGCACGGGCTCGAATCGGTTGACGGTCGCGGCGTTGCGCGGGCCCGGCGTGAAGGCCGGATTGGGAGAGTCCGACTTCACGCAACGAGCGGGCACCGTCGCGATGGTCGACATGGGCCCGACGATCCTTGCGCAGCTCGGCATCGACGCGCCCGGACGCATGGAAGGGCGGCCGATGCACTTCGCCCGGGCGGGCGGCACCTTCGACGCGCGACTGTCGTGGCTGACCGACACGAACCAGCGAGCACAGTTCCGGGACAAGATGATCGCCGGCGTCACGACCTGGTTCATCGTGCTCGAGATCATCCTGACGATCTGTGCGGTGATCGCGTTCGTGCGACTGGGCCGGCGATCGTTGATCGCGGTCGAGCTCGGCGCGTTGACGCTGCTCGGCTTCCTCCCCGCCACTTATCTCGCGGGC
The DNA here is from genome assembly GCA_046727335.1 of Actinomycetota bacterium. Lineage (GTDB taxonomy): Bacteria > Actinomycetota > Acidimicrobiia > IMCC26256 > PALSA-610 > JBKPCL01. The sequence continues at coordinate 2,545 of JBKPCL010000155.1, forward strand.
CTGTTCCCGTTCAATCGCTGGGGGAGCGGGCCGTATTGGCTGTTCCTGTTCGGTGTCGGCGCCGCGATCGCGCTCCTCGCGTGGTTCACCACCGATCGCCTGGGGGTGACGGCGCTGATCGTGGCGCTCTCAGTTGTCGTGGGCGTCGTCATGCTCGACGTCATGACCGGGGCGCGCCTGCAGTTCTGCACCGTCTTCGGATACTCGCCGACGGTCGGTGGCAGGTATGCCGGGCTCGGGAATCTCGGCTACTCGCAACTGGCGAGTGGCGCGGTGCTGCTCGCCGGATTGCTCGCGTTCCGTCTCGGTGGCCGCCGGGGCGCGTGGGTGGCGGTCACGCTCCTGGCCCTTGCCGTCATCGTCGACGGCGCTCCCTTCTTCGGGTCCGATGTCGGCGGCGTGCTGTCGATGGTTCCTGCTTATCTCGTCGCCAGCGCGTTGCTGCTCGGCTGGCGACTGCGGTGGCGGCTCATCGCGTTGTACGGCGGCATCACCCTCGCCGTGCTCGCGGCGTTCGCAGCGGTCGACATCTCGCGACCCAAGGACAAGGAGACACACCTTGGCCGCTTGGTCGACTCCGGGAGCGGAACCGGTGGCGTGCATCACGTCTCGATCGTCATCCAGCGCAAGCTGGCCGAGAACATCGGCGTCTTCAAGGGCTCGACGTGGACGCTGATGTTGCCGGTCGTACTCGCGGGCATTGCCTACCTCGTGTACCGCGCGCCCGGCCGGCTGCGCGGCATCCGCGACCGCATCCCGCCGCTCACGGCCGCGCTCATCGGTTTCGCGATCGTCGCGTTCCTGGGCTTCGCGCTCAACGACTCGGGCATCGCGATTCCAGGCGTCATGTTGGGGATCCTGACGCCGGTCATGATCGTCATCACGATCCGCGGTGAGCGCGATCGCCTCGCGCGACCAGCGCTCGACGACGAGATCCTCCGACTGACGGAGCCTGCGGAGACGCGCGCGTGAGCGTGCTGCTCGGTCTGGTCGTCGGTGTCCTCGCGGTGCGGTTCCTCGTACTGGCCGGACGGGACATCCTCGCCGCGCCCGTGCTGCAACGTCGCAACTATCGCGACCGCATCATTCCGACCGCGGCGGGCATCTTCGCCGTGCTCGCGGTCCTGACGATCGAAGCCGGTCGCGCGACCTTCGGCGCGTTCGGTATTGGTGACGAGCTCGGCCACGCGCACCACCTCGAACGGCCGCTCGTGTTGTTCGCATGCCTCGGTTTTGGATTGCTCGGGTTCGTCGACGACACGCTCGGTACCGAGGAGGAGCGCGGGTTTCGCGGGCATCTCCGCGCGCTCGCTCAAGGACGACTGACGACCGGTCTGTTGAAGATCGTCGGCGGCGCCGCGATCGGGTTCGTGCTCGTCGGCGTCGGCGGCGATCTCGTCTCCGGCAAGCGCGTCGTCGCCGATGCCGTGCTGATCGCGCTCGCTGCCAACCTCGGCAATCTGCTCGACCGGGCGCCCGGACGCGCGATCAAGGTCGGTCTGCTCGCGTGGATTCCGCTCGCGCTCGTGATGCGAGGCGACGCAGTGGGTGTTGCCATCGCGCCGGTGATCGGTGCGTTCTTCGGGTTACTCGGCGACGATCTCCACGAGCGTTTGATGATCGGCGATACCGGCGCCAACGTGCTCGGCGCGGTGCTCGGACTCGCCGTCGTCCTCGATCTCGGACGCGGGCCGCGCAACGCGATCCTCGCCGGGCTCGTCCTGCTCACCGTTGCGGCCGAGGCCGTCTCGTTCAGTCGCGTGATCGACCGAGTGCCGCCGCTCCGCCGCTTCGACCTCCTCGGCCGCCGCCCCTGAGAGGCTGCGCCGATCGGCGTAGCGAGTGAGGTTATTTCCCGCTCTTGGCGCCTTCTTCACTGGTCGACTCTCGGCTCCGCCTCCCCTCCGGTCGGCTCCGCCTTCGTCTCCTCGGCGCCATGCCGCTCGGGCACCGCCTCGGGCGGCGCAGGGTACCTGCGCCGCTGATCCTCGGCTTAGACGCTCACGAAGGTCATGGCGCGCACGACTCCTTCGTCCAGAGTTCGCGGTTGCGGCCGTAGCGCGTTTGGAGCGCGTAACCCTCGCCGCTCAACGCGTCGCGTAATCCGGGTAACGCATTGCCGAAGCGCGACGACCAGATGACGACCGCGCAGTTCTGCGGCGTCGCCGCGGCTGCCGCCACCGACTGGGTCGTCAGCGATCGCTGCGCGATGCGCTTGGCCGAGGCGTCGTTCATGAGGCGAGGTGTGGAGAGACCGGCGCGCCAGACGAAGCCGGGCATGTCGCTGATTGCGTGCGATCCCGCAGGCAGTGCTCGCAGCGCGGCCACGACCTGAGCGTCGGCGCCGCGCAAGTCGCCCGGCCACAGGATGTCGTGCAGGTGCACAACGGCCCACGGGACGCAGACGATGAGTGCGATCGCCAGCCACCGCAGCGGCGGCGGACGAACTGCGAACAGGAGCGCGAGCGGGGGCACGATGATGGCGAGGTGATTGCGATACATCGCCGGCTCGAGGACGAGCAGCGCGGCGGTGGCGAGCGTCCACACCGCGATGATGACGGTGTCGTTGCGCGGGCCGTCAGCAGCTGTCGGCGCGACTCGCCGACTCGCGAGCAGCGCCGCGATCAACCCGAGGCCGACCGCCACGAGCAGCACCAGGTCGCGCGACGCGAGCGTCGAGAAGAGCTTGCGGAGTTGCGAGACGTGCGAGAAGCGCGGGCCGGTCCCGGTATTGAACTTGACCGACTGACGCCACACGAGGCGAAGCCCCCAAGGCAGCGCCGCGAGGAGCCACGTCGCCACCACAGCCGCGGCCGCCCAGCACACGTGATCGGCACGCCGGCGCGACCACAACCACCAGGCGATCGGAATCACCGCCGCGATCACGAGCGGTTTGACGGCGAGCGCCGCACCCAGCGCAACCCCTGTCAGCAGCGCCCGCCCGAGTGTCGGGGCGTCGCGGTAGGCGAGCGCCGCCCACACGGCACACACCGCCAGTGCGGTCGCCGGACCGTCGCCCGTCACCTGCCCCGTGGTCCAGAGCATCGTGCCCGTCGTCGCGACGAGCAGCCCGGCAACGAATGCGACCCTGGACGTTGTCAGGCGGCGGGCGATCGCCCACACCGCGATCGACGCGACGACTCCGGAGAGGATGGGCGCGATTCGAGGCGCATCGATCGTCCGGAGTCCGAGCAAGTCCCCCGCGTAGAGCAATGGAAAATGGAGAGGGCCCTGGGCGGAGAACACGCCGCGGTACGGCGCGAGACCGTGACGCATGTCGATGACGGAGACGCCGTACACGCCGTCATCGATGACCATGTTGCGCGGTGAAACGAAGGCTGGGAGGCGCAGGACGACGGTAACGGCGGCGAGCAGGAGCGGGACCGACCACGCCCGGCGCGCGATGCGTCGGTGATCGATCGTCTCCACATCCGCCATCGGCGAAACGCTACGGCAGGCGTCCCCAAACGCTTCGACACCGATCACCGGGAGTGTCCCAGCCCGGTGGTACCGTCACTCGGGCCGGCACGCGCGGCCCGTGAGGAGGAATCCACCACTTGGCCAAGCACGTGTTCGTGACCGGCGGGGTCGCGTCGAGCCTCGGGAAGGGGCTGACGGCGTCGTCGCTGGGACGCTTGCTGAAGAGTCGGGGCCTGCGGGTCACGATGCAGAAGCTCGACCCGTACATCAATGTCGATCCCGGCACGATGAACCCCTTCCAGCACGGCGAGGTGTTCGTCACCGACGACAAGGGCGAGACCGACCTCGACCTCGGCCACTACGAACGGTTCGTGGACGTCGCGCTCACCCGGCGGTCCAATGCGACGACCGGCTCGATCTACCAGTCGGTGCTCGGCAAGGAGCGCAAGGGCGCGTATCTCGGCGAGACCGTCCAGGTCATCCCGCACATCACGAACGAGATCAAGGAACGGATCATCGCCCTCGCGAGTGACGACGTCGACGTCGTGATCACCGAGATCGGCGGCACCGTCGGCGACATCGAGATCCTCCCGTTCCTCGAGGCGATCCGGCAGTTCCGCAAGGACGTCGGACGCGAGAACGTCTTCTACGTGCACGTCACGCTGGTGCCGTTCATCGGCCCGTCCGGCGAGCAGAAGACCAAGCCGACGCAGCACTCGGTGACCGAGTTGCGCAGCCGCGGCATCCAGCCCGACGCGATCGTTTGTCGCAGTGACCGGCTCATCCCAAAGCGGCTGAAGGAGAAGATCTCGGCGCTGTGCGACGTCCCCGAGGAGGGGATCGTCACCGCGGCCGACGCCGACACGCTCTACGAGATCCCGCTCGTCCTCCACGACGAAGGGCTCGACGACTATGTCTGCCGGGTGCTCCATCTCGACGAGCACGAAGCGGACCTCACCGAATGGCGAGCCCTCGTCGACCGTATTCGTGTCGCCCAGCAAGGGGCCGAAGTGCGGATCGGCCTGGTCGGCAAGTACGTCAACCTCCCGGACGCGTATCTCTCGGTCGTCGAGGCGTTGAAGCACGGCGGCTATGCGTGCGGCGTCAAGATCGCGATCGACTGGATCTCGGCCGACGACACCGAAGGGCTGCTCGCCGAGGGCCGGCTCCACGACCTCGACGGCATCGTCGTGCCCGGTGGTTTCGGAGTTCGTGGCATCGAGGGCAAGGTCGCGGCCGCCGGCTACGCGCGTGAGCACAACATCCCGTACCTCGGGTTGTGTCTCGGGCTGCACTGTGCGGTGATCGATTTCGCCCGCAGCGCGTGCGGTCTCGCCGGCGCGAACTCCACGGAGTTCGACCTGCACACGCCCCATCCCGTCATCGACTTGATGGACGAGCAAAAGGTGGTCGTCGACATGGGCGGCACGATGCGCCTGGGCGCGTACCCCGCCAAGTTGGAAGCAGGCACGAAGGTGCGCGCGGCGTACGGCGAAGAGGTCGTATACGAGCGTCACCGCCACCGGTACGAGCTGAACAACAAGTACCGCCAGATCTTCGAAGAGCACGGCATGGCGTCCTCGGGCACGTCGCCCGACGGGCTGCTCGTCGAGTTCATCGAGTTGGTCGACCATCCGTTCTTCGTGGCGACGCAAGCACATCCCGAGTTCAAGAGCCGGCCGAACCGTCCGCATCCGTTGTTCGCGGCATTCGTGGAGGCGGCCCGCCAACGCGCCGACGGCCGCCTGCCGAAGCTGCCGATCGAGGAAACCGGGCCGGTGCCGGCGCTACGCCTGTCCTGATCCCGACCTCCCGATGACAGACGAGCTCGGTCGTTTGTTCGCCGAGCACGACGACTGGCTCGCGGTCGAGCGGGGTCTGGCCCACAACTCGCTCGTCGCGTATCGCCGCGATCTGCGCCGGTATCGAGAGTTCCTCGGCCGGAACGGGATCGACGATCCGCAACAAATCGGTGAGCAGACCGTGCACGCATACGCGCGCCATCTCGAGCAGCTGACCGACGAGGACGGCAAGCCGCTGCTCGCGCCGGCGTCGATCGCACGGGGGCTCGTCGCAGTGCGGTCCTTCCACCGGTTCTGCGCGCGTGAAGGCTTCCTGTCTCGTGATCCGAGCGAGGAGGTGGCGGCGCCGCGGGTGCCGCAAGGAATTCCCAAGGCGCTCGACGAAGCAGAGGTGACGGCGCTCCTCAGCGCCGTCACCGGCGGGGACGCGCTCGCCCAACGCGACCGGGCGCTGCTCGAGCTGTTGTACGGGACCGGCATCCGCATCTCGGAGGCCGTCGGTCTGGACCTCGACGCGCTCGATTTCGAGGACGCCCTGATCCGGGTGCTCGGCAAGGGTGCGAAGGAGCGCGTCGTGCCGCTCGGGCGGAGTGCCCGCGCC
>JBKPCL010000156.1:0-10418 GCA_046727335.1 Actinomycetota bacterium
GGCGACTACGAGCTGCTGGACTGAGCTCCTGATCCGCGGTACCGGGTCATCTCGGCCAGCCGCCGTTCGAGGTACCGCCGCTCTGCGTCCGTCGCGGCGAGGTCGAGCGCCTCGCGATACGCCGCGGCCGCTTCGGCGCGACGGTCGAGCCGACGGAGCAAGTCGGCGCGCGTTGCCGGCAACAAGTGATAAGCGCCGAGCTCGCCCGATGTCTGCAACGCGTCGACCATCCGCAACCCGGCGTCGGGTCCGTCCGCCATCGCGACCGCGACGGCGCGGTTCAGCTGCACAACCGCCGAAGGCACGAACCGCGCCAACTCGTCGTACAAGCTTGCGATCTCGACCCAGTCGGTTGCTGCTGCCGTCTCCGCGGTCGCGTGACAGGCCGCGATCGCTGCCTGTATCTGGTACGGACCAGGCCGGCGCCGGCGCAGCGCGGTCTCGAGCCGCTGCAGACCATCCTCGATCTCAGCGCGGTTCCAGAGCGCGCGGTTCTGTTCCTCGAGAGGGACGAGATCGCCCGCTTCGTCGACGCGCGCTTCGCGCCGGGCGTCGTGCAAGAGCATGAGTGCGAGCAGGCCCACCGCTTCGGGCTCGTCGGGCATGAGCGCGACGAGCGTACGCGCGAGCCTGATGGCCTCGGCGGTCAGATTGCGCCGAACCAGGTCGACGCCAGCGGTGGCGGCATAACCCTCGTTGAACAAGAGGTACAGAACCGCGAGCACGGCATTCGTTCGCTCGGGCAGCAGGTGGGCGGGCGGCACTCGGTACGGGATTCCCGCGTTCCTGATCTTGCGCTTGGCCCGGACGAGACGTTGCGCCATCGTGGGCTCCGGCACGAGGAAGGCACGCGCGATCTCGGCCGTCGTCAGACCGACGAGCGTGCGCAGCGTGAGCGCGACTTGCGCGTCCACGGCGAGCGCAGGGTGACAGCAGGTGAAGATCAGCCGCAGGCGATCGTCCTCGACACCACTGTCGTCGGGCGCGCCGCCTCCGTTCGGTGGTGACAGCACGGCGGCCTCCTGCAACTTCTTGGCACCGGTCGCGTCACGGCGTAGACGGTCGAGCGCGCGGTTGCGCGCGGTCGTCGTGAGCCACGCGCCGGGGTTGCGCGGGACGCCGTCGCGAGGCCAGCGCTTCAGCGCGGTTGCGAAGGCGTCCTGCGCGCACTCCTCGGCGACGTCCCAGTCGCCGGTCGTCCGGATGAGCGTGGCGACGACACGGCCCCACTCGTCGCGGAAGGCCTCGTCGACCGCGGCCCGGACGGTGGCGTCTACATCTCCCAGATCGGCCTGACCTCGATCGATCCGAACCGGGCGCCCGGAATCTTCGATGCGATGTCGATCGCCTCGTCGAGGTCCTTGCAGTCGACGAGGTAGTAGCCGCCGATCTGCTCCTTGGTCTCGGCGAAAGGGCCGTCCGAGGTGACGACCTCACCGTCACGAACCCGAACGGTCGTGGCGTCCGTCGTGGGTCGAAGTCGCTCGCCGCCCCCGAGCACGCCGCGGCGAGTCATCTCTTCGCCGAACTGCAGGTACTCGCCGAGCATGGCGGAGCTTTCCTCGGGGCTGGCGGCTTGGTACGCGGTCTCGTCGCCGCAGATCATCAGCAGGTAGCGCATGGTCCCTCCTCGTTGGGCCGGTCTACTCCAACGACGAACGGGATCCCACCCGATCGACAGCGAGGCTCGCGATTTTTGGGTGGCATGGGCGCGGGGATCAGCCGACGGGACCGGCGGAATCGACGGAGTCGGAGCGTTGGCCCGGGAGGACGTCCGTCTCGGAGACGTGCCACACCGGGCTGTCGCCCGCAGTCTCGACGTTGAACCCGTAGTCGTAGACCATCGTCCCGCCGAAGAGCGCGCCGACCGACACCAACAACGCAACGAGCAGCGAGAGCGCAAGGATGGCGACGCTGGGATGCGTTCGTGTGTGATACACGTTCAGTCGCAGCGCGATGTCGATGAGCACGAGCACGGTCACCGTGATCATCGTCCATGCGTGGGCATTCGCGGTCCGGCGCGCTTGCGTGCCTCTCTCCGAAGACCGCAACCAGTCCCAATATCCCGTGAGCAGGGTGAGGAGCGACACCGCGGCACCGCCGATGAACACGTAGGTCCCGGCTCGGAAGAAGTCTCGGTCGAAGGCGTGCCGGCGACCCAGAGCCGAGATCGCGTCGAAGGCCGCGCCGAACAGGTAGGCGGCCACCGGAAAGTCGGTGAGCGGCGGATGGAACGGTTTGCCCGACCAGCCCCGCAGGCCTTTGAACGTGCGGCCGCGCAACGTCAACGTGGGACGGACCGAAAACCTCCGCATGGGTACCTCCTCGGGTCCTCGAAGGCGGTTCTCTCGCTCAGCGCGACGAGTCAAACCTCGGCAGGAGCTCCGGTCCGGCGCGCCGCAGCTCCTCGATGTGCGCAGCGGCAAGCGTTGCAAGCCGGCGGGCTCCGGCCGGGGTCAGCGCGAGCCGGACGACGCGGTGATCGGCGGCGTCGATGTGCCGTTCGACCAGGCCGGCCTCCGCCGCCCGGTCGACGAGGCCGACGACGCTGTGGTGGCGGAGCAGCAGGTGCTCGGCGACGTCGCCGATCGTCGGCGTGCCTCCCGGGTGTCCTCGGATCGCGAGCAGTAGCTGGTACTGGCCGGGCGTGATCCCGGCGGTGAACGCCTGCTGCTCGCTCCAGTACAGAAACTGTCGCAGTCGGTCGCGAAACGCGAGCAGGCGCTGGTAGTCGTCGTCGGACGGGTTGGCAGACATCTCGTACTACGATATTCCTATGACGTTGCTGACTCCACCGCGTCGAGTCTTTTTCCTGTCCGGATTGGCGGTGCTGATCGGTCTGGCCGGCGGTGCGGCCGCGTACGTTCTCGTCCACCTCATCGCGCTGCTGACGAACCTCGCGTTCTTTCACCGTGTTGGGTGGACGCTGCCGTCGTTCACACAGCTCGATCGCTCACCGGCAATCCTCTTCGTTGCGGTCGCGGGCGGCCTGACGGTCGGCGCGCTGGCGAAGTGGGCTCCAATCATTCGCGGCCACGGCATCCCAGAAGCGATGGAGGCGGTCCTCACCAAGCAGAGCCGCATCGCGCCCCGGACCGCGATTGCGAAACCCCTCTCGGCCGCCATCGCGATCGGCACCGGCGGACCGTTCGGTGCGGAGGGACCGATCATCGTGACCGGCGGGGCGATCGGCTCACTGATCGGCCAGGTCGTGCCCGTGTCGCCGAGCGAGCGCAAGATCCTGCTCGCGACGGGCGCGGCCGCGGGTATGGCCGCCACGTTCGGCGCGCCGCTGGCCGCGGTGGTCCTTGCGGTCGAGCTGTTGCTCTTCGAATTCTCGACGCGCGCGCTCCTGCCGCTCGTCATCGGTTCGAGCGTCGCGGCAGGTATGCACACGCTGTTCTTCGGAACGGGACCGCTCTTTCATGTTCCCCAGCATCACTTCGCCGGTCTCTCACAGCTGCCGGTGTACGCGCTGCTCGGCTTGGCGTGCGGGGCGCTGGCCGTCGTGATCAATCGAGGGCTGTTCGCGGTCGAACACGGCTTTCGCCGTTTGCCGGTGAAGGAGTTCTGGTGGCCGGCGATCGGCGCACTCGGCTTCGCGTGCGTCGGTCTGGCTGTCCCGCGCGCGCTGGGTGTCGGCTATGACCAGATCAGCGCGGTGCTGGCGGGTCGCCTCGCGATCGGAACCCTGGCGGTGCTCGCGCTCGCGAAACTCGTCGCCTGGTGGATCGCGCTCGGCTCTGGCACCTCCGGCGGAACGCTGGCACCCATCCTGCTGATCAGTGGGTCCTTCGGCGCGCTAATCGGCCATGCGGTGCAGTACATACCCGGTGTGCACGTGTCGGCCGGCGCATTCGCCCTCGTCGCGATGGCGGCAACGTTCGGTGCAGCAACCTGCGCGACGCTGGCTTCGATCGTGTTCGTGTTCGAGCTCACGCGCGACTACAACGCGATCCTCCCGCTCATGCTCGCAACGGTCGTGGCGACACTCGTCACCGCCGCGGTGATGCGCGACAGCCTCATGACGGAGAAGTTGACGCGTCGTGGCCTGCGGGTTCCGTCCGGCTATCACGCTGACACGTTGCGAACGACGAGCGTGGCCGACGTGATGACCTCGAGGGTCCAGACGGTTGATCCCGCTGCGCCGATCGGCGAGGTGACACGTCGGTTCCAAGCCAACGGCCATGGTGCCTTTCCCGTCGTGGACGGCACGGGCCAATGTGTCGGGATCATCACGCGGGGCGACGTGCTGAGTGACGGCGAGCGGCCGGACGCGACGCCGGTCGGGACGGTCGCGAGTCGTGACGTGGTGTCGGTCTCGCCCACGGACACGCTGAGCGAGGCGCTCGAACGAATGCTCGAGGAAGAAGTGGAGCACCTTCCTGTGATCGACGACGGCATGCTCGTCGGCATCTGCACGCGCACCGACATCATGCGCGCCCGGCACGCGCAGCGGGCGCACGAACTGACCCAGCCCGGCTGGCGGCCAGGTCGCGCGCGAAGCTGACGCGGCATGTCGTCGGAGCTGCTGATGATCCATGTGCTTCGGCACCCCGCCGAGACGCTGAGCTTCGACAGCATCGAGCTCGCGCGCCACGGCGCGTCCTTCGTCGAAGCAGGCGCGACCGAGCACTTTGCGGTCGCATACCAGTCACGGCTCGGCGAGCGCGGTGAGGAGGTCGCGCGCGATGTGCTGAGCATGTGTGAGGGCGACTTCGTGCAGGTTCAAAGTTGGTTCGGCGGTGCGCGCCCGAACGGCTTGCCGTTTCGGTGCCTGATCGTCTCGGGGTCGTTCGGAGCGTTCCACGCCACCTGCTCCGACACGCAGCTGTTCCTCGCGGCCTTCGACGCGGGCAATGCGGAGCTCGTTGAGATGGTCAACATGGCCGAGGTCGTCGAGGTCTTCTCGGCCGCGCAGAAGGCCGGGTGGAACTGCGGCGCGAGCAACGGCGAGGGATTGTCCCGTGTGCTGTCGACGGAATTGCATCCAACGCAGCTTGACGGATTCGCGACGGCGGCCGACTGGCTGAATTCGCGGCGGCCGAACTTCGTCGATCGCAACGACCCGACGGATCAGGATGCGGTCTCGATCGGCTGCGCCGTGCTCTTCCTGAACTACCTCCACTATCAGCTCGACTGCACCTGGCAGGACATCGTCGGACGCGGACGACCCACGCTCGCCGAGACGTATCACGCGCTCAGCGGCAAGTCGAACGGCTGGCGCGACTTCTCGAATCTGCTCGCCGCGCATTTTCCTCCGGGCACACGCGCCAACGTCGCCACCGACAACGTCTTTCCGCTCTGACCCCTCGCGGCCTCAGAGTTCAAACGCGTCTGGGTCGTCGGTGAAGGCGCGCCGGCACGTCGCCGAGCAGAACCAGACATCGCGGCCGCGATGCACGAGATGGTGCTTCGCGTCGTCCGTATACACCGTCATGCCGCACACCGGGTCGACTGCGTCGCGCCGCGGCGGGCCCTGGGCACCGCCGCGCAGCTCCCCGGCGGCGCGCCGTCGCACGAGATCCGCGAGCACAGCCACGGCGATCTCGGCGTTCGAGACCGGACCGAGGTCGAGCCCGGCCGGCGCATGCACGCGAGCGAGTTGTGCGTCATCAACCCCCTGGTCATGAAGCAGCCGAAGCAGTGACGATGCTCGCTTCTCCGCCGCGACCACTCCGATGTATCCCGCATCCGTCTGCAGCGCGGCGTGCAGCGCGAGATCGTCGTAGTGCCCCTGCGTGGCGACGACGATGGCCGTCGCCGGCCCGATCTCGAGGTCGTCGAGATCGAGCGAGGTACGCACGCTCTCGGGGAACGGGTGCTCGGTCGCCACCCCGCCGTCGTCGATCACCGTGACGTCCCACTCGAGCGCCGTCGCGTGTCGCGCGAGCGCGTGGACGGCGGGCGACCGACCGATGACGACGAGCTGGGGTTTCGGAAGGAAGGGCTCGAGATACACCTCGAGCGCGCCTTCGCTCTCACACGCCATCGGCACGAGGGTGACGTCGTCGAGGTCGCGGCCTGGGAGCTCGTCGGCCGGTCCGAGGAACAAGAGTCGAGGACGGCCGTCCTCGAGCGCGGCGAGGGCCTCGCGCACCACGGTCGGTTCCGCGCACGCACCGCCGAGCCAGCCCCGCACGATGCCATCAGGTGTGATGATCGCTTTTGCGCCGACGTGCCCGGAGCTCGGCGCCCGCCGCCACACGACCGTCGCGAGCGCGAACGGGTGGCGCGCCTCGACCAGCGAGACGGCTTCCGCCAACACGCGGGTGTCCATCAGCCCCCTGTTGCGGCGGCCGACGGCGCGGACTGGATCGCTGACCAAACCCGGTCGGGCAGCAGCGGCATGTCGATGTTCCGCACGCCGAGGTGCGCAACCGCGTCGATCACCGCGTTGACGTAGGCCGCGGGTGAACCGACCGTCGCGGACTCGCCGACTCCCTTCGCGCCGATCGGATGATGCGGCGATGGCGTGCACGTCTCGAGCAGCTCGAAGCGCGGCGTCTCCCACGCCGTCGGGATGAGGTAGTCCATGAAGTTGGCGCCGATGCAATTGCCTTCGTCGTCGAACGTGATCCACTGCATGGACGACTTCGCGAAGCCTTCGGTGAGTCCACCGTGGATCTGTCCCTCGACGATCATCGGGTTGATCCGTACACCGCAGTCGTCGAGGGCGACCATGCGCCGAACCTTCCAGACGCCGGTCTCGGGATCGACATCCACCACGACCACATAACTGCCGTAGGGGTTCGTCAGGTTGGGAGGGTCGTAGTAGTGGACACCTTCGAGTCCGTACTCCATGCCCTCGGGAAGGTTGGTGTACGCGGCCAGCGCGACGTCCTGAATCGTCACTGCGCGCGCCGGCGTGCCGCGCACCGAGAACGTGCCGTTCTCGAGCTGGATGTCCTCGTCAGCCGCCTCCAGCAAGTGAGCGGCGATGCGCTTGGCCTTGTCGGCGAGCTTGCGAGCCACCATCGCGGTTGCCGCGCCGGCAACGGGGGTCGACCGGGAGGCATAAGTGCCCAGGCCGTAGGGCGTGTTGTCGGTGTCGCCTTCGACCACCTTGATGTTCTCGGCAGGGATACCGAGCTCGTCGGCGACGATCTGCGCGAACGTCGTCTCGTGTCCTTGACCTTGCGACTTCACGCCGAGCTTCAGGATCGCTTTGCCCGTCGGATGGACGCGGAGCTCCGCGGAATCGATCATCTTCAAGCCGAGAATGTCGTATTGCTTCGACGGCCCGGCACCGACCGCCTCGGTGAAGTGCGCGACGCCGATGCCCATGAGCCGGCCTTCTGCCCGCGCACGCGCTTGTTCGGCGCGGAGCTCGTCATACCGGACCTCGTCGAGCGCCTTGCGCAGGGCGGTCGCATAGTCGCCCGAGTCGTAGACGAAGCCCGTGGGCGTCCGGTACGGGAACTGCTCGGGACGGATGAAATTCTTGAAGCGCATCTCCGCCGGATCGATCCCGAGCTCGTACGCGGCGGTCTGCACCAGCCGCTCGATCAGGTACGAAGCCTCGGTGATGCGGAACGAGCAGCGGTACGCGACGCCGCCCGGAGCCTTGTTCGTGTACGCGCCGCGGCACTGCACGTGGGCGGCGGGATAGTCGTAGCTCCCGGTCACGACGTGGAACAGTCCGGCCTTGAATCGCGTCGGCTGTGCGTCCGCGTAGAAGGCGCCCTGATCGGAGAGCATCTGCACGCGCAGTGCGAGGATGCGGCCTTCGTTCGTCAGCGCGAGCTCGCCCGTCATGTGGTAGTCGCGAGCAAACCCGGTGGAGGTCAGGTTCTCGGTGCGCGTCTCGATCCACTTCACCGGCCGTCCGATGACGAGCGACGCTGCGGTCGCGACGACGTAGCCGGGATACACGGGCACCTTGTTCCCGAACCCGCCGCCGAGGTCGGGGCTGATGATGCGAATGTTCTGCTCGGGCAAGCCGGCAACCATCGCGAAGACGGTGCGCACGGCATGCGGCGCTTGCGCGGTCAGATAGATCGTCGCCTGACCAGTCGTTGAGTTGACGTCGGCGAGGCAGCCACAGGTCTCGAGCGGCGCCGGATGCGAGCGCGGATAGTGCGTCTCGAGCGCAACGACGCGATCAGCCTTGGCGAAGGCCGCGTCGGTCGCGGCCGCGTCCCCCGCCTCCCACTCGTAGACGAGGTTCGATGACTGGCCTTCCTTGTCATCGCGGATCAACGGCGCGTCGCCGGCAAGCGCCTGCTGTGGAGACGTGACGGCGGTCAGCACGTCGTAGTCGACATCGATGAGCTCGAGCGCGTCCTCGGCGATGTACGGGTCGGTGGCGACCACGGCCGCGACTTCCTGACCCTGGAACCGGACCTTGTCGGTCGCGAGCACCGCTTGGGTGTCGCCCGACAACGTCGGCATCCACGCGAGGTTGTACTGCGCGAGCAGTTCGCCGGTGACGACCGCGATCACGCCGTCGAGCGCCGCGGCCGCCGACGTGTCGATGGAGTTGATGCGGGCATGCGGCACCGGTGAGCGAAGGATCGCCATGTGCAACATGCCCGGTAGCACGTGATCGTCGAGGAATGCGCCCTGACCGGCGATGAGCCGGTCGTCTTCGTGACGCCGGACCGAGTGGCCGATGCCGCCGATCTCCGGAGGAGTCGACGGCTTGTCCGTCACAGTCATGCGTGCTCCTTCAGGTCGTCGCCATCTGTGCACCTGCGGCGCGGATCGCTTTGACGATGTTCATGTAGCCGGTGCAGCGGCAGATGTTCCCGGAGATCGCCCAGCGCACATCGTCCTCCGTCGGCGCCGCGTTCTGTTCGAGCAGCGCGACGCCGACGAGCATCATCCCGGGAGTGCAGAAGCCACACTGCAACCCGTGCTCCTGCTTGAACGCGGCTTGGATCGGGTGCAGTCCGTCGCCACCTTGCAGTCCTTCGACGGTCGTCACTGCGCGGCCGTCCGCCTGCACCGCGAGCACCGTGCACGACTTCACGGGCGTCCCGTCGAGGAGCACGGTGCATGCGCCGCAGCTGGTCGTGTCGCAGCCGATGTGCGTGCCGGTAAGTGCCGCCTTGGTGCGCACGAAATCGACGAGCAATGTGCGGGGCTCGACGTCGTCGGTGTGGCGCTGACCGTTGAGCGTGACGGTGACTTCCACTCGGCTCCCTTCGCTGTTCTGCCTATTTCGCCTGCGCTTGCTCGGCGGCGGTGGCGAGCGCCCGCCGGGTGAACACGCGCACGACGTTGCGCTTCCAATGGGCCGACCCGCGAACGTCGGTCCGCGGCTCGGACGCCTGCGCCGCGAGCTCGCCGGCCTGGGCGAAGAGCTCGTCACTGGGACGGTTGCCGACGAGGAGCGCTTCGGCGCTGGTGACCTTCGTGTTCCTCGGCACCACTGCGGTGAGCGCAATCCCTGCTGTCGAGATGGTGCCGTCGTCATCGAGCTCGAGCTGCGCGGCAACGCCGACGGTCGCGTAGTCGCCGACCTTGCGCTCCAGCTTCTGATACGAGCCGCCGGAGCGACCAAGCGGTATCCGGACACGGACTTCGGTGACGATCTCGTCGGCGTCGA
This sequence comes from Actinomycetota bacterium, assembly GCA_046727335.1. GTDB lineage: Bacteria > Actinomycetota > Acidimicrobiia > IMCC26256 > PALSA-610 > JBKPCL01. The sequence continues at coordinate 9,554 of JBKPCL010000156.1, forward strand.
GCGCGTTCGCGAAGAAGTCGACGATGAAGTCGTCGATCGCGATCGTCCGCTCGCCGGTCGGGCCGCGGGCGACGACGTCGGCGCCGGTCGCGAGCAGTACGGAGTTCCAATCGCCTTCGGGATCGCAATGCGCCACCGAGCCGCACAAGGTGCCGAGGTTGCGCACGAGAGGATCGGAAATCCACGGCGCCGCCGATGCCACGGCACCGAAGGAGAGTTCGGAGCGAACGATGTCGGCATGTCGCACGAGCGCGCCGACACGGAGAGACCCGTTGCTGCGATCCAGCCGGTCGAGGCCGGGAATGCGGTTGATGTCGACGAGCCTGGTGGGAGACGCGAGGCGCATCTTCATCATCGGGATGAGGCTCTGGCCGCCGGCAAGGATGCGGGCGTCGTCGCCGCCCTCGCCCTTGGCGGCGACGGCTTCATCGACCGAGCGCGCGGCGACGTAGTCGAACGAGGACGGGAACATTCGCTCCCCCCTCTCTCCCCGGGTGTCGCGGACGTTACACCGAGAATCGCGCCAACACGACGGCGCGTCGTCGCGATCAGGTCGCGGCGATTCCGACGATCGGGTTCGCCGGTGGATGCGTCGCCAAGCTGCCGAGGTACGGCTTCGTCGAGAAGTCGAACACGCCGCCGTCCGACGCCGCCATGAGGTAGCCGTCGCCATAGCGAACCATGCCGACGATCGGTCGGTTGAGTCTGATGTTGCCGGTCGAGCCTTTGTACGGCGCCGCGAACGCGAACACACCGCCGTCGGCCGCGACGAGCCAATAGCCACCACCGTTGGCGGTAGGTACGAGCGCGACGATCGGTCGGTTCAGTCTCATGGCGCCCGTCGAGCCGTGGTACCGGGCGTCGC
>JBKPCL010000157.1:0-6941 GCA_046727335.1 Actinomycetota bacterium
GCCGGGCACCGTCGGGCGCGTCGCGCCGCCCGACCACGTGCGCATCCTGGACGACCGCGGCGCGGCCGTGGACGCGGGCACCGTTGGCACGGTGTACCTCAAGGCGCCCGCGACCGCCGGCACCCGCTTCGAGTACTACAAAGCTCCGGACAAGACGGCCGGCGCCTATCACGGCGACTACTTCACGCTCGGCGACGTGGGATATGTCGACGACGACGGCTTCCTCTTCCTGACCGACCGCAGCGCGCATCTGATCATCACCGGAGGCGTCAACGTCTATCCCGCCGAGACCGAGAGCGTGCTTATCGCCCATCCGGCCGTCGGCGATGTCGGTGTGGTCGGCGTTCCCGACGAGGAGTGGGGCGAGATCGTGGTCGCCGCCGTCGAGCCGCAGCCGGGCGTCGGACCGTCGGCCGCGCTCGCCGCCGAGCTCATCGAGTGGTGCCGCACCCGCATCGCGCACTACAAGTGTCCCCGCCGGATCGAGTTCGTCGAGGCGTTGCCCCGGCACGACAACGGCAAGCTCTACAAGCATCAGCTGCGGGAACAGCTCCGAATGCGGTCGGGATGAGCGCAGCAACGACGTAAAGGAACGCTCCAGATGGGTATCTGCGACGGCCGGGTCGTCATCGTGACGGGCGCCGGACGAGGCATCGGTCGGGAACACGCGCTGGCGTACGCGGCCGAAGGCGCGAAGGTCGTGGTGAACGACCTCGGCGGCGACATGCGCGGCGAGGGCGGGTCGCTCAGCCCGGCCATGGAGGTCGTCGAAGAGATCAAGGCCATGGGCGGTGAGGCGGTCGCCGACGGCGAAAACGTCGCCGACTTCGCCGGCGCCGGCCGGCTCGTGCAGCGCGCGATCGACACGTTCGGCCACCTGGACACCGTCGTCAACAACGCCGGGATCCTCCGCGACCGCATGCTCACGAACATGGAAGAGTCCGAGTGGGACGCGGTCATCAACGTGCACTTGAAGGGCACGTTCGCCCCGACTCGCCACGCCGCCGCCTACTGGCGCGAGCAGTCCAAGGCCGGTCAGCCCGTCCACGGCCGCATCGTCAACACGTCGTCGCCGTCCGGCGTCTTCGGCAACGCCGGGCAGACCAACTACGGCGCGGCCAAAGCCGGCATCGCCGCGTTTACGATCATCTGCGGCCTCGAGCTCGGCCGATACGGAGTGTGCGCGAACGCGATCGCGCCAGTCGCCCGCACGCGCATGACAGAGAACCTCGGCATGGGTCCGGCGCCCGAAGGCGTGCAGTTCGACGCGCTCGATCCCGCGAACATCTCGCCGCTGGTCGTGTGGCTCGGATCCAACGAGAACGCCGACGTCAACGGCCGCGTGTTCCTCGTCGACGGCGACCGCGTGTCGGTCGCCGAGGGCTGGCGCCGCGGTCCGACGGCGCGCAACGACCACATGCGCTGGGAACCGGCGCAGCTGTCGAAAGTCATTCCCGATCTCGTCGCGCAGGCCGAGCCGCCGTCGACGATGAGTTCGTAGGAGACGCAGGCGTAGCCGACCGCATGGGAGGCGCAGCCGGAGTCGACCAGTAGAAGTAGCTCTTCCTCCGAAAGGATTTGACCAATGCCCATGAACCTGGAAGCCGTCGGCGCCGTCTCCCAGCCCGGACGCAACTCGTGGACCTCGAAGGACGCGTTGCTCTACGCGCTCGGAGTGGGTGCCGGTCAGATCGACCCGACGGGATTCGAGCTCGAGTTCACGACCGAGAACTCGATGAACATCGAGCAGAAGGTCTTGCCGACGATACCGGTCATCATCTCGATGGGCGGCGGCCCAGGCTTGCCGAGCTGGGGCGAGTTCGACTTCCGCATGCTGCTGCACGGCGAGCAGGGCGTCACCGTGCACGGGCCGATTCCCCCCGAGGGCGAGGTGGAGACGGTGTCGAAGATCGTCGGCATCTACGACAAGGGCAAGGCGGCGATCGTCCGCCTCGAGAACACCGCGACCTACGTCGACAGTGGCAAGCCCGCGTTCACGACGCGGTTCGCGGCGTTCATTCGCGGCGAAGGCGGTTTCGGTGAGAACCGCGGTCCAGAGATTCCCGATCCGCCGAAGGCGCCGGAGCGCGAGCCCGACCAGCAGACGACCTACGCGACACGACCCGATCAGGCGCTGCTCTACCGGCTGTCGGGCGACCGCAACCCGCTGCACTCCGACCCGGAGATCGCGAAGTTCGCGGGCTTCGAACGACCGATCCTCCACGGCTTGTGCACGTACGGCTTCACCGGCCGGGCGTTGCTGCACACGTTGTGCGGTTCCGATGTCGCGAAGTTCAACAGCATGGACGCGCGGTTCTCGCGTCCCGTCATGCCGGGCGACACGCTGACGGTTCGCATGTGGGTCGAGGGTGACGGTTCGGCGATCTTCCAGACCGTCAACCAGGACGGCACCGTCGTCATCGACGGCGGCCGCTTCACCTTCGGCTAGAGGTGTTGGAGCGCGACGCGTGCGGCCCCGACTAGGGGGCCGTCGCGGCCGAGTGATCCCGGTACAACGCGCGTGCCGCGAGAGAATTCGAGACGGCACGAAGCGTCGATCTCCTGCTGCGCGGCAGTAAAGAACGGCTCGCCGAAGCCGAGCGCGACCGACCCACTGACGACCGCGAGCGGCACGTCGAGCAGATTCGCGACCGACGCGATCGCCCGCCCGACGAGCGTGCCCGTTCGCTCGCGCACTTCGAGCTTCGCCTCCGCGGGCGGCCGGCCGGTGATCTGGGCGATTGCGGTGCCGGATGCCTCGGCCTCCACGCAACCGCGCGCTCCGCAACCGCACACGCGGCCACCCGGCTCGACGATCACGTGGCCGATGTGACCGGCATTGCCGCCGGCGCCTTCCAGGAGCCGCCCGTCGAGCACGACGCCGCCACCGATACCCGTCGACACGACCATGCCGATGTAGTTGCGCTCGCCGGCCGCGGCGCCGGTCCAGCCTTCGCCGAGCGCGAGTGCTTTCGCGTCGTTGTCCACCCAGACGGGCAGCTTCGTCAGCGCCCGCATGCGTGCGCGCAATGGGAACCCGCGCCAGGCCGGAATGTTCAGCGGCGACACGAAGTCGCCGTCGCGCGTCATGGGGCCGCCGCAACCGACGCCGACCGCGACGACGTCATGGTCGTCGTCGACGGCGCTCACCGCCGCGACCAAGTCGGCTACCACGCTGAAGAGGCGCTCGGCGTCATCGGTGAAGGGCGTGGTCGACTCGGCGCGGCGTAACACGGCGCCGCCGGCGTCGACGGTCGCGACCGCGACCTTGGTGCCTCCGACGTCGACGGCGAGGACAGCCATGCGTCGGTTCGTCATCCTCCACGGTGGCGCAGGGCGAGGATGCAGACGTCGTCCGGCGAGGGGTGCGGTACGAACGGGTCGTCGAGCAGACGACCGCACATCTCGTCGAGTGGCCGATCGACGAGATCCGTGACCCGGCTCGCCAGCCACGCCAAGCCATCGTCGAGCACGCGGTCGCGCCGCTCGACGAGGCCGTCGGTGTACCCGACCAGCAACGAATCCGGCTCGAGCGTCACCACTGATGTCGCGTACGCGCGCACCATCGTGCCGAGCGGCGCGCCGTTCACATCATCGAGGAAGCGCGCTCGGCCGTCACTCGTCACGAGCAGCGGCGGGGGATGGCCGGCCCGCGACCACGACATCGTCCGGGTCGCGGGGTCGTAGCAGGCGACGAAGGCGGTGACCATCGAGAACTCGTCGAGGGTGCGCAGCAGGTTGTGCAAGCGATGCAGGATCGACGCCGCGTCGGTGGTCTCGACCGCGTATGCACGCAACGCGTTGCGCACTCGGCCCATGAGGCTCGCCGCGCCGATGCCGTGACCCGCAACATCTCCGACGACGAGCACGAGACGACCATCAGGCGCGACGAACGCGTCGTACCAGTCGCCGCCGACGTCGACGAGCACTTCCGCCGGCCGGTACTCCGCCGCGAGTTCGACACCGGGCAGCTCCGGCAGACGGTCGGGAAAGATCGTTCGTTGCAACAGCTCGACCAGGCGGTGCTCGGCTTCGGCGCGGGCCTCGCTCTGCCGCAGCGCGGTCGCTGCGCGTGCCTGCTCGGCCTGCGTGAGGAGCGTCCGCTCGAGCGCGGACGCGCCGCGCCGCCCCAGGTCGACGGCGAGCTCGATGTCGGCGCCGCGTAATCCTTCCGGACGATCGTCGCCGATCGTGAGGGTCCCGAGGGTTCGGCCGACGACGCTGATCGGCACCACGATGCAGGACGCATAGTGGAGCGTTTCGATCATGCGTGCGAGCTCGGGGTCCACAGCCGCGGCCTCGCGTGCCTCATCGATCAGTCCATAGAAGACGGCGGGCTCGCCCGTCGCAGCGACCTTTCTCACCGCGGCACCGCCGTCGATGTCGCGCTCGAGGAGCGCGGCGACGACGGGAGTCAGCGAAGGATCGGCGTGCGCGGTGCCGCGTCGACGGAGCTCACCGCTTCGATCGAAGAGCATCACCGACGCCCACTTGCCGATCAGCGTCGCAGCAATATGGGCAATCGTGTCGACGACCCGGTCGGGATCGTCGACATCGGCGAGCTGCTCGGACGCATCCAGCAGGGCGCGAAGTCGTGATTGCGCGGCTTGTTCGGCTTCGAAGGCCGAAGCACGTCGCAACGCTTGCGTGCACGCGTCGATGACGGCGGCGATGTAGCGGCGGTCGTCGTCGTCGAAGCGACGCGGTTCCCCAAATCCGAAGGCGATCACGGCGGTCGCCTGGTCGCCGCTCATCACGGGGACTGTGACGAACGCGGGATGCATCGGGTCGTCGCGGTGGTGCGGAAAGCGCTTGCTCCTGTCTTCGGCCGACTCGATGACGATCGGAGTACCGGTCCGCGCCGCTTCGCTGCCGGGCACGTCCGCGTCGAGCGGCACGCGCGCGTACCGGCGTACGATCCAGCCTGGGTAACCGAACTGGGCCCGCATGACGAGCTCCTCGGTCAGCCCGTCGACGGTGGCGAAGTATCCCGATCGCGCGCGCAGCGCTCGAACGCCGGCGTTCACGATGACGTTGCCGACCTCATCAATGGTCGTAGCGACCGCGAGCGCGGTCGTCACCTCGGAAAGGTGTGTGAGCACGACCGTCGAGTGCTCGGCCGCTTCCCGTGCGGTCCGCTCCGCGTCGAGCAACGACCGCCGAGCATCGATGTTCGTCGACACCCCTGCGGCGCCGATTACCGATCCACGACCGTCTCGCACCGGTTCGCCGCTTCCTTCGATCCAATGCACGCTGCCGTCGCGCCACACGACCCGGTGGTCGAAGCTCCACGCCTCGCCACGCTGCATGCCTTCTTGCACGGCGGCCATCGAGACCGCGCGGTCGTCGGGATGGATCAGCGAGATGTACGTGTCGAACGAGCCGTCGAACTCGCCGGTTTGCAGCCCGAACAGACGCTCGAGCTGCGCGTCCCATTCGAGGCGTCCCCGCTTCAGATCCCATCGCCACGTTCCCATCTCGCCGGCCGCGAGCGCGAGACGCAGGTGCTGCGCGATCACCGCCTCTGGTCGGGTGCGGGCGAGCTCCTCATCGCGAAGCTGCCGCAACTTGGCGAACAGCACTGCGGCGATGGACACCAGGGCGACGATCGACGTGCGGACGAGTTGGTCGTGGGTGCCCCACAAGCCGTCGGCTGCCGCGCACGGCAGCGTGAGCGCGAGCGCGTAGCAACCGACGAAGGCCGTCTGGCCGGGCCGCGCGCCCACGGCCGCGAACACAGGACCGGCAAGGAGCGCGGTGAGCAGGACGACGTCGTTCCCCACGGCGATGTCGACGGCGGCGATGGCTGTCGTGACGAGTAGACCGGCCACCATCCACGTTCGCGGGCGGACGGCCCCGACCCGCCGCAATCGTCGGGGCAGCATGCCGCAACGCTACCGTCGCCGCGAGCAGACCGGCGCGACGAGACACTCGAGTCGGACGAGCTTCGGCACCAATCCGACGGCCGCCATCGACACGTCGGTACGATCCCCGCTCGTGCCTACGCTCGAGCTTCCGGCCGACCGGTCGGCGGCCGCTCGTGCGCGCCGGTTCGTGCGCGACACGTTGCTCGCGTGGGGAGTCGATGACGGCGCGATCGAAGACTGTCGTCTTCTCGTGTCGGAGCTCGTCACGAATGCGATCCTGCACGCGCGGTCGAGTGCGCTCGTCTCGCTCGAGCGCAAGCATCGCATCGTGCGGATCACCGTGTGCGACGAGAGCACCGTGGAGCCACGGGTGCGCGAGTACGCGCCCCATGCGGTCACGGGACGCGGCATGCTGCTGGTCGACCGGCTGGCTCGCCGCTGGGGTGTCGACCCGCGGGACGGCGGCAAGTGCGTCTGGTTCGAGATGGACGCGCCGAACGGTAAGCAGACCGCGAAGACGCGTGAAGCCACATGAACGCGGCACGAGACGGCACCGGTGCGCTCCGCAGGATCGTCATCCAGGACTTCCCGCTGCAGATCTTCGATCGGGCGCGTCAGCACAGCGAGGCCCTCTTGCGCGAATTCGCATTCATCGCCGAGGGCGGCGACGACGAGGTGCACGTGCCGCGGCGGCTACTCGAACTCGTGGCTGCGCTCAACGACCGCTACGCCACCATGAACACCTCAGCCGAGGAGCAGATCGAGGCCGCGCTGCAGCGCGGCGACGAGTCCATCGACTTCGACCTCCAGGTGCCGGACGAGGCGAAGCAGGCATCCATCGAGTTGGGCGCCATGCTCGACGAGGCCGACGAGTACTGCCGGCGCGGCGACCTGCTGACGCTTGCGACGCCGACCGATCTCCGTGACTTCCGGGTCTGGTATCTCCAGCAGGTGATCGACCAGCTCGACGGCCGGCCTCCCACTTCATGGAAGACGTGGGCCTCGGGTTCAGTCGATCGCGAACATCTCTGAGAGGCCTGCCACCTCGAGCACGCGCTTCACGCGGTGAGCCGG
>JBKPCL010000158.1:0-14318 GCA_046727335.1 Actinomycetota bacterium
TCGTCGAGCGTCGTGACCTGGTAGCCCTCCATCGCGGCCTGGAGCGCGCAGATCGGGTCGATCTCAGTGATGATCACGCGGGCGCCCTGCCCGCGCAGTGACTGCGCGCAGCCCTTGCCGACGTCGCCGTAGCCACACACCACCGCGACCTTGCCGCCGATCATCACATCGGTAGCACGGTTGATGCCGTCGATGAGCGAGTGCCGGCAGCCGTAGAGGTTGTCGAACTTGGACTTCGTCACAGAGTCGTTGACGTTGATCGCCGGGAACAGCAACGTGCCGTTGGCGTGCATCTGGTAGAGGCGGTGCACGCCCGTGGTCGTCTCCTCGGTCACGCCCTTGACATTGGCGGCGAGCTCGTGCCAGAGGCCGGGCGCCTCCTGTTGCAGGCGCGCGAGCACCTGCAGGACGACGGCAATCTCCTCGCTGTCCGCCGTCGCGGGGTCTGGAACGGCGGCCGCCTTCTCGTACTCCACGCCTTTGTGAATGAGCAGCGTGGCGTCACCGCCGTCGTCGAGGATCATGTTGGGCCCCGAGTGGGACGGCCACCGAAGTGCCTGCTCGGTGCACCACCAGTACTCCTCGAGCGTCTCGCCCTTCCATGCGAACACGGGCACGCCGCCGGGCGCGTCGGGCGTGCCGTCCCGGCCGACGACGACCGCGGCGGCCGCGTGGTCCTGGGTCGAAAAGATGTTGCAACTCGCCCAGCGCACTTCGGCGCCGAGATCGACCAGCGTTTCGATGAGCACCGCGGTCTGGATCGTCATGTGCAACGAGCCGGTGATGCGGGCACCTGCGAGTGGCCTCGCGGCGGCGAACTCGGCGCGACATGCCATCAGGCCCGGCATCTCGACTTCGGCGAGCTCGATCTCCTTGCGGCCCCACGCCGCGAGCGAGAGGTCGCGCACCTTGAAGTCGGTGAAGGTGCCGGTGCGACGGGTGCGGGAATCGGTCTGGGTCATGGCGCTCCTCCTACGGTTCGTGCGCGCGACGGCGCAACGAAAACGGTTGGAGTCGGCCCGGATCACCGGATGACAGCCTGGGAGGCCCGACCGAGGTTGATGTTACCAGCGCGGGGTGCGATCGTTTTCGGCATGCCGAGCGTCATCGTTGCCGCCGTCCAAGCGGCGCCCGTCTTCCTCGATCGAGATGCGACGATCGAGAAGGTCGGCGAGTTGACCAAGGAGGCCGCGGCTCACGGCGCGGCGCTCGTCGGGTTTCCCGAGGGCTTCGTCCCGACGTACCCGGACTGGGTCTGGCGCACGACGCCATGGGCCGACACGGAGTGGTACACGCGCTGGCTCGACCAGGCGGTCGACGTCCCCGGTCCGGCCTGCGATGCGCTGGGTGCAATCGCGTCCGAACATGGAGTGTTTCTGGCGATACCCGTCAACGAACGCGCCGGCGGCACCGTCTACAACACGCTCCTCTACTTCGGGCCCGACGGCGCGCTGCTCGCCAAGCATCGCAAGCTCGTCGCGACCGGTGGCGAGCGACTCGTGTGGGGCCAAGGTGACGGTTCGACGCTGGCCGTCGTCGACACGCCGTTCGGTCGTGTCGGCGGGTTGATCTGTTGGGAGCACTACATGCCGCTCGCGCGGACGGCGATGTACGAACAAGGGATCGACGTCTTGCTCGCGCCGACCTGGGACAACTCTGACGTCTGGCCCGCGTCGATGCGGCACATCGCCAAGGAAGGACGCTGCTACGTCGTCGGCGTGACGTCGTGCCTGCGCGCGACGGACGTTCCGGCCGACATACCAGGACGCGACGACATCTACGGCGACGCGGACGACTGGATGTCGCGCGGCAACTCGATCATCGTCGATCCATGGGGAGCGGTACTCGCGGGACCGTTGATCGGCGAGCCGGGCATTCTCTACGCAGAAGTCGACCGCGACCAGTCTCGCGTCGCGCGACGCGAGTTCGACGTCGTGGGGCACTACGCGCGGCCCGACGTGTTCCGGCTCGACGTCCGCCGCGACTGAGCCACACCATGGAGATCGCCGAACACATCGAGGCGCTCCGCCGCGAGGGCAACATGGTCGCCGCCGCGGCCGAGGAGAGCGAACCCGGCGTGTCGATTCCGACCTGCCCGGGCTGGACGATGCGGGATCTGCTCTTGCATCTCGGCGGTGTCCACCGGTGGGCCGCGGCCCACGTCGCTGATGCACGCACACAAGTCATCGACGTCGCGCAGCCGTTCGACATCGTCGAGACGCTGCCGGCGGACGACGAGCTCGTGCGGTGGTTCGTCGACGGTCATGCTGCGCTCATCGCCACGCTGGAATCGGCGCCCGCAGACGTCGAGTGCTTCGCGTTCTTGCCGGCGCCGTCCCCGCTGGCGTTCTGGGCGCGCCGCCAGGCCCATGAGACGGCCATCCACAGAGCCGACGCGGAAAGCCCGTCCGGAGACATGACTCCATATCCCGTCGAGTTCGCGATCGACGGTATCGACGAGCTCCTGCTCGGCTTCGCCAGCCGACCGCGTCGCGAAGAGCCGACGGAGACGCCGCACACGGTCCAGCTCACCGCGACCGACGCCGACGCGCAGTGGTCCCTGAGCATCGCTCCGCACAAGGTCACCGTCGACGGGGCACGGGCACGTGCCGACTGCCGAGTGCGCGCGTCGGCGTCCGACCTCTACCTGTTGCTCTGGAACCGCCTCGACGTGCACGACCTCGAAGCCACCGGTGACACCACCGTCGTCGACCTCTGGCGAAGCACGATGCGCGTTCGCTGGACCTGATCCGACCTATAGGTCGCGGCGGAGGACCGCGTGATCGCGGAGACGAACCTTCGGGCGCACGCACGTCCAGCCGCAGCGCTCGTAGAACGCACCCGCTTCGGCCGTGCTGCACCACAGCTCCGCCACGTCGAGCGAGCGGGCGTGATCTTCGGTCACGCGCAGGAGCGCGCGGCCGACTCCCATGTTGCGCGCCCAGCCGACGACGAGCATGCCGGAGAGCCACGGTCCCCGGTCCGCGAACTGCTCGTCGAGATCGTCATCGCAGACGGACAAGCTTCCGACCGGTTCGCCGTCGAAGTGGGCGACGAAGGTGAATGGCACCCGATCGTGGTTCGTCCGCTGCCGAACCCGAGCGCGCCACTCGTCAAAGTTCGGGTTGTCATAGGCGGCGCTCCACTCGTGCCAGTGCCAGCGCACGACCACGTCGACGAGGTCCGAGTCGGCGCTCAGCAACTCGACGCGCATGTTCATGCCAGCACGTGCTGGTGGCAGCGCAGGATGGCGTCCGCGGACGCGTCGACGTCGTCGAACGTCGTCTGCCAGTTGGAGACGGAGATCCGCATCGCAGCGACGCCGTGCCACACCGTTCCGGAGAGCCAACAGGTTCCCTCCCGCTGGACCGCATCGATGAGCCGCCGCGTCACGTCGTCGGAGTTCGAGAAGCGCACGAGCACCTGGTTGAGGACGACGTCGTTCAGGACCTCCACGCCCACCTCGCCGGCGAATCGCTCCGCGAATCGGCGCGCACACGCGCAGGCGCGCGCCACCATCTCGGCGATGCCCTCCCGGCCGAGCGCCCGGATGGCGGCGTAGACCGGAATGCCGCGGCCACGACGAGAGAACTCCGGCACCCATTCGAAGGGGTCGTACGGCGCGGCCTCACCGCCCTGCACCAAGTAGCTCGCGTGGGCGCCGAGCGCGCCGCGATGCGCCTCTGCATCGGCGCAGAAGACGATGCCGCAGTCATACGGGACGTTGAGCCACTTGTGCGCGTCGGTGGCAAGCGAGTGCGCGCGCTCGATGCCGCGCACCAGCGGCCGGAGCTCGTCGACGACCGCCGCCCACAGCCCGAAGGCGCCGTCGACATGCACCCACGCGCCGTGCCGATCGGCCGCGTCGCACACCCCGGCGATGTTGTCGCACGCGCCCGTGTTGACGTTGCCGGCCTGCGCGCAGACGATCAGCGGCCCGCGATCAGCCGCCGCGAGCACCGCGTCCAGGCGGTCGGTCCGCATGCGTCCCTGCTCGTCGGCGGGAACGATCTCGACGTTCGCCGCGCCCATCCCGAGATACCGGAGCGCCACGTCGATCGTGGCGTGACGCTCGGCGCCGACGACGGCGCGCACCCGTGGCGCACCCTGGAGGCCGCGCGCTTCGACGTCCCAGCCCGCGCCCGCGAGCACGCGATGGCGAGCGGCCGCGAGTCCGGAGAAGTTCGCCATCAACCCGCCGGTCGTGAAGCCCACTGATGTCGTCGCCGCCAGCCCGAAGAGCTCGACCAGCCAGCCGCCGGCGACCTCCTCCACCACCGAGGCGAGCGGCGCGCACGCGTACAACCCGGCGTTGTTGTCCCAACCGCTCGTGAGCCAGTCAGCGGCGAGGGCGGCCGGCGTGCTCCCGCCGATCACGAAGCCGAAATAGCGAGGGCCGGCGCTCGCGATGATGCCCGCATGGCCCGCGGCCGCGAGGTCGTCGACCACCTGTGCCGTGTCGGTGCCGCGCGCGGGCAGCGGACCGGAAAAGGCGGCGCGGAGTTCGGCGATCGTCGCGGACGCGCCGACGGGTCGGGTCTGGATGTCGGCGCGCTCGAGCGCCACGATCTCGGCGACGCGGCGAAGCAGCGCGTCGAGATCGGTCACTGCGTCTCGGCGAGACGGGCCTTCAAGGCGGAGATGGCGTCGATCGGCCCGGGATCGACGTCGCGCTGCAGGGCCGAATAGCAGCTCACCCAGTCGCCGACGTACATGAGATCGAGCAACTGCGCGAGCCGGCCCTCTCCCTCGGCCTCGACGCACAACACCTGGTGCACGCACTCCTCGACGAGCTCGCGCGTCGCCTCGAACCGCAGGCGCAGCCGCGGGTGTTCGAAGCCGTGGCGGAGCTCGACGAGCGAGATCAGCTGGCGGGTCACGTCACCGTGCTGACCCCACGCGCAGATCTCGTTGTGGTCGAGTTCGGGATACGAGTGCCAGAAGGCGGGCGCCTTGGCGTTCTCGTTGATGTCGCACTTCCATCGGTAGGCGGCGACCGCGCCGAGCGCGCCTCCGCCGTAGATCAACGGCATGGTGCCGTCGATCCTTCGCGCGATCTCCCGAGCCGGGTTCGCCGCGCCTGCGACCTCGGGGCGGCATCGGTCGCGCCGGCGCGCGAGCTGCTCCTGCGAGCGCACGAGGTTGGCATGACCGCCAGGCGCAAGGCCCATTCGGAACAGCGTGACGACGATTGGCGCCACGAGCGCCCCGATCGCGGCCCGCGGCATGTACCCGTCGGGACACGGGATGTGGAGACCACCGGCCTCCCGCGCGACCTGCTCGAGTGTGCCTCCGCGGGAGATCGCAACGAGCCGCGCGCCTTGCTTCACTGCATCGCGCGCCATCGACACCGTTTCTTCGGTGTCGCCCGAGTACGACACCGCGAACGCGAGCGTCTCGTGCCCGACGAACGCCGGTGTGCGTATCTGCTTCAACACGGTGACGGGCACCGGCAACTCGTCGTTGAACGCGGCGGCCACGACGTCGCCCGAGATACCTGAGCCGCCCATGCCCAGCACGACGATGTTGCGGACGCCGTCGGCGGTCGGAAACGAGTTGGAGTGGATCTCGCTGGCCGCTTCGTGCGCGGCTGCGAGCTGCTCCGGCAGTCCGGCAACCGCGTCGAGGAAGTGCAGCGAGTCGGTCACGCTTCGAAGGTCGGTTTGATGCCGTCCGCTTCGGCCTTCTGCAAGAGCCGGTCGTGCTCGCTGTCGTCGACGGTTTCGGCGTCGTCGATGAGCAGGTCGGGGATGTCGCCGTCGAGCACTCGATAGCGGCGCTTCAGGCGCGGGTTGTACAGCGACTGCTCGTCCGCGAAGTAGAGCAGTGGCCCTTTGTCTTCGGGGCAGGCGAGGATCTCGAGCAGCTTCGGGTCGAGGGCCATCGTCAGGTTCCCTTCTGTTCGCCGCGCACGAGCGCGAGTACCTCACGGGTGTGCGCCTCGCACGAGGGCCCGTCGGGAGCTTCGAGATTCAGCCGGAGCAGCGGCTCGGTGTTGCTGGGCCGCAGATTGAACCACCAGTCGCCGCCGTCGACCGTGAGGCCGTCGAGCCGATCTTGTGGGCGATCGGAGTACGCCTGCCCGACTCGTTCGATGACGGCGTTCGGGTCGTCGACGCGCGTGTTGATCTCGCCGCTCTGTACGTAGCGTTCGAACGGCTTGCGCAACTCCGACAGCGGCACGCCGGCGCGGCTCAGCTCTTGGAGTACGAGCAAGGCCGCGATCGATCCGGAGTCCGCTCTCCAGTTGTCGCGGAAGTAGTAGTGCGCCGAATGCTCGCCGCCGAAGATCGCGTTGGTCTCCGCCATCACCTGCTTGATGAACGAGTGGCCGACGCGGGTCCGCACCGGAACGCCGCCGTTTTCCCGGATGATCTCGGGGACGGCACGGGACACGATGAGGTTGTGCACGATGGTCTCGCCGGGACGCCGCTCGAGCATCGCCTTGGCGACGATCGAGGTCGTCGTCGAGCCGCTGACCGGTTGCCCCAGGTTGTCGACGAGGAAGACGCGATCGGCGTCACCGTCGAACGCCAGGCCGACGTCGGCGCCCATGTCGAGTACCGCGCGTTGCAGGTCCTTGAGGTTCTCGGCTTGGATCGGATCGGCGGGATGGTTGGGGAACGTGCCGTCGAGGTCGCCGTACAAGACCGTCAGCGAGAACGGCAGGCCCTCGAACACCTTCGGGACGACGAGACCACCCATGCCATTCGCGGTGTCGGCGATGACCTTCAGCGGTCGCAACACCGACTTGTCGACGAAGGACCGCACGTGCTCGCCGAACTCGTCGAGCACGTCGCGATGCTCGACCTTGCCGGGTGCCTCGCCCCGCGACGTGACGCCTGACTCGACCATCTCGCGAATCTGCGTGAGCCCACTCTGCTCACCGACGGGCGCCGCACCCGCGCGACAGAGCTTGATGCCGTTGTATCGCGCGGGATTGTGACTGGCCGTGAACATCGCGCCGGGCGAGTCGAGATAGCCGGACGCGAAGTACACGACGTCGGTCGAGCACAAGCCGATGTCGGTCACGTCGGCCCCCGCGAGCGTCGCGCCCTCGATGAAGGCCGCGGCGAGGGGCTCAGACGACGGCCGCATGTCGCGGCCGACGATCAGATGTTGCGCGCCCGTGAAATGGGCGAACGCGTTCCCGACCCGCCGAGCCAGTGATTCATCCAGCTCGTCCGGATAAACCCCGCGCACGTCATAAGCCTTGAAGACGGCGTCGAGCGACACGCGCACTCCTGAGAACCCGTATGGCCGGAAAGCCGAATCATGGTAGCGCCGGGGCCGGCTGACTCCGGTCGGGCGGGGTGACGCCGTCGTCCCCGGGGCCACCGCCGTCGCCGCCGTCGGCGCCGGAGTCGTCGGCGGGTGCCTCGCCTGCCGGCGCATCGGCGGCGTACCGAGTCGCGCGCTTCCACAGGATCAAGAGCACCAGCCCGGCGATGCCGAGGAGCGTGACGAAGCGACCGAGCCAATCGACTCCCGTCAAGACGTACGTCAGCGAGACGTCCTTCTGCGTGGGGACGACGACCATGAGGTTCGGCGACACTCGGTACGGCCCCTTGGCGCCGTGCGCTTGCCAGTTCGGGAAGTACGACGTCTTGACGAGCACCGGTTTGCCGATCTCCGAGACGCGGAACGAGATCTTGTCGACGCCTTCGTGCACGCGACTCACGCGCGTCGGAGAGATACGGCGCGGCGTCGTGCTCGCGAGCTGGGAGATGTCGATGTGCTTCCAGTCCTTCGGTCCGGACGCCGCGAACATCCTCGAGAGCTCTGACCGGTTGTTCCACCACGGTGCGTTGGCGCATTCCCATGCCTCGAGCCGGGGCTCCGAACTGTTGGTGTCGGGCCACTTGGTTCCCCAACACTGCGAGTACGTGCCGCCGTGCAACGCCGCGACGACCGGTTCTTCGTTCATGCCCACGACGAGCGGCGAGTTCGCCACCTCATAGACCTTCCAACCCTTCGGATCGCGCCCATCGAGGTCGGGAATCGTGCGCACGAGTCTGAGGCCGCGAGTGTGGGCGGCCTTCGACTGCGCGGCGGGCGTCCAGAGCATCAGATACCGCACGCCGAGCATGCGGAGGTGACGGACGCACAAGTCGAAGTCGTCCTGCAGCGTCCCGTACACGAGACCACGCACCGGGTTCGACGGGTGCTCGGCACATTCACTGACGGTCAGGAAGTGGAACGAGGTGGTGCCCGAGGACTCGAAGTACAACCCCTCCATCGAGTCGATCCGGCCGTTCGTGAAGTACGGCAGCAGCTCGAGCGCCAAGCTCGTGCCGTAGTTGTTGATCGGGTCACCCGGCATCGACGACGGTTCCCACAGCGCACGGCCCGGCGGCAGGGTCCCCATCGTCGTCATGATGTTGTGGTACTCGTTCCAGGCCGGCTTGGCTTCGTAGCCTTCGTAGTTCCACGTCGCCCAGCCGCTGATCGCGATGCCGGAGTTGCCGTTGCGGGCGTCCCACGCGCGTTTGATCGCGAAGGCGGAGCCGCCGAGCAAGATGACCGAGAGCGCGATCGCGCCGACGACGCGACCGCGTTTGGCGAGCGCTTCGCTGCTCAAGCGCGCGGGCGGTTCCCAGCCGGGGGGCGGCTCGTCGAAACGACGGCTCGCGAGGACTTCGACGGCGCGCTCGCGTTGTTCCGGCGTCGCCTCACCGTCGGCGCCGCGCGCGACGTCGGCCCATGCTTGGGCGCGCGCGTCTTGCAAGTCGCCGTCGCGTATCCAGTTGTTGGCCCACCGCACCCCGGCGGCACCGAGCCGGCACAGCTCGGTCGCGCCCATTGCCGCGACGAAGCCCCACGTCAGCAACCAGAACGGCAGGAATCGCGTGTTCCAGATCGCGTGCTCCGGCCATTCCACGAACAGCACGCCGAATACGAGCGCGAGCAGCACCAGCACGAGCGTCGACCGGCGGCGGTACCAGCCGGCGGCGACGATCGCGACGCCCGCGAGCAGCCAAATCCACCAGGGCAACCACAGTGACGGCGACGTCCGCTTCCCGCTCGCGTCGTAGGCGACGCCGACGCCGCGCACGATGCCTTCGATCGTGTGCTCGATCGGGCCGGGGAGCGGCAGCCAGCTCGGCAGCTTGAACGAGCCGCGCGGCACGACCTTCGTGTACCGCATGCTCTGTGTGTACGTCTGTTGACCGACGAGCGGGATCAACCACACGGCGGGGAGCGCGAACGCGACGGCGCCAATGGCCCCGGCGAGCGGCAACGTGCGCAAGGGACGGCGCACCAACCACAACAGGATCGCGGCGACGCCGATGAAGATCGCGACGACGATGTGGCACATGACCGCGGCCGCGATGAGGACCGGGGGTAGCCATCGTCGGCGGCCCGTGTCGAGCGTGTACGCGAGTGCGCCGAGGCCGAACAGTGCGAACGCGAGACCGAGCGTGAACGAGAACTCACCCGCGAGGGTGCTGGCGATGTTGCCGCCGTAGATCTGCCAGTCGGTGCGCGTCTGCATCAGCATGCCGAGTGCAGCGACGGCGAAGGCCGGCGGCGCGGGCCACGGCGCTCGCATGCCGCGCGCGAAGGCATAGGCGCTGATCGGCAAGAGCACCGGCCCGCTGGCCGTGACGAGCTTGAACGCGACGTTGTACGGAAGCGCGATGTCGAGGATCGCGACGAAGACGCTGGGGAGCGGGAAGTAGTACTGGCCGACCGGGAACCCGGCGTACCAATCAGGCGCCCAGCCCGAGAGGCGGAGCTTGCCGAACCAGTGGTGCTCCATGAACCACGGCCACCACACGTGGGCGCCCATGTCGCCGCCATTGGTGGTGGTGTTCTTGAGGAGCAGGCTGGGGTGCAGGACGCCGAGGACCGCGACCACACACGCCACGACGATCGCGTATCCGAGCGCGCGCTCCCACGTCGATGGCCGCGACTCGTCCGCTTCGGTCACGTGGGGGCGAGAAGTGGCGGTCGTCGTTTCCGGTGCCGTCGGTGCTGCCACCGCCCGACAGCATGCCAGGTCGGCCGCCCGACTCGACTTCACCAGCGCCGAGGCGCAGGCCGGAGAGGCCCGCGCAACCGGGCTTTAGCCCAGGATCAGCGCGTTAGCGCGCCGCGCGAGCGAGGTCGAGGACTTCGGCCAGGGTGAGATCGCCGCCATCGTCTTGCCACGAGTTGGCTTCGCAGCGGCTACAGCGACGAAAGATGATGTCTTTCGCTGCGATCCGCATACGAATCGTGATGAGCGCTTCCCTGGCACATCCTGTGCACACGAACATTCCTGCCTCCCTCACGCGCCACCACGTCGTGGCGCCCGGCCCGCGGACTGCAGCCCGCTGACGAGAACATCGACCACGCTGCGTGTTCAGTAAAACGGCGACGCCGCGATTGGTTACCGGCTTTTCAGCGACGTACCAGGATCACCGCTGTGAGGACCGTCGGCAGGTTGAAGCCGACGTGCAAGAGGATCGAGACGGACAGATTGCCCGTGCGCTCGGCCGCGACGCCCGAGATGGCGCCGAATGCGTAGAGCGCGGGCACGACCGCCAAGGTGCCGAGGGTCGGCGAAAGCAGCGGGTGCGCGAACGCAAACGCGGCCGCGGCGATGCCGATTGCAACGGCCGGCTGGAGCCGCCGCCGCAACGAACGCTGCAACAGTCCACGGAACAGCAGCTCCTCGATCGCCGGCGCGATGAGCGCGGCCAACACGACCAGTACGGCGCGCTTGGCGCCACCCGAGTCCCTGAGCTCGTTGACGACGTCTTCGGTGTGACCGCGAGCAAGGATCAGGATCGGTATCAGAGGAATCAAGAGCACGATCTCGAGCGCGCCTCCTGCGAGCACGGCCCACCAGTCCTTGGGCCGGACGAGGAACCCGAAGTCCGCTCGCAAGGATCTCCCCTTGGTGCGGCTCACGATGATCAAGCAGACGAGCCAGCCCCCGAACTGACCGAGGGCGCTCAGCGCGGTCGTGAGCGCACCGGCATGGCCGACTTGATCGCCCGAGATCCCGAATCCGATGGAGCCGAGCACGACCGACCCGACGATTCCGGCCGGCCATATCCAAAAAAAATCGCCAAGACCCCAACGCACGATTCGTGCGCCGGCCGAGCCCGGTGACGGCATCGGGCTGCGATCCACCGGCCAAGGCTATCGATCAGTGCCCGTCGGCCGATCGGACGCAACGAGCGCGAAAACACCGGGTGATGAGCACGCGTCGGGAACCAAGCGGGTCGTCGGAGACGTTGCGTCTCGAGAGCAATCAGCCGCCTGAGAGGGACTTCACAGGAACGAGCCCTACCATGGTCGACCAAGTGAACGCGATGGAGCACCGATGAGTCCCGGCCCCGAAGACCAGTGGCGGCCGCCCGAGCCGCCGAGACCTCCGCGCCAGGGGCCCCCCGGGAGCGGAGGACCGGGACGTCCGCCGACTCCTCGCCCCCGCTGGGTGCCGTGGATCGTCGTCGGCTTGTTGATCGCCGTCATCCTCGTCTGGCAAGCGGCGCCCGGGAGCACGCCGGCGCGCACTCAGGTCGACTACAGCACGTTCCTGCAGGACGTCACGGCCAACAAGGTCGAGAGCATCAAGTACGACGCGTCGAGCGGCAAGATCACCGGCCAGTTCGTCAAGGGTTTCACGGAGAAGGGCAACTCCGAGTTCACGACACAGGGCCAGCCGGGCGCGCTCCCGGACGCCGACATTGCCACGATGCAGCAGCACCACGTCGACCGCAACTACAAGCCCCGGTCGACGAACTGGTTCGGCACGGTGTTGGTATGGGTGCTGCCCCTGTTGTTGTTCGGCGCGATCTGGTGGTTCATCGCGCGGCGCGCGCAAGGCCAGATGGGCGCGGTCATGAACATCGGCCGGTCGCGCGCCAAGGTCTACAACACCGACAAACCGAAGACGACGTTCGCCGACGTCGCGGGCTACGGCCCGGTCAAGGAGGAGATCAAAGAAGTCGTCGACTTCCTGAAGCTGCCGGCCAAGTTCAAGGACATCGGCGCGCGTATCCCGAAGGGCGTGCTCCTCGTCGGACCGCCCGGGACGGGCAAGACGCTCATCGCACGTGCCGTCGCCGGTGAAGCGGGCGTCCCGTTCATCTCGATCACGGGTTCCGACTTCATGGAGATGTTCGTCGGCGTCGGCGCGGCGCGTGTACGGGATCTGTTCCAGACTGCCCGCAAGCAAGCTCCGGCGATCATCTTCGTCGACGAGATCGACTCCATCGGCCGCAAGCGCGGTGCCGGCCTCGGTGGTGGCCACGACGAACGAGAGCAGACGCTGAACCAGATGCTCTCCGAGATGGACGGCTTCGAGGCCACCGAGGGCATCGTGATGATGGCGGCGACCAACCGTCCCGACATCCTCGACCCCGCCTTGCTCCGCCCGGGGCGGTTCGACCGTCAGATCATGGTGCCCCTCCCCACGCAGGACGAGCGGGTCGAGATCCTGAAGGTCCACTTCCGCGACAAGAAGATCTCGCCTGACGTCGATGTCGACGTGATCGCGCGCGGCACGCCGGGAATGAGCGGCGCCGATCTCGCCAACCTGGTCAACGAAGCTGCGTTGTTCGCGGTGCGCCGGGGAGCGCAGGACATTCACAAGGAAGACTTCGACGCGGCTCGCGACCGCGTCCTCATGGGTCTGAAGCGAGAATCGCTCGCGCTCTCCGAAGAGGAGAAGGAAATCGTCGCGTACCACGAGGGTGGTCACGCGTTGCTGGCATACGTGCTCGAGCACGCCGACCCGTTGCACAAGGTGACGATCCTTCCGACCGGCATGGCGCTCGGCGTCACGCAGCAGTTGCCCATCGAAGAGCGCCACATCTACAAGCGTGAGTACATCGGTGACTCGCTCGTGGTGCGACTCGGCGGACGGGTCGCCGAGGAACTCGTCTTCGGTCACCAGTCAACGGGTGCGCAGAACGACCTCGTCGGCAACACGGAGCTCGCGCGCAAGATGGTGCGCGAGTGGGGCATGTCGGACCGCATCGGTCCGATGGCCTGGGGCTCGCAGGGCGCGGTGTTCCTCGGCGAAGACCTGATGCACACGCGCGACTACTCGGACGAGACCGCGCGTGTGATCGACGAGGAAGTCGAACGCATCCTGCGCGACGAGGAAGATCGCGCGCGCAAGGTACTGACGGAGTATCGGGACGGTCTCGACGCGGTCGCCGAGGCGCTCCTCGAGCGCGAGACACTCGACGGGGACGAAGTCGCCGCGCTCGTCGACAACGCGATGGGCCGCAAGGTCGGAGGACCCCGCGTCATCACCCACGCGGACGGCACCCAAGAGTTGGCCGATCCTTCCGACGAGCTTCCGGAGATCGTCGGCGTGAGCGGCGAGGAGACCGCCGACGTCGCGCCCCCGGTCCCGCCGCTCAGCGACTAACCCGCCTGTTGGCGGAGCTCGGCGAGCTCGGCCCAGAGTTGGGGCGCATCGAAGGCGCCAACGAATGACGCGCGGGTCACGCCGTCCGAATCTGCGACCACGGTGATCGGCGCGGCATCGATCGCGTAGCGACGGTGCAACGCGGGATGTTCGGTGTACTCGATCTCGACGACGGCGACGTCGGCCGATTCGAGCGGCGCCGCCTTCGCGTAGAGGCCCTGGCACGAGTCGCAGTGCTGCGACGTGAACAAGGCGACGAGCCACGACGCGTCGGGACGTGGGAAGTCGTCACGGTCGAGCTGTTGCGGGACGACCGCGCGGCCCTGGGTGGGAGGTGCGGTTCGACGTCGGCGCTCGAGCCACCAGGCGATCACGGCCGCGAGCGCGAAGACCGCGACCGCGACGGCGATGCGAATCGTCATGACGCCTACCGGATGGGAACCCCGGCCGACCGGGTCAGATCGCCGGCCCCCACGATCGTCTGCTCCACGGCGACCTCGCGGTCCGCCGTGACGACGAGCGCGGCGTCGGAACGCGGTGCGCCCGCGACCCTTCCGATGTCCACGGGCACGCGACCTCCCGGCGGGACTCGCACCGCACGCAATGAGGCCGGCTGAGAGATCGCGCCCCCACTCACGAACGAGATCGCAACATGGGCATCCGCGGTGCCGGGATTGGTGAACGCCAACCTTCCGGCCGTCTCCCCCGCGACACGGGATCGGGCGAAGACCCACCCCCGCGCCGGCCGTTGCACACCCGACGTGATGGCCGCGCCGTTGCTCGATCCGGTTCCGCGCTGCAGCACCTCGGCAACGAGTGGCACACCGCCCATCGAGCGAACGCGGAGCGCGTAGCTCGCGCGTGCCGGCACCGCAACACAGGCACTCGTCGGGCCCGGACGGCAACCGCCGATCGGAACCCGGGCGACGGCGTCGCGCGG
>JBKPCL010000159.1:0-11674 GCA_046727335.1 Actinomycetota bacterium
GCGCAAGCTGCGCGTGACCAAGGTTCCGTTCTCGGCGAACCCGAAGTCACTTATCAACGGCGATACCCGCGGCTTCGTCAAGATCCTCTCGGACCCGGCGACCGGCGTCGTCATCGGCGGCGCGATCGTCGGCCGGAACGCAGCGGAACTGATCTCGGTGATCGCCGTCGCCGTGACGAACCATCTCAAGGTCGTCGACATCGTCGATTCGCTGCTTGTGCATCCCGCGCTGGCGGAATCGCTCGCCGAAGCCGCGTACTGACAAGCTGAGGCTGTGCGCGCACTCGTGACCGGCGTCGCCGGTTTCGTCGGCAGCCATCTCAGTGAGGCCCTCCTTGCACGCGGGGACGACGTCCTCGGCGTCGATTGCTTCACCGACTACTACGGCCGTGACGACAAGGAGGCGAATCTCGTCGTCTCGCGTGCGAACGAGAGATTCGAACTCGTCGAAGCCGACCTGCGAGACGCCGACATCGCTGCGTTGCTCGACGGCATCGATGTCGTGTTCCACGAGGCCGCACAGCCCGGCGTCCGGCTGTCGTGGGCAGCGGGCTTCGACACGTACATCACGCACAACGTGCTCGCGACGCAGCGTCTGCTCGAAGCGGTGCGGGAGGCGCGGCCCGGCGCGCGTGTCGTCAACGCGTCGTCGTCATCCGTCTACGGCAATCAAGCGCGGTATCCCACGACCGAGGACGATCTTCCGCGTCCCTATAGCCCCTACGGCGTCACCAAGCTGGCTGCCGAACATCTCTGCAACCTCTACGCAGAGAACTGGAAGCTCGCGACCGTCTCGCTGCGCTTCTTCACCGTCTACGGGCCCCGACAGCGTCCCGACATGTCGATTCACCGGCTGTGCGAGTCGGCGCTGCGTCGCGTTCCGTTTCCGAGATACGGCGACGGCTCCCAGATTCGTGAGTTCACCTACGTCGACGACATCGTGCGCGGCAATCTGGCGGCGGCCGACGCCGACGTTCCTCCCATGTGCGTCATCAATCTCGCGGGTGGCGGCGAAATCCGGCTGAACGACCTCATCACTCTCGTCGCCCAGCTTGCACGAGCCGATGTGCAGATCGACGACGCACGCGCCATGCCCGGCGACGCGCGCCGAAACGGTGGAGCGATCGACCGGGCCCGGGCGCTGCTCGGCTGGGAGCCGGAGACGACGTTGCACGACGGCCTCGTCGCGCAACTCGCATGGCACGAGCGCCGCCTAGTGCAGCAGCTCGCCTCGGGCGACGGTGACGGCGCGCCCGAGCAGATGGGCTCGATCGCCCACGCGCCGGACGTGTAGCTCGCCGCCTCGTCTCGACGCCTGCACCGCAAACAACTCGGCGGTCTCGAGGCGCGGGCACCAGTACGCAGCAAGGACACAATGCGCCGATCCCGTCACGGGATCTTCGTCGATGCCAACTCGCGGACCGAACACGCGCGACACGATCGAATGCACGCCGTCGTCCGCGCGGCTCGTCACGATGACCGCGCGCACGTCCCTCAGTTGGCCGAGCTTGTCGAAGTCGGGCGCGAGCTTTTGCACCGTGAGGGCATCGGGCGCTTCCACCAACACGTAGAAGTCACCTGCTCGGTACACGTCGCACTCTGGGAGCCCGAGCGAGTCGAACAGTCCCGCGATTCGGCGTTCGGGGACCGGTTCGACGATGGGAAAGTCGAGTCGGATGCCGTCGACGTCACGCGTCGCGCCGAGTATCCCGCTCCTGGTGTCGAAGCGCGCCTCCTGGTTGACGTCGAGGCGACCCGACTCCCAGAGCACGTGCGCCGTCGCGAGCGTGGCATGCCCGCAGAGGTCGACCTCGACCTCGGGTGTGAACCAACGCAAACCGAAGGTGCCGTTGTCACCGGGTGAGACGAAGGCGGTCTCGGAGTGCTTCATCTCGGCGGCGACGCGACTCATCCACGGGTCGTCGCGTGCGTCGTCGCGCGCGCCGTCGAGCACGACGACCGCTGCAGGGTTCCCCGAGAAGGCGGCCGAGGTGAACGCGTCGACGACGTAGAGCGGGAGCGACATGCGCACATGCTGGCATTCCGCCCCGCCTGCGCGCTCGGGATTTACTCGATGACCGCGAGGACGTCGCCCGTTCCCACCGCGTCACCGGCGCGCACGCGGATTTCGGTGACGGTGCCCGCGGTCTCGGCGTTGATGTGGTTCTCCATCTTCATTGCTTCGAGCACGAGCACTGCCTGGCCCGGTTCGACCTGCGCCCCGACCTCGACGAGCACCTTCACGATCGTGCCTTGCATCGGTGCGCTGATGGTGCCGTTGCCGGCCGCGGAGCCTCCGGTCGAGACCGGTTTCGGCCGCGCTCGCATCGGCCGCGCCCCGCTCGATGCCGCGGCACCCGCGGGTAGTTCCGGCAACCAGAGCTTCACCGAGTAGCGCCGTCCGCCCACCTCGACCGGGATCGTTCGTTCGACAGTCGGGGGCGCGGCTTCCTCCCCTTCGGTCGGCGCGGCGACGGGCACGGCAATCTCGAGCGTGGCCGCGAACGACGCGGGATCGACCTGTGTCTCCACCCAGTTCGTCGAGTGCCGCACCGCGCGGAAGTCGTCGTGCGCAAGCAGCGCACGGTGGGCGGGAATCGTCGTGCGGACGCCCGCGATCTCGAACTCGGAGAGCGCGCGCAGCATGCGGTCGATCGCGCGATCACGATCGGGCGCCCACACAATGAGCTTGCCGATGAGGTTGTCGTAGTACTGGGACAGCGTGTCGCCCGACTGGTAGCCGCCGTCCCAGCGGACGCCCGGCCCCGACGGCGCGCGGAGCTGCATGATGGTTCCCGGCGACGGCATGAAACTCTTCGTCGGGTCTTCGGCATTGATGCGGCATTCGATCGAGTGGCCGCGGTGCTCGATCGACCCCTGCGTGAACGTCAGCGGATCGCCGGCCGCGACATGGATCTGTTCGGCGACGAGATCGATGCCGGTGATCTCCTCGGTGACGCAGTGCTCGACTTGGAGGCGCGTGTTCATTTCGAGGAAGTAGAAGTCGCCGTCCTGGTAGAGCATCTCGACGGTGCCGGCATTCACGTACCCGCAGCCGAGCGCGACCTTGACCGCGGCCTCGCCCATCGCCCGTCGCGTCGCATCCGGGATCGCGGGTGCCGGTGCCTCTTCGATGAGCTTCTGGTGCCGTCGCTGCGCCGAGCAGTCGCGGTCGCTGACGTAGACGCCGTTGCCGCGCGCGTCGGTGAAGACTTGCAGCTCGACATGGCGCGGATGTGTGAGGTACCGCTCCATGTAGCACTCGGGCCGGCCGAAGTAGGCCTGCGCCTCCCGCTGCGCGGACTCCAAGGCCGCGGCCGCGGCGGCCGGTTCGGCAACCACCTTCATCCCGCGCCCGCCGCCGCCGTACGCGGCCTTGATGGCGACGGGCCAGCCGTGTTGGTTGCCGAACTTGACGACCTCGCTCGCGTCGACGATGGGCTTCGTCGTGCCCGGCACGCTCTCGACGCCCGACCGTTGGGCGGCGATTCGAGACGAGATCTTGTCGCCCATGACTTCGATCGCCTCGGGGGGCGGCCCGATCCAGACGACACCGGCACCGATGAGGGCGCGAGCGAAGTCGGCGTTCTCCGAGAAGAAGCCGTATCCCGGGTGGACGGCCTCGGCTTGCGAGCGGCGGATCGCGTCGAGGATCGCCTCAGTGTTGAGGTAGCTCTCGGCCGCGGTCTGGCCGCCAAGTGCATACGCCTCATCCGCGTAACGAACATGTGCAGCGTTGCGGTCGAGCTCCGAGTACACGGCGACGGTCGCGATCCCGAGCTCGCGACAGGTCCGCATCACGCGAATGGCGATCTCGCCGCGGTTCGCGATCAAGATCTTCGACGGGAGAGTGGACGGCAACGTACGCCCCTCGGGCTGGTGGAATGAGCGCCGTATCCTACGGTCGATGCCGGGACCGGCCGCCACCTGGAGTGCCCCGTTCCGCGAATGGCATGACGACCGTTTGACGGACACGCGGTTCGGTCCGGTCCACTGGTTCGCGAGCATCGATTCGACCAATCGCTATGTCTTGGCCGAAGCCAATCGCGGCGCGGGTGAAGGGCTCGTCGCGGTCGCGGATGAGCAGGTCGCGGGCCGCGGCCGTTTGGGACGCTCGTGGGTCGCACCACTGGGCGCGTCCTTGCTCGTGTCGGTGCTGCTCCGGCCCGACCTGCCGGCCGATCAGTGGCATGTCGTAACGCTGGCCGCTGCCGTCGCCGCGGTCGACGCGGTGCGGGAGTGCTGCCGCGTCGAGGCGCTGGTCAAATGGCCGAACGACGTGACGGTCGACGACCGGAAGCTCGCGGGAATTCTCTCGGAGGTTTCGGCCGGTGCACTCGTTGTCGGGATGGGTCTCAACGTCCAGTGGCAGGCGTTTCCACCGGAACTGGCGGACACCGCGACGGCGTGCAATATGCACAGTGAGCGAGTCGTCGCTCGTGGCGACTTGCTCGCCGAATGGCTTCGCGCGCTCGAGACGCGGCTCGGCGTGATCGACGACGTCGTCGGGGCGACGAAAGCGCGTTCGGCGACGCTCGGCCGGAGAGTTCGGGTCGACCTCGCGGGCGACGTCGTCGAGGGCGTCGCCGTCGACCTGACCGCCGAGGGGTTCCTCGTCGTCCGTCGCGACGATGGCAGCGAGACCGTCGTCACCGCGGGCGACGTCGTCCACCTGCGCCCGGTCTGACCGCGCGTCGTCTCAGGGATCGAGGTCTCTCGCCAGCAGGTCGCGGAACGCGCGCGCCAGTTTCTCGGTCAGCGGCCCCGGAACGGCGGGAAGCGCGGCACCGTCGATTCGAGCGATGGCTTGCACCTCGCGCGTCGTGGACGACAGGAACGCCTCCTCCGCGTTGCGCGACGCGCTGACCTCGACGTCTCGCTCCTCGACTTCGATCCCGAGCGACGGACAGAGCTCGAGGATGAGCGCGCGGGTGACCCCCAGCAGACAGCCGGCGCGGGCCGGCGGCGTGAGGAGCACTCCGTCGCGCACGAGGAACACGTTCGAGCCCGTCGCCTCGCACAACATGCCTTGCGTGTTCGCGAACAACGCTTCGTTGCCGCCGCGCGCCTCGGCGTAGGCCAGCGCTCGAACGTTTTCGGCATAGCTGATCGTCTTCAACCCTGCCGTCGCACCTCGTTCGTTCCGCGTCCACGGCACGATCACGACGTCGGCGCTCGCGGCCGGCGGTTCGAGCGGGAATGCGACGACGAACGCCGTGACCGGCACGTCCGGCCGGTGCGAACCAGGTGGCGCGATTCCTCCCGTGACGGTGATCCGCAGGCGGGCCTCGTCCAAATCGTTCAGGCGCAACACGTCGGCAGCTGCATCCCGGAGCACTGATTCGGATGGCACCGTCAGGCCGAGGCCATCAGCGGACGCGCACAGCCGCGAGAAGTGTCGACGCCACGCGAACGGTTCGCCGCGATACACGCGCAGCGTCTCGAAGATGCCGTCGCCGACGACAAGTCCGTGGTCGAGCACCGAGACGCGCGCGTCGTCGATCGACACGAGCGAGCCGTTGAGCCACACGATCACGGCGCACCCACCGTCGACCATGCGGGCGTCGCTTCCGCCGCCATGCGCGCAGCGGCGAGCAGCCGGGCCGCTTTCAGCTCGGTCTCGTCCCATTCCGCGTCGGCACGCGAGTCGGCGACGATGCCGCCGCCCACGCCGAGCGACATCCGGCCCTCTGCGATGGCGAACGTCCGGATCGCTACCGCGAACTCGGCGCGTGCTCGATCGCTGTCAACCCATCCGACCGCGCCGCAATAGACGCCGCGCGGGACCGGCTCCAAGTCCTCGATGAGTTGCAGGACACGAGGTTTCGGTGCACCGGTGACCGAGGCGGGCGGGAAGAGGGCACGCACGACACCGTCCAGGCCCGCGTCGTGCCGCAGCCGTCCGCACACCGTGCTCACCATGTGATAAAGGCCCGGATGCGCTTCGATCGCGCACAGCTCGGGGACGACCACGGAGCCGTACTCGCACACGCGGCCGAGATCGTTGCGCGCCAGGTCGACGATCATGACGTTCTCGGCCCGATCCTTCGCGCTCGCGGCGAGCGTCGAAGCGTCCGCACCAGTGCCCTTGATCGGACGGGTCTCGATCATTCGACCGTCGATCCGGAAGAACAGCTCCGGCGATGCGGAGACGATCGCGACGCGGGGGAGCGCGCCTCCGAATGTGCAGAGCGCCGCGTGGGCCGCGGGGTTCATGCGATAAAGCGCGTCGAACAAGCGCGGCGGATCGGCCACCGCGGCGGAGCACAGCCGTCGGGTCACGTTGACCTGGTAACAGTCGCCGGCCCGCACGTGCTCGAGGACGTCGGCGACCGCCGCCGCGTGCTGGGCGCGATCGAGGCTCGTCGTCCACTCCATGGACTCGTGGTCAGGGCGCGGTCGCGATGCTGCGGCCGTCACCTCCGCACGAAGGGATTGCAGGAGCGCGTACGCATCACCGCTTCCTTCGACGACGACGCGCCGGCCCCGCACACGCAGGCGCGCGTCGTACTGGGCGAACGCGACGTCGGGCAACGAGACCTCTTCATCCCGCCGCCGGATGACGACACGTTCGACGGAGCGTCCGAGTTCGTATGCACAGAATCCGACCCAGAAGCCTCCGCGGTCGACCTCGCGCAACGCATCGAACGCCGCCTTGCCACTCTCGACGAGCACGCGTGTCGGCGCGGCGGCAACGATCGTGTCCGTACCGTCGCGAACGACCGCACATCCCGCATCGACCGGCAGACGGCGCACCAGAGCGGAGAGCACGTCATCGGCCACGCCGCAGACCGTACCGCCCGGCCCGGAAATTGGGCGGCTCGCCGGTACCATCGATGTCGCCGTGTCCGCGCCTCTCTCTCTCGGATCTTTTCTTCGACGCTTCGCGGTCGCGCTCGTGATCGTGACGGTTGTTGCCGCGAGCGGCGTCGTCTTCGGGAACGCCTTCGGCTCGCACGAATTCGCCAAGTCGAAGACGATCCACATTCCGAGCGACGTGCTCGCCACCACCGAGAAAGGCAAGCCGGCCAACGTGCTCTTGATCGGGTCCGACACCCGCGACCCGAACGAGACGCCGGAGCAGGCCAAGGCGTTCGGCACCGCCCAGCAGGTCGGGCCGCCGCACTCGGACACGATGATGGTGCTGCACGTCGATCCCTCCGCCAAGACGGGACTCGTCGTGTCGCTGCCGCGCGACCTCCTCGTCACGATCGCCGGCCACGGCCGAGATCGACTCAACGCGGCGTTTACCTTCGGCGGTCCGAAGCTGCTGATCCAGACGATTCAGGATGATCTCAGGATCCCGATTCACCATTACCTCGAGGTCAACTTCATCGAGTTCCAGAAGATCGTCGACGCGATCGGCAGTGTGAACGTGTGGTTCCCGACGCCGATGCACGATCCGTATACCGGGCTCGACGTCGAGCAGGCGGGATGCCGATCGTTGAACGGTGCGGAGGCGCTCGCGTACGCGCGTTCCCGGCATTACTACGTGCCCAGGAATCGGAAGCATCCGGCGCCGTGGCAGTGGAACAGCTACGTGGAGAAGAACGGCGTCCCGGGTTGGTACGCGGACGGTAGTGACGTGCAACGCATCCCGCGGCAGCAGTACTTCGTTCGGACACTGAGCGAAGCCGCGCTCAAGAAGGCCGGCAACAACCCGTTGAAGATCGTCGGCCTGCTCGACGCAATCATGTCCAACATGACGCGGGACACCGGGCTGAGTGAGGGCCAGATCAAAGCGTTGGTCCGGACGTTTCGCGGTTTGAACCCGGCCACCGTGCAGATGATGACGCTGCCGACGGTCGGGTCCGGTGACGGTGCGACCGTCGTCGTGAAGCGGCCGGAAGCGAATGCCGTCATCGATCGCCTCCAAAACTTCGCCATTCCGAGGTCGCTGCCCGTCCTCGTCGCGCCGAGAACGGTGAAGGTGCGGGTCGTGAACGGGTCGGGGGTGAAGGGCAAGGCCCGCAAGGTGCTCGAGTCGTTCGTGGCCCACGGCTATGTCGCGGCCGGTCCTCCCGCCGACGCCGATCGCAGCGACTACGCGACCACACAGGTGAGGTACGCGCCCGGGCAGGCGGCGAAGGGCGTGACGGTCGGTGGTGCGCTCGGTACGTCGAACATCATCGAGGCCGCGAGCGCCGCGGAGACGCTCGGAGGCGACGTCCTCGTCATCGTCGGTCGCGACTACGACGAGCTCCCGGGGTTACTGCTGCAGCCTCCGGTGCCGAGCACCGCCTCGACGCGACCGGGAAGTGCAAAGCCCGCGACGACATCGACCACGACGTCGACCACGCTTCCGCAACAGACGGTCGACACCCGCTTCGTCCCGGTCGACCCGAAGACCGGCGGCCCGCTGGTCGGGTGTCCCTGAGGTGAGGGCGTGATGGCTGTAACGTCTGCGCGCGCGTTCCTGCACCGGTTCCTCTTCGCGCTCGTTGTCGTGTGTCTGCTTGTTGCGGTCGCGATCGGCGGTGCCTACGCATTCGCCGCGCAGAAGGTCCACGACATCCGCACCGCGCCGATCAACGCGAGCGTGCTGCAAGGTGGCCAGAACTATCTCCTGATCGGCTCCGATACGCGTGCCTTCGTCCACTCGGCGGCCGAGGCGCAGGCCTTCGGCAGCGCGCAGGCCCAGACCGGTCAACGCTCCGACACGATCATGGTGGCGCACGTCGATCCCACGACCCACCGCGGCTTCGTCGTGTCGTTCCCGCGCGACTTGTGGGTCGACATCCCGGGTATGGGGCGGTCGAAGATCAACGCGGCGTTCAACGCCGGTCCGCAGCGTGTGATCGAGACCATCGAGCAGAACTTCGACGTCCCGATCGGCCACTACCTCGAGGTCGACTTCGCCGGCTTTCGCAACATCGTGAACGCGCTCGGCACGATCCCGCTCTACTTCCCGGCCCCCGCGCGCGACACCAAAAGCGGACTCAATGTCCCGCAAGCCGGCTGTCAGCGACTCAACGGCGACCAGGCGCTCGCGTACGTGCGCTCGCGGTTCTACGAATACCTCGACAACGGCCGCTGGCGCGCTGACCCGACATCGGACCTCGGCCGGATCCGCCGTCAGCAGTACTTCATGCGGACGCTCGCCCAGGAGGCGCTCCATGCCGGCACCCGGCGACCCTGGCGCGTCAACGGCCTGCTCGACAAGACCTTTACGAGCCTCACGCGTGACCCGAAGCTCGGCCTCGGCGGCCTGCGCGCGCTCGCGTACGCGCTGCGCGGTGGCAACGGCGCCGGGCTCGAGATGACGACGCTGCCCGCGACGCCGCAACACATCGCCGGACAGTCGGTGCTCGTCGTGAACGACAGGGCGGCCGCACCGCTGCTGGCGCGGCTTCGCTCCCAAGGCGGGTCGAGCGAGACCGCGCAGCTCCCCAAGATCGCGCCCTCGTCGGTGTCTGTCGCAGTGCGCAACGCGACCACGCGCTCGGGCTTGGGACGATCGGCGCTCGACTCGCTGCGGTCACTCGGCTTCACTGCGGCAGGACCCGCGACGAACGCGAGCCACACTCGCAGCACGACTGAAGTGCAGTACGGTCCCGGCCAGGCCGACAAAGCGCGACTGGTGCAGGCCCAGCTCCGCGGCGCCGGCCGCCTCGTCGCGCTGAACGATCGCCAAGCCGCCGACGTCATCGTTGTTCTCGGCAGCGACTTCAACGGTGTTGCGGCGCCGACGACCACGAGTCCCCCCACGACAACCGCGGCATCGGGCACGGTCGCGTCACCGACGCCCGCACCTGCACCGGCGCCATCCGCCACCGCGTTCCCGAGCGCGGGCTGCCCCGGCTCTTCCCTCTAACCTTTCCGTCTCGTGAGCATCGCCGTCATCGGCGCGGGTTATGTCGGTCTCACCACGGCCGCCTGCTTCGCGCATCTCGGCCACGACGTCATCTGCGCGGACGTCGACGCCGAACGCGTCGCTCGTCTACGCAAGGGCGAAGTGCCGATTCTCGAGGATGGGCTGCCGCAGCTCGTTGCCGACGGACTCGCATCACGCCGGCTGTCGTTCGTCGTCGGCGCGCGTGAGGCGGTACGCGGGGCCGACATCGTCTTCCTGTGCGTCCAGACGCCACAAGGTGTCGACGGTGCCGCCGACCTGTCGTACGTCGAGGCGGTGGCGCGAGAGATCGCGCCGCTCCTGGAGCCGGGCGCGGTGGTCGTCAACAAGTCGACCGTGCCCGTCGGCTCGACGCGCTTCGTCCAGCGCGTGCTCTCCGAGGCCGGTGCGCCGCGTGATCACATCTCGGTCGCGTCGAATCCGGAGTTCCTGCGCGAAGGTCAGGCGGTCCACGACTTCCTCAATCCCGAACGAATCGTCATCGGCTGTGACGATCCGCAGGCGGCGGTTCGAGTCAGCGAGCTCTATCGCAGTGTGCGGGCGCCGGTCATCGTCACCGACCCGGCATCGGCGGAGATGATCAAGTACGCGTCCAACGCGTTCCTCGCGACGAAGGTGTCGTTCATCAACGCCATCGCGAACTTGTGCGAGGCCGTCGACGCCGACGTCCGCGAGGTCGCGATCGGCATCGGCTACGACACGCGCATCGGGTTCCAGTTCTTGCATCCCGGTCCCGGCTACGGCGGCTCGTGCTTCCCCAAGGACGTCGCGGCGTTGCTGCACGCAGCGCGGACGGCCGGGTACGAGTTCGAACTCCTCGACGGTGTCGTGGAGGTCAACCGGTCACAGCATGAACGGATCGTCGGCAAAGTCCGCCAGGCACTCGGCGGCCGGCTGGACGGCGCGGTGGTCGCCGTCTGGGGCTTGACCTTCAAGGCCGACACCGACGATCTGCGCGATTCACCGGCGATCGCGATCGCGCGCCGGCTGATCCAAGAGGGGGCGGCGGTTCGCGCCTACGATCCGGCGGCCAACGAGGCGGCCGCAGACGCCGTTCCCGGCCTCGACGTGCGGCCCGATCCGTACGACGCGGTCACCGGGGCCGATGTCATCGCACTGCTGACCGAGTGGGACGAGTTCCGGTGGCTCGATTTCGAACGGATCAAGGTGGAGATGCGCAGGCCCGCGATCGTGGATGCCCGCAACCTGCTCGACCCGGCGGCGATGCGGCGCCGCGGCTTCACGTACGACGGCGTCGGACGCCGGTGACGAGCCGATGAGCCGAATCGTCGTGACGGGGGGCGCGGGATTCCTGGGCTCGCACCTCTGCCGGGCACTGCTCGCGCGGGGCGACGAGGTCGTCGCCGTCGATGATCTGAGCACGGGCCGCCGCGAGAACATCGAGGAGTTGGAAGCCGACCCGGCTTTCACGTTCGTACACGCCGATGTATCGGAGGAGTTGCCGGTGACGGGCGCGGTCGACGGCGTCCTCCACTTCGCGAGTCCGGCGAGCCCACCCGAGTACCTGTCGATGCCGCTCGAGACGATGGACGTGGGGTCGCTCGGCACGCGGCGCGCGCTCGATCTCGCCAACGTTCACGACGCCCGCTTTCTGCTTGCGTCGACCAGTGAGGTCTACGGCGATCCGCTCGTGCATCCGCAGACCGAGGACTACCGCGGCAACGTCGATCCGTGCGGCTTCCGTGCCGTCTACGACGAAGCCAAACGATTCGCCGAGACGTTGACGATGACGTACCACCGCCACTTCGGGACGCGGACGAGCATTGTCCGCATCTTCAACACGTATGGCCCGCGCTTGCG
>JBKPCL010000160.1:0-8153 GCA_046727335.1 Actinomycetota bacterium
GATACCGCGGTCGGGATTCCAGAAGACGAAGACGAGTGCGCCGGCGGTGTGCATGTTTTCGACGGCGGCGTGCCCCGTGACCGGACGCCCGACACCGTCGACGAGTTGGTCGGCAGGCTGCGCGCGCTGGGCGTCGACGGTCGCGAAGGCATCGCGCAGCATCATTTGTAACTGCTTCTTGCGCTCAGGCGCGGTGACG
Organism: Actinomycetota bacterium; assembly: GCA_046727335.1. Classification (GTDB taxonomy): domain Bacteria; phylum Actinomycetota; class Acidimicrobiia; order IMCC26256; family PALSA-610; genus JBKPCL01. The sequence continues at coordinate 200 of JBKPCL010000160.1, forward strand.
ACGACGAACTCCCACGGCTGCGTGTTGCCGGAGCTGCATGCGCGCGTCGCGGCCTCGAGTATCCGCGTGAGGGTGGCGCGCGGCACCGGCCGACCGTCGTAGACGCGCGTCGCGCGCAGGCCGTAGATCGCGTCGTGCACGCTCATGTCGCGCATGTTGGTGACGTCGCTCATGCGGGCCGCACGGTTTCGCCGGGGAGCGCGCCCGTCAACTCGCCGTCGAGCACGATCGGTTCACCGTTGACGACGGTTGCCTTCACACCTTGACCCCACGCCTTGAAGCGTCCGACGCCGCCGGGCAGGTCGTGGACGAACTCCTTGCGCGACGGCCCGATCGTCGCGGGATCGAACACGAAGAGATCAGCCGGGAATCCCGGCGCGAGGATGCCGCGGTCGCGAAAGCCCACGAGCGCCGCCGGGACGTGGGTGATCTGGCGGATCCCCTCCTCGAGCGTCCACACCTCGCGATCCAACACCCACGATCGTAAGAAGTAGGAGCTCCAGTCGGCGCCGTCGTCGCGGGCCAAGTGCGCGCCACCGTCGGAGACACCGATCAGCATGCGCGCGTCTCGTTGTGCCTCCCGAACGGCCGCCGTCCACTCCGGGCTTTCGGTGCGCCACCGGAACTCCGTGCCGAGGTCTTCGGCGAGCGCGAGGTCGAGCATCGCGTCGGCGGGTGCGACGCCGCGCTCGTCCGCGATGTCCCGTACAGAGCGTCCCTGGTACTTCTCGTGCTCCGGCGCGATGACGCGGTCGACGAAGACGGCGTCCCACAGTGGCGGCGGCACTGTGGTGCCGCGCGCGGGGTCGCGGTTGTAGTGCTCGACCGCGTCACGCATCTCGGCGCGCGCGGCCGGGTCGTGCAGGAAACGGATTCGTTGGGCCCGCGGCAGCTTCAGCATGTGCTCCCACGCGGGCACCGCGAGGTAGTGATGATTCGTCTCGTCGATCACGATGGGCCGGTCGAAGGGACGCGTGATCAGCAGCGAGTACACGGGCGCACCCATCGCCGTGGCGCGATCGAGAAACGCCTGCGCGGCGTCCCACGTGGCGGTCGGCGCGTCGACCTTGTTGCGGCCGCCGAGGCCCTGGATGATCACCGGAAGGCCGCTCACCTGCGCCAGCGCGACCAGGTACTCCTCGTCGTCGTGGTCGAGGCCGCCGATCGCACTCGCGGGCAGGAACGCGATCGAACCACCACCGGCGCCCCCCGTCTCTTCGGCGAGCGCAAGCAACTCGCGCGGTTGCGCGAGCCGCGACGGCACCGGTGCGCCGTCGAGATCGAGATGCGTCGGCGCGGCCGACGACGACAGTCCGGCCGCACCCGCGGACATGGCGTCGCGGACGAGCACCCGCATCGTCGCGATCTCGTCGTCGGTTGCGGCGCGAGTCGTCGCCTCGGCGCCCATCACCCAACGGCGCAGATTGGAGTGGCCGACGTAACAGCCGAAGTTGATGCCGAGTTGCCCGCGTCGACTTGCAAAGAAATCGCGGAACGACTCTTGCCATTGGACCGCGCTCAACGCAACGGGGTCCATGTTCTCGACTCGAGCGAAGATGCCGGAGAGGAAAGTGCGATCCTCGAGCCGGCACGGCGCGACCGAGAAGCCACAGTTGCCGGCCAACACGGTGGTCACCCCGTGGAAGCACGACACCGTCGCGTAGGGATCGAAGGTGATCTGCGGGTCGTAGTGCGTGTGCACGTCGACGATTCCGGGCGCCACGATCAGACCGTCGGCGTCGATCTCGCGCGTCGCCCGCTCCCCATCGAGTCGCGCCAACTTCGTGACGCGACCCGCCCGGACTCCGACGTCGACCCGGCGGCGCGGCAAACCCGTGCCGTCGACGACGAGGCCGCCGCGCACGATGAGGTCGTAACTGCTCATGTGGCCGCCGCGAACGCGGCCCGGCCGGTGCGAACGACGAGAAACTCCAGACCCGCATCGCCGGCAGTGAATCCATACTTGTCGTTGGCTTCGACGACGGTCGAGTCGTGGCGCGTCATCGGTGCACCGTCGAAGGTGCAGCTCCCGTCCAGCACGACGAACACTTCCGCGTGATCGTGACTGTGGGGCGGCGCCTCGAAACCAGGCGGGAACCGCACGACCTGCGCGTAGAAACCGGCGTCGCCCTGTGCGAGGTACTTGCGACGGACGCCCTGGTCGGCCGCAGCTTGGGCGATGCCCGGATCAGTGCCCGGTCCGACGGGTACGTGCCAATCGATTTCGTCGAATCGATAGATATGACGCGTCATCGCAGCGTCTCCTTCACGAGGGGCACGACGTCGTCGCCGAGCCGGCTGATCTGTGCACGAGCGTCGGCGACGGTCACGCCGGGCACGTGGACGCGCAGATTCAACGCGTCGACGCCCGCGGTGTGCGCGGCATCGACGAGCTGCTTCGCAACGTCTTCGCCGGTGGCGCCGACGGCCATCTCGTTGGCGCCCCAGTGCGTGGGCGCGTTCGTCGGCGCGTAGCTTCGATACACGTCGACTTGGCGATCGATAGCTTCACGCGGCGGATCACCGATCCACGCCCGTCGAATGAGCACGCATGGTGCCGTCCCACCCGCGGCCCGGTATACGGCAACGAGTTCTCCGGCGCGCGTCGGCGTGACCAGCGAGTCGAACAGCAAGCCGACCCCTACGCGCGCGGCGCGCCGTGCCGCGGTCGCGCTCGCGGCCGCGCTCAAGACGGGCACGGGATGATCAGCACAACGCGCGACCGCGAGATCGGAGTCGAGCGCGCTGCCGTCGGAGCCCCGCAGCGCTCGCGCTAGCCGATCGAGCGCGTCGGCGAAGCGCATAGTCAAGTCGTCCATCGAGAGGTCCATGACCTCGAAATCGACGGGCAACGCACCGGCCGCGACGCCCAGCCCGACTCGGCCCGGAAACCGCGCCGCAAGCCACGCGGTCTCCTCGATGACCAGCGCGGTCGGTCGCAACGGCAGAAGGAGCGGGCAGGGTGCGGCCCAACCGCTTGGCATGGCGTCGAGTAGGAAGCCGGCGAGCTGCAAGGGATTCGGCAGGTATCCCACGAAACCGCCGTGGTGCTCGCTCGTCATGACGCCGTCGAAACCGTGCGTGACGGCAAGTGCCGCTTGCGTCCGCAGCTCCTCGAGCGCGTCGACGGCGTCGAGTGCGTCGTGTCGATAACTGCGAAACGACACCGACCCGCGCGCGAACGGAGCGCTCATCAGTTGCGCGTGTCTTCGATCCAGTCCGGCATGTCGATCGGTGGGTTAGGCAGTGGTTCGGCGCCGTGCGCGTCGAGGAACCGCTGGAAGCCCTCGGGATCTGCCGGGAACGAGCGCGGATCGCCCATCATCACCTCGAACAGCTCGACGCCGTCCGGCCCGGCAACGAACGGCCCGAACGTGTCGCCCTGATCGAGGGCGATGTGCGTGCCCGGACGGCAAAGCAGGTCGCCGCACGTCATTTCGCCGTTCAACACGAACACGACGTGGTTGCTGTTGTGACCGTGCGGCTGCACGATCATGCCGGGATCCCACTTGGCGTACAGCGACAGAAAGCGCGGCGAGAAGTCGAGCCACTTCTCACGCACTGACGTGACGCGATCGTCGATGCGCATTCGCCGCACTTCTTGCCATGTCGTGTCGTCCAGGTGGGCGAAGCGGGGGCCACCAGCCATCGCGGGTCTTCCTTGTGCAAGAATCTTAGGCACGAGAGAATATCGAGCGGTAGGCGACGAGGCCAGCGAAGGGCACGAGGCCGCATGACCATCGAGATCACGCCCCTGACCGCCACGATCGGCGCCGAGGTACACGGTGTCGACCTCCGCGACAAGCTCGACGACGGCACGGTCGAGACGATCCGCAAGGCGTTGCTCGATCATCTCGTGCTGTTCTTCCGCGATCAACACATCGACGACGCCCAACACCTCGCGTTTGCGCTCCGCTTCGGGCCACTGCACGTGTCGCCGCTCGCGACGAGGTATCAGGAGAGCGACGCGGTCGTCGTGCTCGACCAGGTGAACCCGAAGGGTGAAGGGGCCGACGTCTGGCACAGCGACAACACCTTCCTGGCCGACCCGCCGATGGGCTCGCTCCTGCGGGCAGTGCAGTTGCCTTCTGTCGGGGGTGACACCTGCTTTGCGAGCATGTACGCCGCGTACGACGCGCTGTCGGAACCGATGCGCGAGTTCGTCGACACGCTGACCGCTGTCCACGACATCACCAAGGTCATGCGCAAAGCGATCCAAGACGGGCACACGACACTCGACCTGGCGGACATGCAGCGCAAGTGTCCACCGGTCGTACATCGGGTCGCAGTGACCCATCCCGAGACCGGGCGCAAGGCATTGTTCGTCAACCGCAACTCGACGTCGCACATCGTCGGGTTGAGCGAACGCGAGAACGAGATGTTGTTCCCGTTCCTGTGCGATCACGTGCGCGCGCCGGAGTTCCAATGTCGGTTCCACTGGGAGCCCGACTCGCTCGCGTTCTGGGACAACCGAGCGGTGCAACACAATGCCGTGCCGGACTACCACGAGCGTCGGGTGATGCGCCGTGTCACGATCGCCGGGCCATGCGCGCGGTGACCGCATGAGTACCGCCTCATGAGTACCGAGGCGCGGTACCTCTCCGAGCCCGGACCGATGGGGCTGTTCACGCGGCTCACGCGCGTCGGGCTGTTGCTCGACGGTTTCCAGCACCGCTGCTTCGACGCCTTTGGCCTGAAGTTCATCGACTACTCGGTACTGCGCGTACTCGAGCTCGCGGGGTCCCCGTATGAGATGACGCCCGGCGAGCTGAGCGAGATCGTGCTGCGTTCGAGCGGAGGCATGACGCAGATCGTCGATCGTCTCGAACGGGCCGGTTACGTCGAGCGTGCGGCGGACCGATCCGATCGCCGCAAAGTGGTAATCGCGCTTACGCGCGAAGGACTCCAGACCGCACAAAAGGCCAGCGCGGCCTACGCGCGCGAGCGCAAGCGGATCATCAAGGCGCTCTCACCCGACGATGTCGCGCAGGTCGACGCCGCGATCCGGTTGCTGCTGGACGTGTTCACGGCCGACGGCGAAGCCGCGTCGCGCGCCTGACCGACGCGCTACAGGGCCATGAAGCGGCCGCCGTCGACGACGATCGTCTGACCGGTGATGTAGCCGGCCGCGTCGCTGCACAAGAACGCGACAACACGACCGATGTCGGCGGTCGGGTCACCGAAGCGCTGCATGGGTATGCGGCCGGTCAGACGAGCTTCGAGCGTCGGGTCGGCGCGCATCGCATCGGCGAGCGCGTCGGTTTGCGCGAGCGGCGACACCATCGCGACGGTCACACCGTGCGGTCCCCACTCGCGCGCGAGGCTCTTGCCGAGCCCGCGCAGGGCGCCTTTGACGATCGAGTACACGGGCCGAGTGGGGCTCGCCTCGATCCCCGCGGCGGACGTGAGCAGCACGAAGCGCCCATGCGTTGCGCGCAGCTTCGGAAACGCGGCTTGCGCGGCGTAGTACGCGCCGCGCAGCGACACCCGTGCGTGATCGTCCCAGAGTGCGTCGTCGACGTCCTCGAGTCGACCGGATTCGCTCGAACGACGACTCGCGGCGTTGTGCACAAACGCATGCAGCGCGGGCGCGGCAGCGACGGCCGCCTCGACATCCGCCCGGACGGTGACGTCGCACTGCACCCACTTCGCGCGGCCGCTGTTTGCCTCGATCAGCTTCACGGTCTCGGCACCGTTGTCACGTGGCGAGGCGACGATCACGTGCATGCCTTCTGCCGCGCAGGCGAGCGCGATGCCGCGCCCGACACCGGCACCCGCGCCGGTAATGAGGACCGTCCTCATGGCGCCATCACGACGCCGCCGTCGACGGTGATCGTCGTGCCCGTGATCAGCGCACCGGCGTCGCCCAGCAACGAGGCGACCATCGTGACGAGGTCGTCGAGCGTCGGCACGCGACCCAGCGCAGGGGCGACGGAACCGTCGGCATCGTGGCGGATGCCCAAGACGTCGAGTGACGGTGCCACGCAATTCGCGGTGATGCCGAGCGCGCCCCATTGTCGAGCCGCTGCTTTCGCGAGCGTGCGCATGCCCTCAACCGCCATCGCGAACGGCGCCAGACCGTCGGCGCCGACCAGCGCGATGGTCGGCGTGATCAACACAATGCGCCCGCCGCGTGCATGCATGGCCGCGTGTGCGAGCTGACACTCGTGCAGCGCAGCCCGCAGCAGCCCCTCGCCCCGTGCATCCCATGCCGCTTCGTCGAGGTCGATGAGCCGTGCCTGTACCACCGCCGTGACGTCGGGAACGTGGACCAGCGCGTCGAACGATGCTGGGAACGTGGTCACCACGTCGAAGCCGAGATCGCGCAGCTCTCGCGAAAGGCCTTCGTGACCACGGACGACAACGAGCACTGGCGCATGGTAACGATGGCCACATGGCAGGCGTCGAGATCGATCTCACCGGCCGAACGTTCGTGGTCGCGGGCGCGGGCGGCGGCGGGATAGGCACTGCGACCGCGGAGTTGCTCACGCGTGCGGGGGCGCGCGTCGTCGGTCTCGACAACGATGCCGAGCGGCTCGCGATGGCGAACATCGCGGTCCCTCTCGTCGTCGACGTCCGGGATACCGACGCGGTCGATGCCGCGCTCGCAGACGCCCGCGAGCTCGACGGTCTCGTCCATGTCGTGGGCGGGATCCGCGTCGACCAGTGGGCGCGCACGGAAGACGTGCCCACTGAGACGTTCGATGCGGTCCTCGCGCTGAACCTGCGCGCGGCGCTGACGACGTCCCAAGTGGTCGCTCGCCGTCTGATCCACCAGAAGCGCTCAGGCAGCATCGTGTACATCGCGTCGATCGCCGCGTTAAGCGCGATGCCCTACGGCGCCGCCTACGCGGTCGCGAAGGCGGGAGTGCTCGCACTCGCGCGCACCCAAGCCGTCGAATGGGGCGCCTTGGGCATCAGGGTGAACGCGGTCGCCGGTGGCACGATTCGCACGCCGAAGAGCGAGTCGGAAGGTGCCAGCAACCGAGCCGAGGACATCGCGACCATCCCGCTCGGCCGGCGTGGGACGCCCGATGAGATCGCGGGCGCGGTGCTGTTCTTGTGCTCCGACCTCGCCACGTTCGTCACGGGTCAGACGCTCGTCGTCGACGGGGGCTCGTCGGTGAAACCCTCGTTCATCGATGACGACAATCTTCCGGTGTTCGTACGCGATCCCGAGATGCGCGCGCGTCTCAAGAGCTGAGCTTTGTGTCCGCCTTGGCCGTGCGGATCGTGACGAACCTCATGCCGTCAGCACCGGCCGTGAAGCCGTACTCGTAGCCGCCGATGAGCACCATCGAGTCACCCGCATGCAGCGTGGTGCCGTCGCCGAGCATCGTGCAGCTGCCGTCGAGTAGGAGGATGATCTCGTTGTGGTCGTGGCTGTGCATGGGCACCGTGAACCCGGCCGGGAACTCTGAGTACTGCGTGAAGAACCCGCCTTCGCCGCGCGCGAGAAACTTTCGGCGCGCACCGGATTGCCGTGCGGCTTCGACCAGCTCCCGCGGCGCGGTCGCGGACGTGTTCTCGTCGGGCCACGGGATCGTGTCGAGCAGGAAGAAGTGTGGTCCCTGTGCCGGCGGCATGAGCCCGAGCGTACAGTTCGGTCATGCGTGACGGCCTGCGAGTGTTCGACGCGGATGCTCATGTGATCTATCCGGCTGACCTCTGGCCGCGGTTCCTCGACAAGCGGTTCCGCGATCGGGTCGGCCGCAAGAGTCCACCCGGCTTCGATCATTACAACCCGGTGACCGTCGATGGCCGCTGGACGCAGCATCCCACTTCCATCTACGGCAACTTCCAGAAGGCCATCAACTGGACCACCGACGACATGATCGCGAAGTACGGCGAGGACCTGGTGCTGAAGGGCTTCACCGGCGACCGCGTCGCGACCGCCCTCGAACACGAGGGCGTCGACGTCATGGTGATCTACGGTCCCGAGTACGACATGTGG
>JBKPCL010000161.1:0-5564 GCA_046727335.1 Actinomycetota bacterium
GCTTCGATGTCGATTGGTTCATTCGCGTTCGACACGCGCTCGGCCGCGACGCGCGCTTCGACTTGCACGAGCGCTTCGGTTGCTTCGAGGAACGTGCGCTTCACGACGCGATATGCCTCGAGCAGTCGGTCGCGTCCACTGCGGAGCTCTTCGACCTGTGCTTGCAAGAGCGCTCGGCGGCGTACCAGATCGCCGAGCACGCGCTCGCGCGCGTGCTTCGCCTCGTCCAACATCTCGCGACCGTGCCGGCGCGCGGCTTCGACGATCGCCTCCGACTCTTGCTCCGCGGTTTGCCGCCGGTTCGCCGCGTGCGCGTCGGCATCCGCTTCGATCTCGGCCGCGCGCGCGTCGGCCTCGCGCGTGCGGATGTCGAGAATCTCCGCGGCCTCGGCGCGCATCCGGTCCGCGGCCTCTTGGGATTCGTCGACAGTGCGCGTCGCCCGGTCTTCGGCCTTCTTGCGGATGTCGTCGCCGGCCTCCCGGGCCGATCGCAGCAGCCGTGCCGTCTCCTCGCCGAGCGCGTCGAGCAACTCCTGCTCCGTGAGCGGGCGTGGGGAGCGCAGTTGCGCTTCGAGGTCGTCGACCGCGACGGCAAGCTCTCGTTCGCGTTCGTGCGTGGCCGTGAGCTCCTCGGACACTCGCTTGAGGAACGATCGAACTTCCGATTCCGAGAAGCCACGGAATGACGTCGCGAACGCTCGGTTCGCGACTTCTTCGGGCGAGATGTGCGGGGTACTGGTGATCACCCGCTGTCGCCGGTCGGCTTCAGTCATCGGCAACCCCCTACGAAGCGCGCGCCCTTCGGGACGCGGTCATCGTACCGAGAGTTGTCGCGCCTTGGCACCGGGCCCTGAGAAATGCGCCGTCGGCGACGTGCGTCGAGTCCTCGCTCGCGACGTTTGCGCTACGAAATGGGATGGATCGACACAGGATCGCCGCCGGCCCCGCGGAGCGCGCGGAGCGCTTCGTCGATATTCGCGACGGGCACGACCTTCACACCCTTGCCCGCGCGGCTGGCGACGGTGCGCAGATCCTTCTCGCAGCTCGCCCGTTGGGCGCGGAAGTTCGGGTCGGAACAACTCGGCACGAGAAATAGCTTGGCTCCCGCTTTGCGCGCGGTGACCGCCTTTTGATCGATGGCGCCGATCTCACCAACGTGTCCGTCGGGGCTGATCGTTCCCGTGACCGCGACGCGCTTGCCGCCCGTGAGGTTCCCCGGCGTGATGTCGTCGAGCACGGCGAGCGTCATCGCGAGCCCCGCCGAGGGCCCGGAGATGCCGGTCGTGTCGACGTTCACGCGCACGGGGAAGTCGTACCGAGGCAGAGTGAGGATCCCGATGACCGGACGGCCCTTGTCGAGCACCACGCCGACGTCCACGTTGCGCGCTTTGCCCTTGCGCACGATTCCGAGCCGGACCTTCTCGGACGCGTGATGGGTTCCGATGACGCGCGTGAGGTCGACCGCGTTACGCACCGGGTGGCCATCGGCTTGCACGACGACATCGTTGGGCTGCAGCACCTTGGACGCGGGTTCTCCGGGTACGAGTCCGAACACTGAGACGCCCGCGAGGGGTTTGACCGTGAACCCGGCGACCTGCAGCGCGACCTTCTGCGCGAACAACTTCGCGCTCGCCATGTCCCATTGATCTTCCAGATTGACGAGCGGCAGCGGTTGACCGCCGGTCACGTCCACGCGCTTCACGAGATCGATATCGGGATCGAGCGACGCCTGCAGCCACTGCCAGACGTTGACGTTGGGCCGCTCGCGCACGTAGAGGAGACGGAAGTCGCCGCGTCGCGGATAGGTCGTCGCACCTTTGACTTGCACGCGCTGCGCAAGCGGCAACGTCCCGCCCGGTGACAGCGAGTAGTACGGCAAGTGGATCACGAAGCCGGCGAGCATGGCGGCGACCAGCACGGCCGCAACACCGACCAGCCAGCGCATCCACCGGCGGGAACCACGCGGCTGCGGACCGCCGCCGTCGGGCGCCGACGGATCGCCCGGCCACGACGGCGGAACCTCGGCAATCGGTGCGCTGACTGACGAATCGTCGGTCATGGGCTTCAGCGCTGCCCTTCGAAAGCCGAACCAACGAGGAAGCAGTTGCCGCGCTGATCCAGGAGGAGCCAGGTGTCCATTGCTCACCAGCCTGCCATGGAGCCCGCGCCGGCCACGACGCGGCTTCGCCCTGTTGTCTTCCCGGTTCTCCCCCACTGGAGGCCTTTGACCCTGGCGAAGATCGTCGGCCTGATGGCGATCACGGCCGCGGCCACCGCACTCGCCTGCGCGCTCGTGTTCGCGACCGGCTTCGTCCTGCTCTCGAGCTTCGCCGGCTGACGGGCCCGCTGACGGGGCCGGCCGCACCGAGGCTCAGCGATTCCTCAGCGATAGCTTCGGCCTCGTGCCGGCGGAAGGGCGCGACGCGACGACCCGGGCCGCGGCCGCCGCGACTGACCCCGATTGGTCGCAGCTCGCGGAGTTGGTGCGCACCGACCCCGATCCGCGCGTCCGCGCCATCGCGCTCGCCGCCCTCGTGCGAATCGCCCCGCGTCCGACGTCACGGCCAATATGGGAGGCGGCGGCTCGCGATCCGGACGCCCGAGTCCGCCTGCGCGCGGCCGAGGTCGCGCCCCAGCTCGGCCGGTCGGCAACCGCGTCGGTGCTCCTTGAGTTGCTCGAGTCACGCGACACGTGGGTCGCGGAAGCGGCCGCCTACGCGTTGGGCGAACGGCCGCGGGCTTCGCGTCGCATCGTCGACGCGCTGATCGCGGCGACCACACACCACGATCCACTGGTGCGCGAGGCCGCGGTCGCCGCGCTCGGAGCGATCGGTGACCCGCGCGCGGTCGACGCCGTGCTACGCGCGTGCGACGACCGGCCCGCGATCCGTCGTCGCGCAGTCATCGCGTTGGCTGCGTTCGACGGCGAGCGCGTGGAGCAACGCCTGCGCGCCGCGCGCGACGACACCGACTGGCAGACGCGCCAAGCGGCCGAGGACGTCCTCGACGCTTCGGCACGCGCGCCCGACGATTCCTGACGACGTACAGGCTGCTGCGGTTCAGCGCGCGACTGAGCGCGCCATGAAGAGATCTTTGAGATGGTCGAAGTTCTCGAGACACCGACCCGCACCGAGCACGACACACTCGAGCGGCGCGTCGACGAGATGCACCGGCAGGTCGGTCTCGTCGCTGATCCGGTGATCCAGGCCGCGCAGCATCGAGCCGCCGCCGACGAGGTGCACGCCGTTGAGGATCAGATCCTGCGCGAGTTCGGGTGGAGTACGAGCAAGGCACGCGATGACGGCATCGCAGATCGCGCGGAGTTGTTCCTCGATCGCGGCGCGCACTTCCTCGGGTACGAGCATGATCGTCTTGGGCAGGCCCGACATCAGGTCCCGTCCGCGCACCTCGGCCTTGAACTCGTCCTCGACCGAATACGCCGAGCCGATGGCGAGTTTGATCTCCTCGGCGGTCCGTTCGCCGATGGCGATCCCATATTCGCGGCGTACGTATGCCTGGATCGCAGCGTCGATGTCGAACGACCCGACCCGGAGGGCCTCGAGCGCGACGACCCCACCCAGCGAGATCACCGCGACCTCGGTCGTGCCGCCTCCGATGTCGACGACCATGTTGCCCATCGGCTCGTGGATGGGCAGGCCGGCGCCGATCGCGGCGGCCATCGGCTGCTCGAGCAGGTGCGTCTGGGCTGCGCCGGCTCGGCGCGCCGCCTCGAGAACGGCGCGCTGTTCCACGTGGGTGATGGCCGACGGCACGCAGATCAGCACTCGCGCTCGATACAGCCGGTTCACGCCCGCCCGCTGGAACAACAGCCGGATCATGCGCTGGGTGATCTCGAAGTCCGTGATCGCACCACCGCGCAGCGGCCGCACCGCGACGATGTAACCGGGCGTGCGGCCGATCATCTGCCATGCCTCTTGCCCCATCGCGAGCACGTCTTGCGTGCGGCTGTTGAGCGCAATGACCGTCGGCTCGTTCAGGATGATGCCCTGGCCGCGCGCATAGGCGAGCGTGTTCGCGGTACCTAGATCGATCGCGAGGTCGCGCGGCAGCGTGCGCCCCTCAGTCCTGCCGACGACGCGTCGTCGGTTCGGGCGCGAGCGCGCGGAGACCTCGTTCGAACTCCGAGATGCTGTGTTGCATCGAGGTCGGCCGGCGGTTGCGGAGCAGCACCGTGATGATGCCGACGGCGCTGGCGATGACGGCGAAGAGCAAGAACGCCATCTCGATCGCTCCTCAGCTCTCTCGGACTGACGCCGCGGTGGTCGCCCGCACGGGGCGCAGCGCATGCTGCTCGACGGCCCAGTCCGAGCCGTCCGACCAATGCTCCTGCTTCCAGATCGGCACGCTTTCTTTCAGGGTGTCGATGCAGAACCGCGCCGCTTCGAATGCTGTGCTTCGGTGTGGCGCCGACGCCACGACGGCGACGGAGGTTTCGGACAACGCGAGCTCACCCACGCGGTGCAGCAACGCCACCCGCTCGATGTCGGGCCAGCGCCGCCGAGCCTCGGCAATGATCTCGCGCATGGCGTTCTTTGCCGGCTCCTCGTAGGCCTCGTACGTCATTCCCTTCACGCCGGGCCGACCTTCCGCGTGGTCGCGCACAACGCCCAAGAACGTGACGACGGCCCCTGCGCCCGCCGTGGTTGCCCACGCGACCGCGGTGTCTGCGGTCAGCGGTGCATCGGTGATCGCCACCCAGTCGCGCGCGTCGGTCGGGGGCTGGAGCACGGGTTCATTGTACGAAACCGGTCCTGAGGCGGCCCCGCCGAGTCTTCGTGGTGGTCTTGATCGTGCCACCGGCATCGGCCGCGGCCGTCGCCGCAGAGGGCGTCGTTACACTCCGCGGGGATGGGGCACGCCGGCGACAGCCACGACGACGAGCCCTTCGACGAGCACCACGACGACGAGGGCCTCGACCGCCCGCGGGGTGCGCCCCCGGATCCGATGGATCGCGTGTGGCGGCATCCCACGGAGCTGGGTGCGGTCGCGGCGAGCCGGATTCCGGCTCGCGCACGCAGTATGCCGAGCTGGGCGCTGTCGATGCTCGCGGGGGCGGCAGGCGCCCTCGTGACCGTCGCGGTGCTGGGCGCCGCAGGAGCGTTCGATCGTTCATCGCCGTCGAGTGGAAGGGCGACCGTGCCGAGCTCGGGCTCGGCCCGGCCGGTGACCGCCGCCGACGTCGCAAGCGATGTCGGTCGTTCGATCGTCGGCATTGTCGTGCACAGCGGTCAGGACGTGCGGCGCGGCTCCGGCGTCGTGGTGCGGCACGACGGCGACATCCTCACCAGCGCGCGCTTGCTGGGCGACGCGAAGTCCGTCTCCATCGTGACCGCGGATGGCACGACGCAACGGGCGCGGGTGGTGGGACGCGATACGACCACCGACCTCGCGGTGCTGACGGCCAATGCCGAGCTTCCCGCCGCACAGCTTGCGACGACGTCGGTGGGACCCGGAAGTTCGGTGTGGGTCGTCGGCGCGCCCGCGTCGGGCTCGTCGACCCCGTGGATGAGCACCGGCTTGTTGTCATCTGCCGACGCGCTCGT
>JBKPCL010000162.1:0-3552 GCA_046727335.1 Actinomycetota bacterium
GGATCGGTGATCGCTTCCCAGAGGCGTTCCGGGGTCGTGCGGATGTAGATCTCGAAGACCTTCTCCATCGGATTCTCCAATCTCTGCTTCAGCTCGCTGAGCCCAGCGGCCCAGGGTTCGGCGTATTTGCTCACCCACCGGTCGTGGATGAGCCGGATCGGGACGGGGTTCAGGAAGTGGAGCTTCTCCCGGCCCCGCCGCCGGGTGACCACCAAGCCCGCCTCCTCGAGTTGCTTGAGGTGCTTCATCACGCCGAAGCGCGTCATGGGGAAGCGCTCCTCGAGCGCGCTCAGGGTCTGCCCGTCCTCTCGGAAGAGCTCGTCGAGCAGCCCCCGACGGGTCGGATCGGCGAGGGCTCGGAACACCGCGTCCACGGCTCTGGAGGATAGGTGACTGTTTGGTCACATGTCAACGCTGACGCCCGTTCGCTCCTGTACCTTGCGGCGTCGCCGTATCGCCGAGCAGGAAGGCACACGTGACCCGCTCGCTCATCGCTGCCGTCGCGGCGGGTGTGCTCCTCATCGGCGCGTGCTCGTCGGGGGGGTCGACCAGCGGGAAACGCGCGTCGAACGCCGCGGCACGAACGGCGGCGACGCCGAAGTGCGCAACGCCAACGCACGCGCCCAGCGTCGCGGCGACCAAAGTTCCCGGCGTTGCGAGCGATTATGAGTTGACGTCCTTCGACGGGACCAAGATTCGCTTCCACTGGTTCCCGTCGGCGCAAGCGACACCGACACATCGGGTCCCGACCGTCCTCATGGGTCCCGGTTGGGGCATGGGCGGCGACACCAACACTCAAAGCATCGGCTTGCTCGGCGTGTCGAGCATCGCGTCACTCGCGAACGCCGGATACAACGTCTTGACGTGGGATCCCCGGGGGTTCGGTCAGTCGGGCGGCATCGTGACCGTCGACAGCGAGCAGTTCGAGGGGCGCGACGTCAAGAAGTTGCTCGACTGGGTCGCGACACAGCCCGTCGCGCAGTTGGACGGCCCGAGCGATCCGCGTGTCGGCATGACCGGCGGCTCGTACGGCGGTGGCATCCAGCTCATTACCGCGGCCATCGACTGTCGGGTCGACGCGATCGTGCCGGTGATCGCCTGGCACTCGCTGACGACGAGTCTGTTCAAGGCCGACACCCCGAAGAACGGGTGGGGAAGGATCCTGACCCTCGCGGCGCAGGGCCGGCCGCTCGACCCGCACATTCCGCACGCATATCACTCGAGCATCACCACTGGCGTCCTCGACGCCGAGGATCGGGCCTGGTTCGCGCGACGCGGACCCGGCGATCTCGTCGATCGCATCAAGGTTCCGACATTCGTCGTGCAGGGCACGACCGACAACCTCTTCACACTCGACGAAGGCATCACCAACTATCGGATCCTGCGCCGCAACGGCGTGCCGACCGCGCTGTTCTGGTTCTGCGGCGGTCACGGTGTGTGCCTCACGAATCCCGGTGATCCCGCGCCCGAGCAGAAGGCCGTCATCGCATGGCTGGATCGGTACGTGAAGCGCGACTCGAGCGTCGACACCGGACCGCGGTTCAGCTTCGTCGACCAGAACGGGCGGCGGTACTCCGGCGACGACTACCCACTACCGACGGGCACGCCGGTGAGTGCCAGCGGTCATGGAACGCTGATGCTCACCGCCGCAGGAGGGTCGGGGCCGGCGCATCCGCCCGCCAACAGCAAAGACATCCTTGCCGGAGTGGCCGGACCGATCACGCCCGCCAAGGCCGCCAACGCCGTCGACGTCGGGATCGCGTTCAGTGCGCCCGCGGTCATCGCGGGCGCGCCGCAGTTGTCGTTGTCGTACCGAGGCACGACACCACCCGGCGCGCGACCGACGCGTGTGTTCGCGCAACTGGTCGATGACGCGACGGGACTTGTGGCGGGCAACCAGATCACACCGATCGAGGTCACGCTCGACGGCCGTGCCCACACACTGACCGTTCCGCTCGAAGACATCGCGTTCACGGCGACGACCGCGTCGCACCTGACGCTGCAACTCGTCGCAACGACGGTCGCCTACGCCCAACCGCGACTCGGCGGCACGATCGATTTCGACAAGATCGACGTGCGCATCCCCGTGCTCGCGAAGGGATCGGTGAAGTAGCGGCGAGCGCTGCCAGCTTCAGATGCCGGGCGTGATGATCGCGGTGACCGGCGCTTTCAAGTGGAGGCCGCCGGTCGAACCGTAGAAGTGCGCGTCACCGAAGCTGAAGATGCCGCCGTCGGCGCCGAGCAGCCAATAGCCGCGTCCGGTTGGCATGGCGACCATCCGCACGATCGGCGCCGACAGTGGACGCGGGTAGAGCGAGCCCAAGAAGAAGCCGTCGCCGTACCCCTCGATGTAACCGTTGCTGGTCGCGAACCAGAACCCGTGCCCCGATGGGGTGGGAACGAGCGCGACCGCGGTGAATCCGGGCGGGAGCGGCTGCGTGCGACGGGCGACGGCCGCCGCCGCCCCGAACGCCGAGACCCGGCCGTCGGCCTCGAGGATCCAGTAGCCGTCGCCGCGTGGCGTCGGCACCATGGTGACGATCGGTCGACTGCGAGCCACGCCTGCGGCGCTGCCGAGGTACGGCGCATCACCGAAGGCGAAGATCCCGCCGTCGCGGGTGACCAGCCAATATCCACGACCGGTCGCCGTTGCGACCATGCGCGCGATCGGCGCATTGAGCCGCAGGTTGCCGGTGGAGCCGAAGAAGTGCGCGTCGCCGAAGCTGAACACGCCGCCGTCGGCGCCGAGCAGCCAGTAGCCGCGACCCGACGGCGTGGGGACCATCTGGATGATCGGCGCCTTCAGCCGCAAGTTGCCGGTGGATCCGAAGAAGTGCGCGTCACCGAAGCTGAACACGCCGCCGTCGAACCCGAGCAGCCAGTAGCCGCGACCCGACGGCGTGGAGACCATCTGGATTATCGGCGCCTTCAACCGCAGGTTGCCGGTCGAACCGTAGAAGTGTGCCTGCCCGAAGGTGAACACCCCGCCGTCGGACGCGAACAGCCAGTAGCCGAGGCCGCTGCGCTCTTGCGTTCCGTTCGCGTTGAGCAGCGTGATTTCTTCGAACCCGCTGTAGGTGAACGCGACCCGTCCGCGGATGATCACCGAGTTGCCGGCGAGGCGAGCATCGAGACCGCGCGCGTCCACGACCAAGTGATCGGTGCCGGCGCCGCCTTCGACGTTGCCGATCGGGATCAACAAGCTGTGCGTGTCGACAGTGACGCTGTCGTTCCCGTTTCCGGCACTGACGTCGACCCGCTCGATGCCGGTGGCATGCACCGCCTCGCTCCCGCGTGCCACGGTGTTGCCCGCGATTCTGAGTGCCTCGCTCCCGGCCGTGCCGAAGACGTTCAAGCGATCGGCGGGACTGTTTCCACTGTCGCCCGCGGTGACAGGCCCGAGGAGATGACCAAAGAACACGTCGTAGATGTCGTTCCCGCCCCTGAGATCAATGAGGAGCCCGGCCGCGCACGAACCGACGAAGCCGACGTGTTCGGCGGCCGCAGTGCCGAAGTAGAAGTCCTCGATGTTGGGGCGGCACACACTCACGT
>JBKPCL010000163.1:0-16405 GCA_046727335.1 Actinomycetota bacterium
TTCGGCGAACATTTGCGCGCGACGCTGTTCACGCCGCTCGGAATGGAGCACACCGACGTCCATCGGAGTGCGCGCGTACGCGGAGAGCTCGCGACTGGCTACGCGCTCAAGCGTCGAGGTCTCAGACCGGCGAGGGCGATCGATGTCGGCACACCCGCGGCGGGTGCGGTGTTCTCGACGATCCCCGATCTCGCCGCATACGCAGCCATGCTCCTCGATGGCGGCCGGGGCGTCCTGAGCGACGAGACCATCGCGATGGCGTTCGAGCCGCACTATCGCCCGTGTGCGACGCATCCCGGGATCGGGCTCTCGTTCTTCCGCGACACGCGTGGTGACCATCGGATCGTCGGACATGGCGGTGACGTGCCGGGCTTCGCGACAGCGTTCCTGCTCGCACCCGATGACGGTGTCGGGGTGATCGCGTGTGGGAACAACGGCCATCCCGCCGTCGGGCTCGCCGCCCATCGCGCGTTGTGCGCGCTGCTCGGTGTGGACGCCGGTCCGCCCCGTGGTCGTCCGTTGCGTCCCGAAAAGTGGGGCGACTTGGTCGGTCGGTATCGCCCCGATCCCGGCGCGCTGACCAATGCGCGCATGCTGTACCTCGGTGCGGTGAAGCTCGCGATCCGCCGTCGCAAGCTGGTGCTGTGGACGCCCGCGGCCTGGTTGGTGCACGAGCGCGCGTTCGAGATGTTGCCCGCCGACGACGACGGCCGCATCTATGTCATCGACACCGAACGGTTCGGACCTCCGCCGATCGCCGTGCACGTTGAGTCGCAAGCGGACGGTCGGCCCACGACGATCCATGTCGGGGGACTGACCGTCGGCGCCTTCCCCGCGCTCCGACGGCGTCGTTCGTAGAGGCGGCTCACACCAGGCTGTCGCGCCAAGCCTGGTGCAGTCCCGCGTACGTGCCGCCGCGGTCGATCAGGTCGCGCGGGGAGCCGTCCTCCGTGATGTGGCCGGCGTCCAGCACGAGCACCCGATCGGCGATCTCGACCGTCGTGAGGCGATGGGCGATGATGATCGCGGTACGGTGCGCGAGCAGCGTGCGGAGCGCGCGCTGCACGAGACGCTCCGACGGGATGTCCAGCGATGACGTCGCCTCGTCGAGGATGAGCACGGCCGGGTCGGCGAGGAACGCGCGCGCGAACGCGACGAGTTGCCGCTGCCCGGCCGAGAGGCGCGCGCCCTTCTGATGGACGTCGGTGTCGTAGCCGTCGGGCAGCCCGCTGATGAACTCGTGGGCGCCGATGGCGCGCGCCGCCACTTCGATCTCCGCGCGCGGCGCGCCCGGCCGGCCGAGGCCGATGTTGTCGGCGACGGATCCGGTGAACAAGAAGTTCTCCTGCGTGACGGTCACGATCGCACGATGCAGGTCGACGGGGTCGAGCTCGCGCAGGTCGACGCCGTCGAGCAGCACCCGGCCTCTGGTCGGATCCCAGAAGCGAGCCGCGAGCCGCGCGACGGTCGTCTTGCCTGCGCCGGTGACGCCGACGATGGCGACCGTCTGTCCGGCCGGCACGTCGAGGTCGAGGTGCGGCAGCACCGGCCGTTCGCGGTAGGCGAACTCCACGCCCTCGAACCGCAACGCGCCCTGTGCGTCCGGAAGCGAAGCCGGATGCTCCGGCGGCGCGACGGTCGGCGGCTCCTCGAGCACGCCCGACAGCTTCTCCAAACCGGCCGCGGACGCCTGGAACAAGTTGTAGAACTGGCTCAGCTCCTGCATCGGCTCGAAGAACCGCCGCAGATACAGCAGGAATGCAGCCAGCACTCCCACGCTGACGTTGCCGTCGATCGCGAGCCAGCCGCCGTAGAACACGACGATCGCCGTCGTCACTCGCCCGACGAGCTGCACGCCCGGCCCGTACGCGGCGGCCAGCCGCTGGGACCATACGTTCGCGCGCCGGTACCGATCGTCGAGATGCTCGAAGATCTCTTGATTGCGCGGCTCGCGCCGGAACGCATGCACCGCTTGAATGCCGCCGAGGCTCTCGACGAAGTGCACGATCACGAGTGCGATCGCGTCGCGAGTCTCGCGATAGGCGCGTTCGGATTGGTTCCGGAACCAGCGGGTCAGGAGCCAGAGCACCGGCAGCGCGGCGAGCACCGGGATCGCGAGCTGCAGGTTGAGCACGACCAGCGCAATGGCGATGCCGCCGATCAAGAGCGTCGAGGTGACGAGCGTGACGATGCCGAACTTCAACATGTCGCCGATCGCGTCGATGTCGGACGTCTGCCGGGAGATGACGCGACCAGACGTGTACCTCTCGTGGAACGAGAGGCTCAGCTCCTGGAAGTGCATGAATACCCGGCGGCGAAGGTCGAGCAGGACGTCCTGACCGATGCGTCCCGTGATCGTGAGGAAGCCGTTGAAGGCGAGTGCGCCGACGAACGAGACGACGACGATCGCGACGACGACCAGGATCAGGGGTCGCAGCGTCCCGCTTCCACCGTGCAGGAGCGGCGGGATGCCGCGGTCGATGCCCACCTCGACGAGAAGCGGCACCGCGAGCTGGGCCGCGACGCTGCACACGATGAGCGCCGTCGCCACGAGCAGCGGGCGGCGGTGTGGTCGCACGAGCGAGCCGAGCAACCGACGGCTGCGACTGCGCAACAGCCCGGCCAGTCCCGGGCTCGGTTCGTCGACGTCCTCGGCCGCGACGCCGCGCCACGCGTCGACCTCGGCGTCGCCGGTAAGGTCGAGCGGCACGTCGGTGTCGACGTCGGGAATCTCGTCAGGTTCCAGCACGGTCAGGCAATCGCTCGGTCGTCGGGTTCGTGAAGCTCCTCCGCGGCCTGGCTGAGTATTGCGGCGTACCGCGGCTCGCGATCGAGCAGCTCATGGTGCGAGCCGGTTGCGACGATCCGACCGTCCTCGATCAACGCGGCTCGGTCCGCGAGCGCGACCGTCGATGGCCGATGCACGACGACGAGCGCGGTGCGATCCGCAAGGATCGGACGCAGCTCCTCTTCCACACGCGCTTCGGTGTGAACGTCGAGCGCCGAGAGCGGATCGTCCAGCACCAGCACACGCGGTCGACCGACGATCGCACGGGCGAGCGCAAGCCGCTGACGTTGACCACCGGAGAGCGAGAGACCCTGCTCGCCGATGCGCGTGTCGAGGCCCCAGGGCAAGTCGTACGCGAACGTCGCCTGGGCCACAGCGAGTGCGCCCTCGATGTCCGCGTCCGTCGCATCGGGACGGCCGATGAGCAGGTTCTCCCGGACGCTCGCGGAAAACAAGGTCGGCTCCTCGAACGCGAAGCCGACGTGGGCGCGAAGGCTGCGAAGCGTGACGTCGCGCAGGTCGTGCCCGTCGAGGACGACGCGTCCCGCCGTCGGGTCGTGCAGCCGCGCGAGCAGCGTCGCGACCGTCGTCTTTCCGGCGCCGGTCGCGCCGACGAGGGCGAGCGTCTCACCCGGGCGGATCGACAGATCGACGCGCTCGAGCACACGCCGATCGCTGCCGGGATAGCTGAACTGCACGCAGTCGAACTGCACCTCGCCGCGCGCGTGCCGGAGCGTCTTCGCTCCGGGCCGGTCGGCGATCACCGGGTCGGTGTCGAAGACCTCCCACACCCGGCCCGCGGCTGTCTCGGCTTCCTCCGCCATCGCCAGGATCCACGCGAGCTCCTCGATGGGGAACACGAGGATCAACAGGTAGGAGATGAACGCGACGAGGTCGCCGACCGTCAGCGCTCCCGACGAGACGGCAAAGGCGCCCGCGAGCAGCACTGCGGCGAGGGTCAGGTTCGGGATCAGCGCGAGCACCCAGATGAACTGCGTGTGGACACGGACACGCTTCAACTCGGTCTCACGGAGCTCGCGACACCGGCGGTCGTAGCGGGCGAACATCTCGTTCCCACGACCGAAGGCCTTGATGACGCGGATGCCACGCGCCGCTTCTTCGATCATCGTCGTGAGGTCGCCGGTCTGGTCCTGGATGTCGCGGACCACCACGTGGTACCGCACCTCGAAGCGCCGGCAGAGCAGCAGCACCGGGATCGCGGTCGCGATCGTGAGCAGCCCGAGCCAAAGGTTCAGGTGCACGAGGAGCGCGAAGATCGCCAACACCTCGATGATCATGATCACAAGGAAGATGGCGCCGAACGCGGCGAAGCGCCGGATGAGGGAGATGTCGGAGTTCGCGCGCGACAAGAGCTGACCCGACTGCCAGCGATCGTGGAATCCGACCTCGAGGCGTTGCAGATGCTCGTAGAAGTCGTCGCGCAGTCCCGTCTCGACGCTGGTCGCGACTCGCGCGAGGGCGAGCCTGCGCCGATAGGTCAAGGAGAGCTCGAAGACGGCGAGGCCAAGCGCGAGGACCAGGAGGGGGACGAGGCCGGCTTTGTTGCCTTCGTGAATCGGTCCGTCGATCGCCGCGGCCGCGATGAGCGGGATCGTCAGCTGGGCGCCGATCGACAGCACGGCCGTGACCGTGATGAAGACGATGCTGCTCACATGGGGCCGGAGATACGGACCGACCCGCCACAGTGCTCGCTCGCGCACGGCTCGCTCCTGGACGCGACGGAAGATCGAGGCTACGACCGTCGGTCCGCGGCGAGCGACCGATTTTCCGTGCGGCTCAGACCGCGCGGGTCAGGCAGTCGCCTGATCGGCGAGCTCACTCAACGACATGCGTGGCGTGCTCGCGAAGCGGCCCTTGTCCATGGAGTGGATCGAGACGTCGTGATCGGGAACCTCGGCGCGCAGTGCCGCGACGGTGCTCTGCTCTCTCGGGCGGTAGCGGAACGGGTCGAAGCGATACCAGCGCATCGCGTTCTCGTGCGTGATCTTGTTGATGTCGGCGTCGGAGACGTCGTAGCGCGCCGCCATCCGCGCCAGCTCTTCGGGGGCTCGTGGCCACGACGAGTCGGAGTGCGGATAGTCCTGCTCCCAGCAGATGTTGTCGATGCCGATCTCGTCGCGCAGCCGCAGTCCGATCGGGTCGGCGATGAAGCACGTGAGGACGTGCTCGCGGAAGATCTCCGACGGTGTGCGGCCGTCGAAATCCTGCCCGGTCCACAGGTGATGCATCTCGTAGGTGCGGTCGAGCCGATCGAGGAAGTAGGGGATCCAGCCCGTGCCTCCTTCCGACAACGCGACGCGCAACTCGCGGAACTCTTTGAAGACGCGCGACCACACGAGATCGGCGGCGGCCGCGCAGATGTTCATCGGCTGGAGCGTGATCATCACGTCGATCGGCGCGTCGTCGGCGGTGACGGCGAGGCGTCCCGACGACCCGAGGTGGACGTTCAGGATCGTTCCTTCGTCCACGAGCGCGCGCCACATCGGGTCCCAGTGCGCGTCGTGGAAGCTCGGATAGCCGAGGGCGGCCGGGTTCTCCGTGAACGTGACGGAGTGGCAGCCCTTCGCTGCGACGCGGCGGATCTCTTGCGCGCTCAGCTCCGGATCCCAGAGCACGGGTAACGCCATTGGGATGAAGCGGCCCGGATAGCTGCCGCACCACTCGTCGATGTGCCAGTCGTTGTACGCCTGCAAGACCGCGAGCGCGAGATCCTTGTCGGAGCACGCCGCGAAGAGGCGTCCCGAGAACGACGGGAACGAGGGGAAGTTCATCGTGGCGAGGACGCCGCCGCCGCTCATGTCCTTGACGCGCTCGTGGACGTCGTAACAGCCCGGTCGCATCTCGTCGAACGCCGTCGGGTTGACGCCGTACTCCTCCTTCGGACGGCCGGCGACCGCGTTGAGCCCGATGTTCGGGATCGTCTCACCGTTGAAGGTCCACACGTCGTTGCCGTCGTCGGTACGCACGACGCGCGGCGCGGCCTCCGCGTACTTGGCCGGCAACCGGCCGTCGAACATGCCCGGCGGTTCGACCACGTGATCGTCGACGCTGATGAAGATCATGTCGTCAACACGCATATCGCGAGCTTACGACGTCGTCAGGACGGCCCGATCGGGCCCATCTGCCCAGATAGCGTGACGCTCGTGAGCGACCGCCCTGTCGATCAGCTGGCACGCGTCGTTGAGGCCACAGGTGAGCTCGTCGCCGGCGTGCACGACGACCAATGGGGCATCGCGACGCCTTGCACGGACTGGAATGTTCGGCAGCTTGTGAACCACTTCGTCGGCGGCAATCACATGTTCGCGGAGATCGTCCGCGGTCAATCGCGCACGCCTGCGCAGCTCCACGAGTTCCGTCGCGAGGATCACCTCGGCAACGATCCGGTCGGCGCCTATCAGCAATCGGGTCGCGCATTGTTGGAGGCGCTGTCACTTCCTGGCGTGATGGAGCAGACGTTCCCGTCGCCGATCGGCACCGTTCCCGGCGTCGTCGTGGTGCACCTCCGTATCACCGAACTGCTGGTGCACGGCTGGGACCTCGCTCGCGCGACCTCGCAGGCGTCGCGGTTCCCGGACGACGTCACCGAGCAGGCACTGCAATTCACGCGGGCGCGGCTGCCCGACGTGCCGCCCGACCGCAGCCCATTCGCCGCGCCTCAGCCGGTGGCCGACGACGCGTCACCGATCGAGCAGCTGGCCGCCTGCCTGGGCCGAAACGTTGCTGCCACAACGTGACACTCATGTCAGGTCGGTGCGAAGATTCCATGCTCGACACGAGGGCTGACCAGGAGGACGGATGCCCGGCGCGCTCGACGGACTGAAAGTGCTCGACCTGTCGTGGGGGATCGCGGGCGCGCTCGGCGTGCTGCTCCTCGCCGAGCAAGGTGCCGATGTCGTCAAGGTCGAGCCGCCCGGCGGCGATCCCTTCCGTGAATACAACGGCTACGCGGTGTGGAACCGGTCCCGCCGGTCGGTGACCGTCGACCTGAAGAAGCCGGAAGGCCTCGCTGCGTTTCACCGGCTCGCCGACGACGCCGACGTCCTCGTCGAGACGTTCCGGCCGGGCGTCACCGACCGGCTCGGTATCGGCTACGACGCACTCCACGCTCGCAACGAGCGTCTCGTCTATTGCTCGTGCCCGGCCTATCCCGACGGCCACCGGTTCGCGGGACGGCCCGGCTACGACGCGCTCGTGCAAGCCAGCAGCGGCCAGCAGTGGGAACAGCCGGGCTGGCGTCTGGGCCCGATCTTCTTGCACGTGCCGCTGCCGAGCATGGCCGCGATGTTCCTCGTGCCGACCGGCATCCTCGCCGCCCTCGTCGCGCGCGAGGAGACGGGTCGCGGCCAACACGTGCGCACATCGCTCTTGCAGGGTGTGCTGCTGTACACCACGCAGATCTGGACGTGGGCGCCGAAGGCGCGCAGCAACTTCTTCGGCACGATGGTGAAGTCGTATCCACCGGGCGTGCATCAGGAGATGATCTTCGAGGTTGCCGACGACAAGTGGGTGCATACGTCGGTGATGAGCGGTCTCGCGCCGGTGAAGTCGCAGGACGAGATCCTCGGCGTGCCCGAGGCGTCCGATCCACTGCGTTATCCGACGCTGTCGGCCGAAGAACGCGCCCAGCTGACGCCGAAGCGCCGGGCCGCGTACAAGGCGCGGAAGCGCGACGAGCTCCTCGCGGAATTCCGTGACAACAACCACGCGATCGAAGCCATCGACACGATGGAGGCGGCGCTCGGCGCGAACGGCCAGCCGCATCCGCAGCTCGCCGCGAACGACATGATCGCGACCGTGGACGACGCGCATCTCGGTCGCACCACGCAGGTCGGCGTGCCGATCCATCTCGCGTCGACGCCGGGTGGCATCACGGGTTCGCGCCCGGATCCCGGCCAGCACAATCGGGAGATCTTCGGCGCGCTCGGCTACTCCGACGCCGAGATCGCGGCGATCAGCGGAGCAGCCTGATGCACGCGCTCGAAGGAGTCACTGTCATCGACTTCGGCCAGTATCTCGCCGGCCCGTTCGGTCCGATGGTGCTCGGCGACCTCGGAGCCGACGTCATCAAGGTCGAGCCGGTGACCGGCGACGGCATGCGCTTCGTCAACCAGCCGTTCTCGGGCTGCCAGCGCGGCAAGCGCGACATCGCCCTCGACCTCAAAACGGAGCGTGGCCACGAGATCGCGCTCGAGCTCGTCGAACGGGCCGACATCGTCCACCACAACATGACGGCCGGCGTCGCGAAACGACTCGGAATCGCGTACGAGGACTGCAAGGCCGTCAATCCCGACGTCGTCTACTGCAATACGTGGGCGTACGGTCTCGAAGGGCCGCTCGCGCGCTTCGGAGGTCTCGATCCGCTCTACCAAGCCGCCGCCGGTCTCGAGTACGAAGCCGGCCCCGTCCGCGAAGGCAACGCGCCCCTGTATCTGCGCTTCGGCATGACCGATACCGCCAACGCGATGCTCTCCGTCGTCGGATGCCTCGCCGCGCTGTACCACCAACGGCGGACGGGGGAGGGCCAAGAGCTGTGGACGTCGCTGCTCGACGGCGCCGCGATGCTCTCGTCGGACGCGCTCCTCGTCGACGGCACGGCCGTGCCGCGGCCGCAACTCGACGCAGATCAGTGTGGGATCAGCGCCCTGTACCGGCTGTATCGAACGACGGACGGGTGGCTCCAGCTGGCGGCCGTCGCGCAGGAACACTGGGCCGCGCTGTGCGCTGCCGTCGGCGCGCCCGAACTCACCGACGACGCTCGATTCGCGACCGCGTCAGCACGAGGCGAGCACCGCGAGCAGCTCGAGTCGCTGCTCGAGCCCCGCTTCGCGACGAAGACGTCGATCGTCTGGTCGCGCTTGCTCGACGATGCCGGCGTTCCCAACGAGATCCCGCTCGACTCGAACGCCGGCGAGCTCGTGCTGTTCGACGCCGACAACGAGCGACTCGGTCTGGTCGCCGAATACGAGCAGCCGATCGTCGGTCCCATGCGCCAGTACGGCGCGTTCATCGACTTCTCGGAGACGCCGGGCCGCGTCAACGGTCCGCCGCCGCTCGTCGGCCAGCACACCCGTGAGATCCTCGAGTGGCTGGGCCACGACGCGGACGAGATGGACGCGCTCGCCGAAGCCGGTGTCGTGTACTGGCCCGACGACAACTACCGCTGGACGATCTAACCCGGGCGGTCGCGGTCGCGGAGCTCGTACTTGAGGACTTTGCCGCTCGCGTTGAGTGGCAACGCGTCGACGAACTCGACGCGGCGCGGCACCTTGTAGTTCGCCATCCTCGGTCGGCTCCACTCGATGAGCTCGTCGCCCGTGAGCTGCTTGCCGGGCCGGAGCACGACGAACGCGCACCCGACTTCGCCGAGTCGATGATCACCGACGCCCACAACCGCCACCTGGCTGATCGCGGGATGCTCGGTGAGCATGTTCTCGATCTCGGCCGGATACGCGTTGAAGCCGCCGACGATGAACATGTCCTTCTTGCGATCGGTGATGCGGAGATTCCCGTGCTCGTTCATCACGCCGACGTCGCCGGTGTGCAACCAGCCGTCGTCGTCGATGGCTTCTTTCGTCGCGGCTGTATCGTCGAGAAAACCCTTCATGAGGTTGTAGCCGCGCACGACGACCTCGCCCGGTTCGCCCCGCGGCACCTCTTTGCCAGCGTCGTCGATCACGATCACCTCGACGCCCGGAATCGCGCGGCCGCACGTCGTTGCAATCGTCTCCGGATCGTCGTCGTGCCGGCACATGGTGGCGATACCGGTTGCTTCGGTCAGCCCGTAACCGGTGACGATCGTCTCGAAGCCGAGTTCGGCGCGCATTCGCCGGATCAGCTCGACGGGAACGGCGGCGGCGCCGGTGACCGCGAGGCGCAGGCTCGCCATGTCGAACTCGCCGACGCGCGGATGATCGAGAATCGACTGGTAGATCGTCG
Source organism: Actinomycetota bacterium (assembly GCA_046727335.1). Lineage (GTDB taxonomy): Bacteria > Actinomycetota > Acidimicrobiia > IMCC26256 > PALSA-610 > JBKPCL01. The sequence continues at coordinate 9,746 of JBKPCL010000163.1, forward strand.
GAGGGCCCGGCAGCATCGAGACGTGCTCTTCGACGACGCGTCGCATGACGGCGTCGACGTCGAAGACGGCGTGCGGGACGATCGTCGCGCCTTTGATGAGGCTCGCGAGGATTCCGGCTTTGAGCCCGAAGGCGTGAAAGAACGGATTGACGACCAGGTAGCGATCGCCGGCGCGCAGTCCGACGACGGTCGACCACGCGTCATAGGCGCGGACACTCGCGCCGTGCATCAGCATGGCGCCCTTCGGGCGCCCGGTGGTGCCGGACGTGAACAGGATGTCCGAGAGATCGTCAGCTCGCAGCGCCGCCGACCGGGCATCGACGTCCTCTTCCGGGACCGACTCGCCGCGGGCGAGGAAGTCAGCCCACGATGTCGTGCCTGCTGCCGGTGTGCCGCGGAGGATGACCCGGTCGGTGAGGCTCGGCACCGGCTCCGCCGCGGCGAGCAGCTCCGCATAGTCCGTGTCGAGGAAGTCGGTGACGGTGAAGATGAGCTTGGCCCGCGCCCGGTTGAGGATGTACGCGGCCTCGCCGCCCTTGAAGCGCGTGTTGACGGGGACGATGACGCCGCCGGCGCGGTAGATGCCCAACGCGGCGATCGCCCACTCGGTGGTGTTCGGCGCCCAGATCGCGACCCGATCGCCGGCCTCGATTCCGGAAGCGATGAGCGCGCGCGCGGCCTCGGTCGCGGCCGCCGCGAGGTCCGAGAACGTGAGACGCGCTCGCTCGTCGACCAGCGCCTCCTGCGCCGGGAAGCGCGCGGCGGCGCGTTGCAACACTGCGGGAATGGTCTCGGGCAGGCTCTCGTTCGGCACGCCTCAGTAGGGTATTCGGCATCGAAACCGGTCGCATCACCGATGAAGGAGTCGCGCGGCTGCGCGCGCGCATCGGTATTCCGGAGCCGCATCCGCAACCGCCGCTCTACACGCTGCCGACGCACGACACGTTCCGCAACGTTGCGTACGCGTACGGCGATGACAATCCGTTGTGGTGCGATCCGGAGTATGGCTCGAAGACGCGATGGGGCAGCGCGATCGCGTCACCGGCGCTGGTCGGTGGCGACACGCTCATCGGTGAAGACGAGGTGACCGAGGTCGCACCCGAGCACCGCGCGCTGATGCAAGGTGATCCGCTGCGCGGCGTGCACGCCTTCTACGCCGCGAGTGCGCGGGAATGGTGGGCGCCGCTCACGCCGCTCAAACGGACGTACCGCCGCAACGCGCTCGTCGCCGCGCTCGACAAGACCAGCGAGTTCGCGGGCCGGGCGGTCCACGAATGGACGGCGCAGGTGTTTCGCGACGAGACGGGCGCGATGCTCTCGGGACAGTATCGGCTCATGGTGCGAACCGAACGGGCTGCGGCGCGCGAGCGCAAGAAGTACGACCACATCCAGATCGCCCCGTATACCGACGAGCAGATTGCCGAGATCGACGCGCAGTACGGAGCCGAAGTGTCGAGGGGCGCGGAGCCGCGGTGGTGGGAAGACGTCAACGAGGGTGACACCGTCGGGCCGATGGTGAAGGGTCCGTTGACGGTCACCGACATGATCTGCTGGCACGCGGGCATGGGCATGGGCCTCTACGGAGTGAAGCCGCTGCGGCTCGGTTATCGGAATCGTCAGCGGATACCGCGCTTCTTCCAGCGCGACGATCTGAACGTGCCGGACGTCATGCAGCGCGTGCACTGGGATCCGGAGTTTGCACGTCGTGCGGGCAATCCGACCACGTACGACTACGGCCGGATGCGCGAGACGTGGCTCATCCATCTGTGCACGGACTGGATGGGCGACGACGCCTGGCTGTGGAAGCTCGAATGCGAGTTCCGACGGTTCAACTACGTCGGTGACACGCAATGGCTGCTCGGGACGGTTGTGCGGAAGTACCTCGCCGACGGTGAGCGTCCCGCCGTCGACCTCGAGCTCTGGGCGACGAATCAGCGCGAAGACGTGACGACACCGGGCACCGCGACCGTCTTGCTCCCCAGTCGCGGGTACGGCGCGGTTCGGCTGCCCGACCCGCCAGGACAAGCCGGCGACCTGCAGAGTGCGCTCGACGCGATCTCCGTGGAATTCTCGAGGCGTTGACGGTGCGCGCCTTCCAATCGGTCGACGGGCTCGACGTGCGCCTCGACGACGCCGGAGTACTCCGTTTACGGCTCGACCGGCCCGAGAAGCGCAACGCGATCGACGACGTGATGATGGCGGGCTTGATCGATTCGATCGACGCCGCAGGTGTCGAGGATCGAGTGCGGGTGATCCTGCTCAGCGGATCGGGCGACGACTTCTGCGCCGGCGCCGACATCGTGGCGCGCAACAAGAGCGCAACGGCAGGGGAGGCGCGCCGGCCTCGGGCCGGCAGCATCCAGCGGCGTCTGCCGACGCAAGCGCACCGGTTGATCCCCGCGGTGTGCTCGGTCCAGGTGCCGGTCGTGTGCGCGGTACGTGGCTGGGCCGCGGGTATCGGCTTCCAGCTCGCGCTCGCGGCCGACCTCACGATCGCGGCTGACGACGCGCAGTTCTGGGAGCCGTTCGCCCAACGCGGCTTCACGCCGGACAGTGGCGCGACGTGGCTGTTGCCGCGCCGCGTCGGAGAAGTCCGCGCCCGCGAGCTGCTGCTGCTCGGACGCACGCTCGACGGTCGTGAAGCCTCGGCGTGGGGTGCGATTCATGGCAGCGTTGCGGGATCGGATCTCGACGACGCGGTCGAAGCCGTGGCCGCGCAACTCGCGAACGGCCCGACGGTCGCGCTGGGATTGACGAAGTGGCTCTTGCACACGGGTGCCGGCCTGCCGCTCGCGGAGCATCTCGCAAACGAAGCGTTCGCGATGGAGCTGTCCTCCCGCAGTGAGGACTTCCGCGAAGGGCTCGCGGCGTTCAAGGAGCACCGCGACCCGCGTTTCGAGGGACGATGACGATGACGACTGGTCGACTCCCGGCTTCGCCTCCCCTCCGGTCGGCTACGCCTTCGTCTCCTACGCGCCTCGCGGTCGCGGCGACGACGAGCGACGCCGAGCTCGTCGACGCCGTGGAGGGGTGGGTGCACGAGCGCGTGCCGGCTGAATGGATTGCTGCCGCACGGCGGGGCGGCGCGGCGGCGATTCGCGAAGTGCGGTCGCGACAGGCGTACGAAGCGTGGTATCCCACATTCGCCGCGTCGGGACTCGTCGCGCCGACCTGGCCGGTCGCGTACGGAGGTCTCGACCTTCGTCCCGCCCAAGCCCGAGTCATCGAACGGGTGCTGCGTCCGTACAACCTCGGGCGGCTCAACCCGCTCGGGCTGAACCTCGCCGCGCCGGCACTGTTCGCGCACGGCACCGAGGAACAGCGCCTCCGTTTCCTGCCGCCGATCGTGCGCAATGAGGAGAAGTGGTGTCAGCTCTTCTCCGAGCCTGGCGCGGGTTCCGACCTCGCGTCCCTCGCCACACGCGCGGAACGCGACGGCGATCGCTGGCTCCTGACCGGAGAGAAGGTGTGGACGACGTGGGCGCACCTTGCCGACTTCGGCGTCGCGCTCGCGCGCACCGATCCCGATGTCCCGAAGCGCGACGGCATCACGTACTTCCTTCTCGAACTGCACCAGCCCGGCGTCGAGGTCCGGCCGCTTCGCCACATCGCGGGCGACGTCGACTTCAACGAGGTGTTTCTCGACCGCGCAATCGTCCCTGACGCGCATCGAGTCGGCGCGGTCGGGGACGGCTGGCGCGTCGCGAACGCGACGCTCTCCGGCGAACGTCAAATGGTGTCCGGCGCGGGTTCGGGTGGTGTCGACCGCATCGGCGGTCGGGGAGCGGAGCACGTCATCACCGCCGCGCGCGCCAACGGCACCTGGTTGGACGCGCGACTGCGCCAGGAGCTCATGCGCGTCTACGCCGAAGAGCGCATCCGAGACTGGACGAACCAGCGTGTGCGCGCCGGTGTCAAGGCCGGTCGCGCGCCCGGGCCGGAGAGCTCCGTCGGCAAGGTGCACCAAGGCACGCTGAACCAGCGCATCCAAGAGCTGGCCGTTCGGGTGCTCGGCGCGAGCGCGTTCGCCTGGGAAGCGGGCGAGGCTGCGACGACGTACGCCCAGACGCTGCCGCGGGAAGTGAAGGGCATGCTGAGGAGTCGCGCGAACACGATCGAAGGCGGTACCACCGAAGTGAACAAGAACATCCTCGGCGAGCGAGTGCTCGGCCTGCCACGCGAACCCGATCCGTGGCGAGGTGTGCGGTGGCGTGAGGTCCCACGCGGCTGATGACCTACGAGACACTTCGCGTGGAGCGACGTGGTCCGGTGGGCTGGCTGATCTTCGATCGCCCCGAAGCCGGAAACGCCATGGACGCCCGCATGATGCGCGAGCTGGAGACGGCCTGGCGCGAGCTCGACGCCGACCCCGACGTCCGCGTCATCGTCAACACCGGGAATGGTGACGCCTTCCAGACGGGACTCGACGTGGTGCAGCTCGCGCAAGATCGGGACGCGCTCCGTGAGCAAGCGCGCCGCACCCGCGATTTCCAGCTGCGGTTCACCGCGTGGCACAACGAAGTGTGGAAGCCGGTGATCGCGGCGGTGAACGGACTGTGTGCGGGCGGCGGCCTTCATTTCGTCGCTGACGCGGACATCGTGATCGCGGCCGTGTCGGCGTCGTTTCTCGATCCGCACGTTTCGATCGGCCAAGTGAGCGCGTTCGAGACCATCGCGCTGGTGAAGAAGTCGCCGATGGAGCCGATTCTGCGGATGGCGTTCGTGGGGTGGCACGAGCGGATGCCGGCGCAGCGCGCGTACGAGCTCGGCATTCTCAGCCAGGTCGTCGACCCGCCCGAGCGACTGCACGACGAAGCGCAGGCGCTCGCCGAGAACATCGCGCGCAACTCGCCGGCTGCCCTCGCCGGGACGAAGCGTGCGCTGTGGGCCGCACTCGAGCGTTTCCCGAGAGTGAGCGCGTCATGACGTATCCGGAATTGGAGACGTTGCGGCTCGAGCGCGTCGGACCGGTCGGTTGGCTGATCAACAACCGACCCGGGCAGCTGAACGCGATGAACGCGAAGATGCGCGACGAGTTCGAGGTTGCGTGGAAAACATTGGACGCCGATCCCGAGGTGCGCGTCATCGTCCACACCGGCGAAGGCCGGGCCTTCCAAACCGGAGTGGACGTCGCCGAGATCGCCTCCGACGGTGTCGGTATGGAGCGCTACCGAGCATCGGTCGAGCAGTTCGACTTGCATTTCACCGCGTGGCACAACCTGGTGTGGAAGCCGGTGATCACGGCGGTCAACGGCCTGTGCGCGGGCGGCGCGTTCCATTGGGTCGCAGACGCCGACATCGTGATCGCGGCGGCGGACGCGCAGTTCGTCGATCCGCACGTGTCCGTCGGGCAGGTCGTCGCGATCGAAGCGATCGGCTTGATGAAGCGCATCCCGGTCGAAGCCGTCATGCGTATGGCGTTCGTCGGACGGTACGAGCGCATGTCGGCCCAGCGCGCATATGAGCTCGGGATGGTGAGTCAGGTCGTCGACCCACCGGAGCGGCTCCGCGAAGAAGCGCAGGCGCTCGCGGAGAAGATCGCGAAGAACTCGCCGGCCGCGATGGCGGCGACGAAACGGGCGCTGTGGGGCGCGCTCGAGCTCGGCCTCACCGACGCCTGCCGCGCCGGTGCCGCCGAGTTGGTGTCGATGTGGGGCCACCCCGACCAGGAGGAAGGCCCGCGAGCGTTCGCCGAGAAGCGCGACGCGCGGTGGCAACCGAGATGACCTTCGAGGTCGGCATCGGCACTGCGATCGTCGCCTACATCGAGCCTCATGCCGGTCACGAACGCGAGTTCAACCGGTGGTACGAACGCGACCACTTCTACGCGGCGACGATGGCGGGTCCCGGAGTGTTCGCGGGCGCGCGCTGGGTCGCGACGCGCGCGTGCAAAGACGTGCGGCCGGCGCACGATCTGTTCGGCGACCCGCGCCGCGGCTCGTACCTCGCGACGTGTTGGGTCCTGCCCGGCATGCAGTCCACGTGGGACGAGTGGGTGGAGCAGCAGATGCAGGCGCTCTCGGCCGAGGGCGGGCGGATGTTCGGCGAACGCGAACACCTGCACACCGCGATCTACCAGTACGCCTGGGACTACGGCACCGAAGGACTTCGCGCGGCCGTCGCGCTCGACCGATGCTTCGACGGCGTCGTGGCGGTCGCGTTCGACACCGCTGCGAGTGATCGGGCCGAGGAGTGGACGCGAGCGATCGTCGGCACCGACGTCCCCGTTGCGGTCGGCCTGGTTCGCGAGCGCGTGATCATGGCGACGGCGACGGCCGGTCCGCATGTGCTCGTGCTCGCGTTCTGCGAGAGTGATCCGCTCACGGTGTGGAAGGAGGTGATCGCACCAGCATTGAGCGGTGAGCCGGCCTCCTACGCCAGTCCCTTCCTGCGCACCGTTCCCGGCACCGACACCTATGTCGACGACCTCTAGTCAACGACTCATATGACCAACGAGAAGATCTACATCCACGAGTTCATCGACATCATCGGGCACAACCGCGCCCGCTACATGCACCACATGACGGCGAACTGGTGTCCGATCGCTCGCGCCGAGCGCGACATGCTCTGCTTCGGCGTGTGGGGAACCGTGGGCTCGACCGGACGATGGCCCGAAGTCGTGAATATGTGGGAGCTCAACGGCTGGGAGGGCCTCGCCGA
>JBKPCL010000164.1:0-6371 GCA_046727335.1 Actinomycetota bacterium
CCGCCCAGAGGGTTCCCGATGTCGGCCGCGACGGTCGTCGCGGGTACGCGGTGGACTGTGACGGAAGCCGTGATCTGGTGCGTGAACGTCGTGTCGTTCACGAGGACGAGCCCGCCCGGTCGCAGCTTGGGCTCGATGGGCGCCCAGAACTCGTCGTGCATCGCGATCGCCGACCACGCGTGCGAGACGACCGGCGGCGCCTCGATGGGTTCGTCGGCGAAGACGACGGTGTCGTCGGTGTTGCCGCCGCGCATCATGCCGCCGTACAGGCCGAAGTACATGACGTTGCGACCTTCGAGAGTCGCGGCGCGAGCGATGACCTGGGCCGCGAGTTGGACGCCCTGACCGCCGATCCCCGTGATGAGCAGCTCACGTTCCACGAGCGCGACCTCCGCGAGCGCCGTCGAGACAGAACGCGACGACACGCCGGACCTCCGCGCTCGTCGGAGTACGCGCCATCGCAATCGCGTCGTTCATGCGCGCGAGTGCAAGGTCGCGCACGAACGCGGCATCCTGCTCGTCGCCTCCAAGCGCGCGCACCGCCGGGGTCAGGCTCTCGAGTAGCTCGGCCCGGCTCGCCGCCAGCTCGGCCGGGAATCGCGCCGCGAGCCGTTCCCCGTTCAGCGCAAAGGGACGGGTGGCGCGCGCCGCCGACGTGTTCCGTGCCTGGGCGAGCACGCCGCCGACCCAGCGCCGGATCTGCTCGGCGGGATCACTCGTCGTCGCGACCCGGCGTCGCAGGTACTCGACGAGTTGGCGTTGACCGTCGGCGAGCACGGCGAGGAGGAGGGCGTCCTTCGACGCGAAGTGCCGGTAGAACGCCTGATTCGAGAGTCCGGCACGCTTGACGATGTCGCGAACCGGCGGATCGATCTCTCCGGTCTCCGACATCACCGCAAAGGCCGCATCGATGAGCCGGCGCACCTCGACGAGGTACGCGTCCCGACGGTTCGCCAGCGCCCGCTCGGCGATGTCCAGCTCAACCACCGGAACAGTGTTCTGCATCACGAGAACACTATTCCCACCCGGCAATGCGGTGCAAAAACGACACCTGACCAGGGCGATGATTGCACCGTTCGGGGCCGACAGTTAGGTTCCCGACAGCACGTTCTGGGGAGGGACGCAACATGAAGACGGTGGCGACGCGTAGGTCGTTCGCAGCGCTCTGCATCGGGCTGTTCGCGCTGATCGGGGCCGGATGCATTCCGGGCGGGGTCACGTTTCAGCCTGGCGGCGGGGGCGGCACGTGTCCCGCGGGCACCTGGGTACTGACCAGCGAGACCATCACCGACTCGCTGCAGACGCTGCTCGGCAACGCGACGGTGACGGGTTCCGGCAGCGGCGTCACGCTCACGCTCACACCGGGATCGCCGAACACCTGGTCGCTCACCGCCGACCAAACCCTGCACATCACCGGATCGAACTTCGACGTGACGGCGTCCGTGAACGCGTCGGCGTCGGGCACGTACACGACCAGCGGCAACAACATCACCTTCACGTTGCAGAATGTCACGGGCACGCTGAGTGCGAGCGGAACGATCTTCGGCAGCTCGTTCTCGATCAACTGGCCGTTGGGACAGAGCGGCGAGATCCAGAAGCTGTACGGCTTGAGCGGCACCGCGACCTACGCGTGCAATGCCGACGGAACGTTGACGTTGTCACTGCCATACGCGCAGATGCACTTCAAGCACGACTGAAATCGCAGGAACGCGGGAACGCCGGCACGCGCCCGCCGCGCGTGCCGGCCTGTCGTGCTACTGCGATCGCGCGGCTTGCAGCCGTTCGACCAGAAGCGTCCGCTGGACCTGACCCGTGGCGGCCGTGCGCGGCAGCGCGTCGACGACGGCGACGCGCCGCGGCCGTTTGAACGGTGCGAGGCGGTCGGAGCAGAAGGCGTGCAGCGTCTCGAGATCCGGAGCCGGCGCACCCGCGCGCACGACGACGACGGCGGTGACGACCTCGCCCCACTGTGGGTCAGGAACGCCGATCACCGCGACCTCATCGATGTCGGGGTGTGTTGCCAACACGCGTTCGACTTCAGGTGGCGCGACCGTCTCGCCACCCGTGCGAATCACATCGCGTGCTCGTCCGACGATCGACAAATAGCCGTCGGCGTCGAACGCGCCGAGATCGCCCGTGTGGTACCAGCCGTCGCGCATGACCTCGGCGGTGGCTTCGGGTGCTGCGAAGTAGCCGTCCATCAGGAATGAGTTGCGGAGGCACACTTCTCCGTCGCCGGTGAGCTTCACGTCGACGGTCGGCTGCGCCACGCCGACACTGCCCGGCTTGTGGAACAGGTCCGCGTCGCCGAGCTGGGTGCCCGGTCCAGCCTCGGTCGATCCGTAAAAGACGCGGGTGCTGGTGTGGGGGAGTGCTGCCTTGAGCGCGCTGAGCAGCTCGGGTGGAGTTGCCGACGTCCCCGTATCGGCTTCGATCAGCGCCGAGAGGTCGTAGCCGCGCACACCGCGCTCGAGAATGCGTGCCCACACCGCCGGGATGCAGTACAGGCGCGCGGCCCGGTGGCGCGCAGCAGTGTCGAGCAACGTCTCGGCATCTGGCGTGCGGACGAAGTGGACGGGGCGACGCGCATGCCACGCGCCGAGCGCGATCGTCCAGCCGGCCATGTGGAAGAGCGGGAACATGCACACGGTCCCCGCGCCGCCGCTCGTGGTCGTGGCCCCGACAAAGGTCCGCAGCCAGTTGGCGCGGTGCGACAGCACCACGCCTTTGGGAAGTCCGGTGCTGCCGCTGGTGAAGAAGATGACGTGGGCATCGCGCTCGTCGAGCGCACTGATGGCCGGCGGCGTGTCCGCGCCGCGGGGAAGCGCCGCCATGCCCATCGTTTCGATGGCTGTCCTGGCCGCGAGCTCCGCGGCCGCGTCCGCGTGCGAAGTCCCGGCGAGCAGGAGCCGGGGACGTGCGTACTCCGCCACCGGCGCGACCTCGTCGACGGCGGCGCGCGCGTTCAACGGCGCGAAGACGGCGCCGAGCTTCGCGAGGCCCACGAAGACGGGAAGCGCTTCGAGGCTCGTGTCGCTCCACCACAACACCCGATCGCCGCGCCCGACGCCCGCGCCGGCGAGCGCATTCGCCAGTCGGTTGCCAGCACGGTCGAGTTCGCCGAACGTCACCGACTCATCGTCCAGTGTCGCCGCGACCTGGTGCGGGACAACCTGAGCTGCGTTCGTGAAGACGTCGCCTATCAACAGCATCGGCGCAGCATCGCGCCCGTCGCGCCTCGGTTGCTTCTCGACAATCATTGTTGATAGACTCTCGTTGTCATGAAGACGGTCCCCGAGCTGACGACGCTCTTCCGCGAACAAGGACTTCGCGTCACCCCGCAGCGGCAGGCGATCTTCCGCCTGCTCCACGGCGACGACGCCCATCCGACGGTCGAGGCGTTGTACGAGCGGGCCCGGAGCGAGATGCCGACGATCTCCCTCAAGACCGTCTATCAGACCGTCCACGACCTCGAAGCGCTCGGCGAGGTGCATGTGCTCGACCTCGGCACGGGTACGTTGCGCGTCGACCCGAACGTCGAGGACGATCATCACCACCTCGTGTGCACGGCGTGTGGGCGGATCCGAGACCTCCCGGTCGAGTTCGATCGACTGCGTGTCCCGGCTCGCTACCGACGCGACTTCGTCATCGACGACGTCCAGGTGATCTTCCGAGGCCGTTGCGACGCCTGCACTACCCAGTCGTGATCGAAGTTCCCTGACCTTCCAAGGAGTCATTTTTCCGATGCCCCAACTGAACGGCACCAAGACCCACGAAAACCTGAAGGAGGCGTTCGCCGGCGAGAGCCAGGCGAACCGCCGCTACCTGTACTTCGCGCAGAAAGCCGACGTGGAAGGCCGCCCTGAGATCGCGGCGCTGTTTCGCTCGGTCGCCGAGGGCGAGACCGGCCACGCGTTCGGGCACTTCGACTTCCTCGCCGAGGTCGGCGATCCGGTGACCGGCGAAGCCGTCGGCGCCACCGCCGACAATCTGCGTTCGGCGGTCGCGGGCGAAACGTACGAGTACACCGAGATGTACCCGGGGTTCGCGCGCACGGCTCGCGACGAAGGCTTCGACGAGATCGCCGAGTGGCTCGAGACCCTCGCCCGCGCCGAGAAGAGCCACGCCGGCCGGTTCCAGTCGGGCCTCGAGAACCTCGACTTCTGACGCCCGTACTGAACTGAGCTGAAGCTAGGCGGTCCCGGGAAGGCTTCCCGGGACCGGCTCGTTTCCGACCAGCTCGTTTCCGACCAGCTCGTTTCGGATCAGCTCGTTTCGGACCAGCTCGTTTCGGATCGTTGACCGCCAGCACGGAGCGCGCCATGGCACAACACCTGTACGACCCGCTCAGCCCGGCGTGGTTCGACCCGAGCGACGCGCGAACCGAACGTGACCGCACGTTCCACATCTGCAGCGACTGCCGTATCTGCGTGAAGCTCTGCCCGAGTTTTCGATCGCTCTTTTCGATGATCGACGAGCTGGGCGGCACTGAGCACGTCGACGAGCTGACCGACGCGCAACACAAGCGCGTCGTCGACGAGTGCTACCAGTGCAAGCTCTGCCACGTGATTTGTCCGTACACGCCGGATCAGCAGCAGGAATGGAAGGTCGACTTTCCCCAGCTGATGCTGCGGTCGCTCACGATTCAAGGCCGGCAAGGCGAGGACTCGTTCTCGGCGCGTCTGCTCGCGCGCACCGATCTCCAGGGCAAGTTTGCGACGACCCTCGCGCCGATCGTCAACGCGACGGGACGCTTGAAGCCGGCGCGCACAGTCATGGAGAAGGTCACGGGGATTGCGCGAGACCGGCTGCTGCCGACGTTCGACAAGGTGCGCTTCTCGAAGTGGTTCCGAGGTCGCGGTCAACCGCGCGGCGACGGGCACCGTGGAGAGGTTGCGCTGTTCCCGAGCTGTCTCGTCGAGTACCAAGAGCCGGCGATCGGCAAGGCGATGGTCGCGGTGTTGGAGCGGAACGGGTTTGCGTGCTCGCTGCCCGAGGGTCAGGTCTGTTGCGGCATGCCGTGGCTCGACGCCGGCGATGCCGATCGGTTCCGCGTCGCCGCCCAACGCAACGTCGAGGCGCTGCTGCCGTCCGTCGAGGCGGGCAAGCAGATTGTGGTGCCACAGCCGACGTGCGGCTACACGTTGAAGGACGAGTATCCAGCCTTTCTCGGTACCGACGCGGCCCGGCGCGTCGCGGGTGCGACCGTCGACGTGTCCGAGCTACTCATGAACGCGCACCGCACCGACCGGCTGGACACCAACTTCGAGGGCACGACGTACGACACGATCCTGTGGCACTCGGCGTGCCATTACCGCGCCCAGCACATCGGCCCGAAGAGCTCGCAGCTCATGCAGCTCACCGGCGCCAAGGTGCAGGTGGTCGAGCGCTGCTCGGCGATCGACGGCACGTGGGGTTTGCGGGCCGAGAATCTCGAGCTCGCGCGCCGCGTGGCGAAGCCACTGATGGAGAAGGTGCGCGAGTCGGACGCGACGCTGATCGCCGGTGACTGTCAGCTGGCGAACGTCGCCATCCACGAAGGCAGCGGCAAGCCTCCGATCCATCCGATGCAGGTGCTGGCGCGCGCGTACGGGCTCGAGGAACCGGATTGACCGCGATGAAAAAGCTCACCGTCGACGACATCCAGGACTTCCGCGCCTACGAGCGCGAGCGCGACGACTTCCGCCGGCTCATCATCGAGCTGAAGCGACGGCGTCGGGTTGCGCTCGGGCCGATTGCGAGCCTCGTGTTCGAGAACACCGACACCATGCGCTGGCAGGTGCAGGAGATGGCGCGGGCTGAGCGCTTGCTGCGCGACGAACAGATCGCGCACGAGGTCGAGACGTACAACCAGCTGATTCCCGATTCCGGCGAGCTGTCCGGCACGCTCCTGCTGGAGCTGACGTCAGAGCTGGCGTTGCGGGAATGGCTGCCGCGGCTCGTCGGCATCGAAGGGTCGGTAATGATCGTGCTCGATGACGGCTCGAGCGTACGCGGCGCGCCGACCGACGAAGACGAGATGCGCCTGACGCGGGACGACATCACAGCCGCGGTGCACTTTCTCAAGTTCCGATTCCGCCCCGAGCAGATCGAGCGGTTCCGGGATGGCGAGGTGCGCGTCGTCGTCGACCATCCCGAATACCACGCAGACGTCGTCCTGAACGACGAGCAACACGCGGCGCTTGCCGAAGACCTCGCCGACGTCGCCTGAGGCCCCAACCTGTTTGGCGCGAAGACGGCCGCAATCGACCGCATCTGCTCCAAACAGAGAGCTTCGGTAACGTCCGCGGCCGTGCGCATCGAGATCCGCCGGATCGATCCTGACCTGCCGCTGCCGAGCCGGCAGCATCCCGGCGACGCGGGCTACGACC